>JAYGGC010000173.1:0-87080 GCA_046581525.1 Roseibacillus sp. | reverse complement strand
TGCCACGACCATAAGTTCGATCCGATTCCGACCAATGATTATTACCGTATTCAATCCGTGTTTGCCGCCACGCAGTTTGTTGATCGGACCATTCCATTTAAGGAGTACGAAACCATCACCGGTTTTGAGGAAAAGGAAATCATGGAAAAGAGGCTCCAGTATTTTACCGACATGCGTGATGTATTGAGCGTCAAGGAGGCTGCGGCGGTTAAGAAGTGGTGCCTTGAAAAGGACATTCCAATCAAGGGACGAGGCCAACTCGCCAACCTGGGTATTCCTGCTGAGAAGCTGCCACCTCTTGGGCTGGGATTAACCTTTGAAGAAATCGGTAGACAAATGGTGGGACGCAAAAACAAGCTGCGAACCACGTTCGAAATGAACAAGTTTGAACCCTACGTGCTCTCCGTATACAGCGGCGTGTCTCCAGAAACTCCGTTGATATCTGGCAAGATGGTTGGAATGCCAGAGGACCCTATGAGTGGGGGCGAAATGGAAGTCTCCCACATTCTCACCGGAGGAGATCCTTTTGCTCGCGGTGCCAAAGTGAAACCGGGTGTCCTTAGCGCACTCCCCGATTCAAATGATCGCCAAGCTGCCACGGATTGGAATTCCATTCCTGAGACGCCCCAAGGACGTCGTCTGGCGTTTGCCAAGTGGTTGGCCAGTCCCAAGAACGTCCTGGTTCCCAGATCGATGGCCAACCGTATCTGGAGCTATCATTTTGGTCAGGGAATTGTGAACACGCCAAACAACTTTGGCGCGATGGGAGGCAAACCATCCCATCCCGAGCTGCTGGATTATCTTGCCACCCGGTTTATTGAATCAGGCTGGTCGGTCAAAGAGATGCATCGACTCATCATGTCCTCCCTCGCCTACCGTCGCTCGACCGAACACACGCAGCGCGATCGTTTGGCGGAGAGAGATCCCAAGGGACAATCCTATGCCTTGTTCAAACATCGTCGGTTGAGTGCGGAAGAACTGCGCGACAGCATGCTTTATGTGTCGGGCGAGTTGAATCCATTGGTCGGGGGATTGCCGGCCCTTCCGGAAATCAATATGGATGTCGCCCTGCAACCCCGGCAAATCATGGGATCCTTTGCCGCTGCCTATGAGCCAGCGCGCACGCCCGAGCAAAGAAACCGTCGTTCCGTTTACGCCAAAAAAGCCAGAGGCCTGCTCAATCCCATGATGGAGGTGTTCAATCAGCCCAGTCCGGAGGAGTCCTGTGAAGCCAGGCGGAATTCCACGGTGACCCCCCAGGTATTCAGTTTGTTCAATGGCGAGGACACCCTCAACCGTTCCATCGCCACCGCCCTCGATTTGCTCGCGAAGAACAAGAGTCGTAAGGCTGTCATCGAGGACCTGTTCCTTCGCGCTTATGGCCGCAAGCCGAATCTCGCTGAACCTACCCTCTATTTGGCACATTGGAAGAGCATGGAAGAGCGCCATGACGGGCTCACTTTTGAACCGAGATCATTCCCCAGGGAAGTGACGCGTTCTGCGGTGGACGAATTGACGGGAAAGTCCTTCGAATTTACGGAACGGCTTTTTAGCTTCGATGACTATGTGCCCGATCCAGGAATGGGCGACGTAGATGCCACCACTCGTGCGCTGGCTGAGGTGTGCCTGGTCGTGTTCAATTCAAACGAATTCATTTATGTCTACTAGACTCCGAAGAAGATGAACAAGAAATTGAAACGGGCGCAGCTTGAGGACTTAAGGACGGCCATGTCGCTCAACCGTCGTGACTTTATCTATGGCATGGGCGCCAGTCTGGGAAGTGTGGCTCTTGCCGGCATGATGTCAGCGCAAGCGAATGCCGCGAAATCCGCTCCCGGCCCGCTGGCGCTGAAGAAACCTCACCATCCACCCAGGGCAAAGAATTGTATTTTTCTCATGATGGAAGGGGGGCCGAGCCACATTGACACCTTCGATCCGAAACCAATGTTGAACGACCTGCACCGGCAGCGGTTTACCCAGACCGGAGAGGCCCAATCGGCCATGGAGCTGGGAACGCGCTACTATGTGCGGAGCCCCTGGAAGGCGCGTCAAGTAGGTCAGTCGGGCGCCTGGATGAGCGAGCCTTGGCAGCACCTGTCCGATGTCGCCGATGACATCTGTTTCTATCGCGGCTGCCAGGCGGAGTCGGTCAATCACCCCACCGCCTTGTTCCATATGAACACGGGCAACCGTTTCGGCGGTGACCCGGCGTTGGGTTCCTGGGTGACCTACGGACTAGGAACTCAAAATCAGGACCTGCCCGGATTTATTGTTCTGCCCAACCTTTCCTACCCGCAAGGGGGTTCTCCCAACTGGGGGAATGGATTCCTGCCGGCGCATTACCAGGGCACGCCGCTGCGGCCGCAAGGAAGCCCCATCCTCGATCTCAAGCCCCCGGCCGGAATTACCGCGGGACATCAGCGGGAGAACTTGAATCTGCTCGACCGTGTCAACCGCGATCACCTGGAGAAGCATCCCTGGCACGACGAACTGCAAGCTCGGATGGAGAATTACGAGTTGGCATTCCGCATGCAGATGCAGGTGCCGGGTATCCTGGAAATCGATCAGGAGGATGAGAAAACCAAGGAACTGTATGGTCTCGGAAATGAAGACACGGACTCCTTTGGTCGCAAGTTGCTGCTCGCACGGCGCCTGGTTGAGAAAGGCGTCCGCTTTGTTCAGGCCTACACCGGGGGCTGGGACTCGCACGATTTTTTGGAGCGCGCTCATGGCGCCCGAATCAAGGGCGTTGATAAACCGATTACGGGGCTGATCAAGGATCTCAAGCAACGAGGCTTGCTCGATGACACCCTGATCGTCTGGTGTGGAGAATTTGGCCGTACTCCGGACAACGGCTTTCGGCAAGGGGGCGAAGCCTACGGTCGCGATCACAACGCCAAGGCCATGACCATGTGGTTCGTCGGCGGCGGAGTCGCCGGAGGCACGACGGTGGGAGCCACCGACGAGATTGGAAAAGAAGCGGTCGAAATCGTTCATCCCATTCGCGATGTTCATGTGACCCTGCTCCACTTGCTCGGACTTGATGACAACCGCTTGACCTACTTCAGCGGTGGCCGCTTCAAGCAGTTATCGCAGTTTGGCGGGGAGGTGATTCCTCAATTGATTTCCTGAGGGAAACAAGGGTCGGACAACACTGAGAAGAATCCTCAGATCTTACTTTTGATCGACCTCCAGAGCGCGGCGTCCCGCTAAGGAGCCCCACGCGCGATTCGGTTTTTCGCCTAGTTCGAGGGTGAGTTCGCCACCGACCATGATCTGGTTGTGGGTGATGAAGGGGCGGTAGAGCACTTCACCGTTCAGGCGGGCGCTTTGGATGTATTTGTTCCGCCTGCTTGAGCCCGGAGCGGAGACTTTGAAGACGCGGTTTTCCGGGAGTTGGATGGCGACTTCAGAGAAGATGGGGCTGGTGATGGTGTAGACCGGGATACCCGGAGTGACGGGATAGAATCCCATCGAGGTGAAGACGACCCAGGCGCCGAGGGCTCCGCCATCTTCGTCGCCAGGCGTTTCGAAAATGTTGTCCTTGAACCAGACCTCGAGGAGGAAGCGGGTGCGTTGCTGCGTCTTCCAGGGAGCGCCGCAGTGGTTGTAGAGATAGGGAATGTGGAAGGAGACCTCATTGCCCATCGAGAACTGACCCACCATCCCGGTGGAGTTCGATCCATTGACGTAGAAATCGCTGCGCTTCATTCCCAGCGGTTCGCGAAAGAGTTGATCAAGCCGGGCGGCCAGCGCCTTGGGGCCGCCGAGCAGTTCCATCAGGCCGGGGATGTCGTGCTGGACGAGCCAGGCATAGGTCCAGCCGTTGTTCTCGTCGAAGTAGTCGCGGAAGCCGAGTCCACCGGCGGACTTGGGATTGATGTCGCTCCATTTTCCGGCGCTGTCTTTCGGCATGAACAGGCGGTGTTTCGGATGCCAGGTCCGTTTGTATTCACTGCTCCGCGACGCAAATTGTTCGTGGTCCTTCTTCTTGCCGAGGTCTTTTGCCAATTCGGAGAGAGCCCAGTTGTCAAAGGCGCGAGAGAGTCACCGCCACCGGTTGGCGACGTTCAAAGGAATCGACCAGGGGTTCCGTTTCGGCCTCACCGGGATGGAGACTGGGCATGTAGCCGAGTTTCCGGGTCATACGGTCGATGCCGGTGCGTGGAGCTCCCTGGCGCCAAGGAATCCAGGATCCGTTGGCGAGGTTGTTGCAGAGACCGGCGATTTGGTGGCGCTACATCCCAAGAACAAAAAGCCCATCGGCATCCGCCACGCCTACCTCGCGCTCAAGCAGACCTACGGCAAGGACATCGTCGCTGCAGGCCCAAGCTTCAGAAAACAAACCATCGACGGCAACCAGATCGTCCTCTACTTCGACTCGGTCGGAAGCGGGATGGTTCCCGGCAAGCCCGGCATGCTCGATGCCTTTGCCATTGCAGGCGCGGACCGGAAGTGGCAATGGGCCGACGCCGTGATCAAGGGCGACACCGTCATCGTTTCGTCGCCCAAGAGTTTCCAAGCCCGTTGCCGTGCGCTACGCTTGGGCGATGAACCCCTCGCAGCGCAACCTGCTCTACAACAAGGAAGGCATTCCCGCCTCCCCCTTCCGTACCGACGAGTGGGCTCTGTTTGATCCTGCCGCCAAAATCGTGACGGTCAAAAAACCTGCCAAGGCCGCAAATAAAACCAGCCGCGACTGGGATCGTCCGGTCATGACGCAGTAGAGAGAGATCTTACTATGAAAACCAGACACCTGTTGAAGCGAATCGTATTTTTGGGATTGTTGGTTGCCGGATGCGCGGCAGGCGCGCCGGAGCGCTGGAATGCCTCGTATGAACCCCAGGTGTTTGAGGGAATGCCGTGCCGGGTGATGAAGCCGCTGGGGTTTGATTCGAAGAAGAGCTACCCGGTGATCGTTTCGCTGCATGGCGCGGGTGGAAAGGGAACCAACAATGACAAGCAGCTGAAGGACTGGAACAAGCAGTTGGCGGAGAAGCAGCGGCGGAAGGATTTTCCCTGCTACGTGGTGGCGCCCCAGGCCGCTGGACTGTGGAATGCGGAGCACCTGAAAAAAATCAAGGCGCTCATCAAGGGGTTGCCCTCGGTCGACATGGATCGCATCTACGTCCTGGGGCATTCCATGGGCGGGCATGGAACCTATATTTTCATTCAGCTCGATCCTGGCTATTTCGCAGCGGCGGCGCCGTCGGCCGGTAGCGGTCGGAGGACGTCGGAGAAGTTTATCAATCCGGCAACGATCAAGGATCTGCCGATCTGGGCGTTTCATGGTGACAAGGACGGGGTTTGCCCCATTGCGAAAGACCGGGAGGTTTTGGCCGAAATGAAAAAGCTGGGCGGAACGATGAAGCTCACAACCTGGGCGGGCGACAAGCATGCCGTCTCGGGCAAGATGATTGTTGGCGCAGAAAATGGATCCACGGAAACTAGCGGCGACCGCTGCGACAAGGAGCCGGATTTCATGACCTGGCTCTTTAAGCAGAAGCGTTAGCAACACGAAGAGACGGGTCGGTCCGCCAGTCCGAGAAGGACCTCGCAGCGTGGGTCGATTCCTGCCGCGCAGATGCTGTTTCAGTTGAAAAGAAAGTGGCCTGCTGATCTTTGGGGCGAAGATCCCAGGCGGCGAGCTACGAGGGGGGCTCGTTCTTCTTTTCCCGCGCCTTCTTGCGTTCTTCCCGCCTCTTCAAGCGCTCCTCCTTGCTCAGCTTCGGTTCGGCCGGATCGGCTTGGGGAGGAGTCGATGTTCCCTTGGAAGCGGAAGCGACCATCTCCTTGAGCCAGCGTTTGTGCAGCTGGACCAGTTCGTGGGCCTTGTCCGGTTGGGTGGGCGCAAGGTCATTTGCTTCGGAGGGATCTTTCGAGAGGTTGTAGAGTTCGAACTTCTCCTTGAAGCCGTGCGCTTTCCAATTGCCCTGGCGAACCGCCCACTCGCCCTTGGGGAGACCGCTGTTGAAGTAGAGTTCGGAGTGGTGGCTCATGGCGCCGTCGACGAGCAGGGGCAGGAGGCTCTTGCCATCGAAAGGGGTCTTGCTTGGCGGCGCGACTCCGAGGGCGTCGAGCGCAGTGGGAAGGATGTCGAGCGAGATCACCGGCGTGTCGATCGTGCGACCGCCCTTGAATTTGGCCGGCCAGCTCACAACCCAGGGAGTGCGGACTCCGCCTTCGTAGAGACTGCCCTTGAATCCGCGCAGGATGCCATTGTTGGCTTCCATCGCCTTCGAGCCGCCGTTGTCGGTGAGGAAGATGAGCAAGGTGTTTTCCCAGAGGTCTTCGTCCTTCAGTTTCTTGACCACCGCGCCGACTCCGAGGTCGAGGTGATGAAGCATCGCCATGAGGATGGCGCGCTTGTTGCTGAGGCCGGGAAACTTCTCTTGGTAACGTGCGATGTCCTCTTTCGGCGCCTGCGCTGGGGCATGCACGGCATTGTAGGCGAGGTAGAGGAAGAACGGGTTCGCCTTCTCGCGGTCGATGAAGGCCACCGCTTCCTCGGTCAGGCGGGTTGTCATGTATCCTTCGTAGTCCTCATCCTTGAGGCGCGTCTTGTTCCGATAGATCGGATTGTAGTCGTTGTTGTTGACACCCTTCAGGCTGAAGTAGTCATGGCCGCCGCGCCCCATGAACTTGTAGCACTGGTCGAAGCCGCGGTTCACGGCGTGCCACTTCAAGGTGGGAAAATCATCATCGAGTCCGAGGTGCCATTTTCCGATCGCGGTGCTGGTATATTCCTTGGGAAGGAAGGCGGGGAAAATCGGCAGCTTGGGATCAAATCCCCGTCCGCCATCACCCGCGGTGTAGACCCCGACCCGCTGTTGGTAGCGCCCGAGCATGAGACCGGCCCGCGTCGGCGAACAGACATGTCCGCTGGTGTAGGCGTTGGTGAAGAAGACCCCTTCCTTCGCGAGGGAGTCCATGTGCGGAGTGGCGACTTCCGCGGGATGATGCGTGTTGAAACTGATGTCCGCGTAGCCCTGGTCGTCGGTCAGGATCACGACAATGTTGGGACTCGTGGTCGTGGATTTGGATGTGCCGGCATTGTCCTGCGCGGAGGATTCGGCGGTCAGGAAGGAGGCTGAAATGAGGATCGCGATGATGGATTTCATGACTCTGATTGCGGAACATTGAGACAGGATCGGTCTTGGCTTTGCCGTCGACTTCACCTTCGGTTTCGTGGAGTGCCCGAGTGGTTTCCTGATAGAGAGCGAGGATCTGCTAAGGTAAGGCCGCTTTCCAGTCCCGCCAGATGCTGGTGAGTTCGGCGACGATTTGCGGGCGCTCATTCAACAGGTTGTTGGTTTCGGAAAGGTCGGTGGATAAGTCGAAGAGCTCAACTGCCGTCGTGCCGCCGCCCTGAAAATAGATGCGCCAGTCGTCTTTTTTCATGGAGCTGTTCCAGAATTGCGGACCATTGCGTGAGCGGTCCGATCCCATCCAGATGTCCAGCACGTCTTCGCCGTGAAACTGAGTCGGATCAATCGGGACATCGGCGATGCGGCACAGCGTTGGCAGCCAATCCAGAGCGGATGTGATGGAATCAGTGTTGATCTTTCCGGCGGGAACATGACCGGGCCAGCGAATAATGAAGGGCGATCGGATCCCTCCTTCATGCTGGTCGTGCTTCTGCCCCCTGAGCCCGCCAGACCAGCCTACCAGGTTGTATTCCTTGGCCGGCACCGGGGGGTCAAGGTGCGGCACCGCTGCGCCTTGATCGCTGGAGAACACAACGATGGTGTTCTCGCGCAGTCCCAATTCATCCAGCTTCGCGAGTAAGTCACCGATGAACTGATCGAGATAAAATACTTCGGTCACATAATTCGCCATGCCGGTGTCGATGTTTCCTCCGCTTGCGATGATTTGATCAAACCTGCCCTGAAGCTGTTGTCCGCTGAAGGCATTGCGGTCGATGACCAGATCGCTAAATCCCGCGCTTTCGACCAGCTCGGGACGAGGATCGACGGGGCTATGGGTGACTCGGCCCATCACATTCATGTAAAATGGGATGTCCTTGTTGGCCTCGATGAACGCGATGGCATTGTCATAGATCCTTTGATCCCTGCCGAGCTCGTGGTTCCCACCCCCTCCGCTCACGATGATATCATCAATCCCGTAGGTGCCGTTGGATTCATCGGGGCCGATGTGCCATTTTCCAAAATGGCCCGTCTTGTAGCCCGCGTCGTTCAGCAGTTCCATGATCGTCACCCGTCCCTGGAAGCCAACGTCGGCGGTGGACTGCGGAAAACTTTTCGGATGTCTGCCGGTCAGGAGCCCGGTTCGACTGGGGTTGCAGGTGACGCCGGTGACATTGAACTTGCGGAAGAGCGTGCCTTCGGTGGCAAGCTTGTCGAGGTTTGGAGTTTTCGCGTAGGGATGCCCATAGCAACCGATATCTCCATAGCCGAGGTCATCTGCGAACAACATGATCACATTCGGCTTGCGCTGCTCTCTCAGTCCCACCTTGTAGAACTGCCTCTCTTTGGTCGCATCGATCTCAAACCCATAGCTGGTTTCGTTCGTTGCCGAAGCGGGCAGGTTTTCCACGACGCGGGTCCAATTCGACAGGCCATCACTATTCAAGAGATCGAATTGTTGCCCGACCATGGACGTCCAGCTCAAGGAGAAGGTGCTTCCGCCGTCTTCAATGCCGACCCGGGTGATGACAGGAGGGTCTGGGGCCACTGGCTCTGGAACCACCGTCGCTTGGGCCACCACCAGACCTGCAGGCCCATACTGGTGATCATCACCTGAGCTTGCTCCGTCGAACGTGAATTCAACATCGGTATCACCCGCGGTGGCGGTGAACGAATAGTGAACCGAATAGACCACCTCACCCGCCGTGGCATTTCCGGCCAACTGGATGGGCCCCTGGGGGACACCGTCCTGCTTTACCGTGATCTGTTGTTCACCATTAAAGTGGCCAAGAAACTGAATGGTGTAGCCTTGATCCGCCGTGAGTCCCGAAATGGTATATGTTGGATCCCCCGTCCGGACATTGGCGAAGAAATCCTCATACACTCTCTGATGCCCCTTATCGGTACTCGAAACGCTCACCAGCGGCGTTCCATCCACAACGAAACTTACAAACTCGTTGATCTGGTTTGCTTCATCCAGAATAGAACCGCCGGTCAACTTGACATTGACCCCATTGACGGTAGAGCCGGTGCCGTCAGTCATGGTCGCAAAACTAACGGTGGTCCAACCCGGGGTGAGCACTCCCGATTGGCGACGCTCTCCAAAGTCCCACGCCGCCACCACTCCCGCCATCGCGGTCACAGCCATGAGGTTCGCCGCAACCACCAAAGAGACCATCGGTTTCATGTTCTGCTTCATTCTACTTACCGGAGTTAAGAACGGAGACGGGTCACGTTCTCATTGAGACAGGATCCGCGCTTCACGGATTGCTCCTGGCGTTGCTGTCGACGATAGCCTCGGTTTCGTAGAGTGCCCGAATGGTTTCCTGATCGAGAGCGTGATTGAAGAGGGCGAATTCATCGATGCGACCGTGCCAGAATCCGGAGACTGCTCGCTCGTTCTGCCCGTCACTCCCCGCGAGCTTCGCCCCGATTCCCATCGCCTTGATGGTGGGCGATGCCAATCCGGAGGAGGAGGCTTTGGCAACTTCGACGCCGTTGCGATAGAGTCGAAGCGACTCGCCGTCCGCGACAAAGGCGACGTGCTGCCACTCGTTGATGGGAAAAGGCTCCGACTCCATCACCTGCACTGGCTCGCTGTCGCGCCCGATGACTTGGACCTCGAGGCCGCCCTGATCGTGCAAGAGCCCGAAGTGAAACTGCCCGACCTCGCCGGGAGCCCAGTTCTTCGCGATGCTCGCCCAGCGGGAGCGGGACTCCGCCAGCACCCAAGCCACGACCGAGAGCTGGTTGTTGGTCGCCTTGGGATAGTCCGGGACAACCGCATAGGCGCCGCTGGCTGGTCCGCGCAAGCGAAGTGCGGCGCCGTGCCGGCCCGGGGAGAATGGTGGTCGTCTCATCGATCCGACCTCGATGCGGCCATGATTCGATCCCCCCGATTTGTCCTCCAGGGTGACGCCGTCATCGCTGACGCCCATGCGGAAGTAGAGGGCCGGCTTCAGATCACGAATTTGACGCGAGTATCTTCGTTGAGGCTCGTCAAGTTGGCGAAGGAAACGTTCCGGAGCGAGGGCGATGCCGGAGGGAGTTCCTGAAACACTGTCCACCCGGGTGGCCTGATCGGTCAGCAAGTGGAATGATCCCATCGAGGTCTTCCTGGGTTTCACTTCGACATCTCCCTGAAAGCAATGAATCTCGCTGCCCGTTCCCGCCGCGACCTCGACCCCGAATTCGGTGCCGTGATCGATGACCTCGGCGTTCGGAGTCACAACCGTGAATCCAATCCCTTCCGGCGGGACCTTGGCCGACAGTCGTCCTTCGGAGAGGGCGAGCAGTTTCGAAGATTTCACGCTGAATCGCGCCGGAGCCTCCACGAGAACGATGACGTTGTTCTTGAGGACGATTTGCGCGAGCCCTTCGGTGAGTTCGTACTCGCCGACGCGCAGAGCGTCGCCCTGGGCAAGTTCAATTTCCACTGCCGGGACGCGCAGATGTCCTCCCGCGTTGCGACTCAGGGTTCCCACCACCTCCCGGGAGTTCCATTCGTTCCTCCGAACGGTCGGAGCAAATCCCTGCCACAGGAGAACTGCCATCAACACCAGACCGGCTGCCAAGGCGAGGGGACGAGTCCACTTGGAGCGCGCTGACACGGTGACCTCTTCGGGAAAGTCCATTCCGCTCAGAACGCCGTGTTCCCACGCGAGGGCGGCGTGGAGTTGGCAGTGGTCGAGGAACACCGCGCGGGCTGCGGAATCCGATTGAACGATTTCGGCAAGCCGCTGCCCTTGCCCCGGCGTCAGCTCATCATCGATCAAGCCCGCAAGCAGGTCGTCGAATTCGTGCGAAGGATTGTTAGAGGGCTCGCTCATGATGCTTGTTCCCGCATGTGATGACGCGCGCAGTCGATGAGACTGGTTCGTGCGCGATAGAGGGTCTGCTTGACCGCGCTGGCGACGCTGCCGATCTGCTGGGCAACCGACTTGATCGAGGCTCCCTCTGAATAGCGCCGGCGCACGAGGTCCCGCTGCCGGTCCGGTAGTTTCTCGAGGCAAGCGCGCAAGGCGTCCCGTTGCTCTTCCATCACCTCGCTGGAATCGGAGGCCTCCTCGGCGAGCTTGTCCAGGAACTCGTCGTCTCCGATGAAGATGGCCTGCTTGTTGAGTTTGCGCCGATGATCCAGGACCTGATAGTAGGCGACCTTCATCATCCACGCTGCGAAATTCGTGCCTGGTTGGAACTGATCCGCCTTGCGCCAAAGGACGAGATTGGTCTCTTGCATGACATCCTGGGCCTGTTGGCGATTGCCCAGCAACGAAAGCGCATAAGCGTACAATCGGCTCTGGTGGCTCGTCAGGAGCTGAATGAACTCAGCGGTTGAATCGTTCGAAGCCATGGGCAAACTCATAGGATAACGGCGAGAATGGGACAGAGGTAACGCGGAATGTTCGCTATTCGCGCCGGTCCCGCGATCATTTTCCCGTTACCTTTTCGAAAATGCGGACGTTTTCTCCTGCGATGCCAATCTCTGCCTTTCCGCCGCCAAGACCATGACCCGCGCCCTGTTCTCGATTCTGCCCCTCCTCCCGCTCCTGGTCACGACAGCCCTCACCGCCGATCGGCCGAACATCATTCTCTTCCTGATCGACGATCAGGATCGGGAGAGCATCGGCGCCTTTGGCGGCAAGACCTACACGCCAAACCTGGACCGCATGGCGGCCGAGGGCATGAAGTTCACGCAGGCCTACGTCAGCAGCGCAGTCTGCACTCCCTCGCGCTATGGGTTTGCGACCGGACGGTTTGCCGGCAACTCAACCAGCAAGCGTTACCGTGAAGCTTGTGGGGGGCCTGGGCGGCAGGGTCATCCCAACTTCAACATGGCCCTCGAAGCAGATGGCATGAATGTCGGAGCTGCCCTTCGTCGAGGGGGCTACACCACCGGGTGGGTGGGGAAATTTCACATCGAGTCCGAGCTCGATTTCCCGGAATTTTTCAAAGGCGAGAACGGATTCCGGTCTCTTCCCAGGAAAGGCCTCTCCGACAGTCCCAAGACGAGCGCTCTCTTCGCTCACAACGAGAGAGTGATGCGGCGCTATATCGAAAATCTCGGGTTCTCGTGGGCGAAGCACGTTTACTCCGGCAACATGAGCTCGCCCTATAATCACCACAACCCGGAGTGGACCACGGAGGCCGCCCTCGAGTTCATTGAAGAGAACAAGGACGGCCCATTCTACCTGCACTACTGCAGCACTCTGCTTCACGGCGGGGAAGGATCGTGGAGGAAGTCGATGGATTTTCCGCTCCATTCCGGGGGCGGCAAACTTGCGGCTTTACCAAAGGGGATGACCCCTCGGGAGGAGTTGCGGAAGAGGCTCGCCCGGAAGGGCTTCGACCCGGAGAGTTCAACCGCGGGTGAGGCGTGGATCGATGACGCCCTGGGCGCGGTCTTGAAAAAGCTGGTGGAGCTTGGGATCGATGACAACACCCTCGTTTTGTTTGCGCCCGATCATGGACGGAGAGGGAAGGGATCGCTCTTCACCCGGGATGGCGTCAACATTCCCATGATTGCGCGCTGGCCTGGACACATTCCCGCGAATTCGACCTGCGAGGAGTTGGTGCAAAATGTGGACTGGGTGCCGACCGCCTTCGAGGTTGCGGGCGTGGCTGCGCCCGAGGGCTATCGCGTCGACGGACGGAGCATGCTGCCACTGCTGCGAGGCAAGGAGGGCGCCCGGGGCCGTGATCATGTCTACCTCGAGATGGGATTTGCCCGCGGGGTCGCCACCAGGAAGTGGAAGTACATCGCGGTGCGCTATCCGCAGAAACAGATCGAGAAGATCAAGCGTTCGAAGTTGGAGGGACTTCCCAAGGCGATGTCCTACATCGGCCGGCTCGGGATCGGGACCCGGGGTGCGGACCGCCCGGGATTCTGGGATGGCGATCAACTCTATGACCTGGAGGCCGATCCTGAGGAGATGAAGAATGTTTCGAAGGACCCAAAGCATGTGGCAATCCTCGCGAAGATGCGCGGATTCCTTCGCGCGGATCTCAAATCCATGGGACGTCCCTTCGGCGAGTTTGTTCCCGGAGGGGATGCGGTGCCTGGCGGACAGATCGACAAGCAGATCGCGCTCGTCAAGACCCTGACCATCAAGGGCAAGTCGGTGATCGTGCCCGGAGACCATCAACCCGGTGAGAAACCAGCGGAGCGCAGGAAGGCCCGGCAGGAGGCACGCAAGAAAAGGCAGGCCAAACCATGAACAGGTGTTCCCTCGCCCTCGCCCCCTACTCCAATTCGCCAAATATATGAAACGATCCCAATGCCTTCTGATCCTGGCCACCCTGGTCTCGACCCTCACTTGTTCCCTGGCGGCTGAAAAGCGTCCCAACGTGCTCTTCATCGTCTGCGACGATCTGAACACCCACGTGTCCACCTCCGGGTATCAACAGATCAAAACCCCGGCGTGGGACAAGCTGGCCGCGGCCGGGATGACCTTCAGTCGGGCCTACTGCCAGTATCCGGTGTGTGGTCCCTCTCGTGCTTCGTTTCTTCACGGACTTTATCCGGAGTCGACGGGAGTGGTGAGCAACACGGTCGACATTCGCAAGGTGCGGCCGGGTACCGTTTCCCTGCCCCAGGCCTTCAAGGAGCAAGGCTACTGGACCGCCGCTACCGGCAAGGTCTTTCACAACGAGAAGTTCGATCACGGCGAGGTTGCGTGGAATGAGGTGGTGCGCTTCAAGAACGACGAGATGCCGATCGAGGCGGAGGCGCGCAAGAAATTCGAGGCCAAGCACGGCCCGGTCACGGAGCGCAAGAATCGAAAGAAGTGGAAGGCGTTCCTGCCGACCGTAGCGACCCAAACCCGGGGCCAGCAACCGGGCTACGGACCGTCCGGACTCACCGATGCGCAACACGCCGATGGCAAGAATGCAAAGCAGGCCGTTTCATGGATCGAGAACAAGAGCTACGGGAAAAAGCCCTTCTTCATGGCGGTTGGGATCCACAAGCCGCACGGCCCGTTTCTTGCCCCCGATGCCTACTTCGAGATGTATCCCAGGGAGAAGCTCAAGTTCACCGAGCCTCCCAGCGATTTTTGGGATCACGCACCGAGGTCTGCGATGGTGAAGCGCTACGAAGGGTTCGGGTTCGAATTCGGCATTGAAAATGACTCGCTTCGCCGCGATTACATGCAGGCTTACCACGCCTGCATCTCCTTCATCGATGCCCAGATCGGAACGATCCTCGCGAGCCTGAAGAAGAATGGCCTGTGGGAGGACACCATCGTGATCCTCACCTCCGATCACGGTTACCAACTCGGGGAACACTTCATGTGGGGGAAGGTGACCCTCTTTGAAGTTTGTAACCGGGTGCCGCTGATCGTTCGCGTTCCGGGCATGACCACCGCCGGCTCGTCCAGTGAAGGACTGGTTGAGATGGTGGACTACTTTCCCACCCTGACGGAACTGTGTGGCTTGAAAGCGCCGGATATTCTTCAGGGGCGAAGCCTCGTTCCGATGCTCAAGGATGCGAAGGCGCCAGGGAAGGACGTCGTTTACACCGTGGTCTCGCGGGGAAAACAACTGGGCAAGGCGATCCGCACCCAGCGCTGGCGCTACGCGAAATGGGCGGATGGCGAGGAGCTCTACGATCTTGTCAACGACATCGAGGAGCACCACAATCTCGCGCGCTCGAAGCAGCAGAAAGCAATCCTGATGGAGATGCGCGCACACTTGGCGAACCGCGAAACGAACGCTGCGAACGCCGCCAAAAACTAAGATCATGAACAACTATCTCCTCGCCCTTGTAGTCCTGCTCGCCGCATTCCATCCCGCGTCCTCCTCCGCGGCTCCAGGCTCCCGTCCCAATGTCCTCTTCATCGCGGTCGACGACATGAACGACTGGATTGGTTGCCTGGGGGCCACCCCGCGAGCCCTTACTCCGAACATGGACGCCCTCGCCGCGCGCGGGGTCAACTTCACCAATGCTCACACCGCCGGAGTGTTCTGCGCTCCTTCGCGCTCCGCCATCTTCACCGGTCAGTTCGCCTCCACCACCGGTTGTTACAACAACGAGGTCTACTTCTACGACCACCCTGAGCTGCGCCCCCTGCAAGTCAGCTTCAAGAAGGGCGGCTACCAAACCTTTGGGGCCGGCAAGCTCTTCCATCATCCAGCCGGCTACGTCGACCAGCGCGGTTGGAACGAGTTCTTCGTCCGCTCAAAACGCCAGCGCGAAATCGGTTGGCCGCTCGACTCGTGGAGCGAAGGGACCCCCATTCCGCAACCGCACCCCAGCAGCATCTACAACCGGGGTCGCGAGATCACGGGCGGCCTCTTCCTTGAGTGGGGTGCTGTTCCCAACAAGCGGGAGGAGGAGATGACGGACACCATCCGTGCCAATTGGGCGGTCTCCAAGCTCGAGGAGAAACACGACGATCCCTTCTTCCTCGCGGTTGGATTCTACGCCCCGCACTTTCCGAATTACTGTCCGAAAAAGTACTTCGATCTCTATGATCCCGCCAAGATCAAGCCGCCACCCTACAAGGCCGACGACCTCGCGGACCTTCCGGACAAGATCCGCAGAATCAAAACCAATCGCTCGAAGATCCATCAACGCCTTGTCGAGCTCGATGCGGTTGAGGATGCCATCCACGGCTACCTCGCCTGCATGAGCTACGCCGATGCCCTGATCGGACGGCTCCTCACCGCCTTGCGGAAGAGTCCCCATGCCGATAATACCATCGTTGTCCTGTGGAGTGACCACGGATACCACCACGGTGAAAAGGGCGACTGGGGAAAGCACACCCTCTGGGAGCGCACTTCGAGTGTCCCCTTCATCTGGGCGGGGCCCGGAGTTGCGAAAGGCGCCCGCATCGACAAGACGGTCAGTCTCATCGACATGTATCCCACCCTGGTCGATCTTTGCGGTCTTGCGAAACCCACGCAATCTCTGGAGGGAAGTTCTCTCGCCGCGGCCCTCGCCGACCCCAAGAAGGCCGTCGATCGCGACGTCCTCCTCCCCCACATGAATCCCGGCGCCTATGCGATCATCAATCAGCGCTGGCGCTATATCCACTACGACGACGGAAGCGAAGAGCTCTACGACGTGCAGTCTGATCCCAACGAGTGGGAGAATCTCGCTCCGAAAAAGGAGCACGCCAAAGTCATCGCCCGCTTGAAGAAGTCCGCGCCGAAGTCATTTGCCAAGCCCGGGACGAAGCTCAATCGCAGGCGCCATCTCCTCTTCGAAGGTGAGAGCTACCGCTGGGATGCCACCGCGAACCCGCCCAAGCGAAAGCCCGCAAAGTAGTGCCGTTTCTCCCGGGGTTCCGGATCCAGGGTCTAATTTGCTCGAAAGATGTCGCTCTGCACGATCATGCGGAGGAGGTCATGGAGCCCTGTCTCGTCCTTCTGGAGATCACCAAGGATGGTGTCCGTGCTCGATCGGTCGCCGATTGCCAACTTGCGGCCGAGGGCGTAAGCCAGAAGTTTTTCGGTCAAGCAACGTCTGAATTGCTCATGGCGTTCGACCATGAGCGCGCGCGGGTGGGGGGTGTCTCGAGAGTGTGGATGGGAGCCCTCAGCGCGTATGTCCCTGGTCACCCTTGGCATTCTTCGCTTCGGAGAGGAGGAAGTCGAGGGCAGGCTTGGCCTTGAGGTCGGTGAGGAGGTTGCGTTGCTCGCGCTGATCGGTGGCGAGGTTATAAAGCTCGATGGGGTGGAGTTCCCCCTTGGTCGCGAAGCGGTGATCGAGGAAGAGCTTCCACTGGCCCTTGAGCGGAGTGGCGTTCGAGCGCACCGCGACCACCGCGCGCTTCTCGCTGTTCTTCTTGGAGGCTTCGTTGTGATCGTTGGGAAACACCGGCGGACGAGGCCCAACTTTCTTCCCCCGCATGGCCGCAAGTTGCGAGAAACTGTCCTCCGCGCCAATCTCTCCCTTGGCGAGATTGGGCAGCGGCTTGCCGAGGATCTCGGCGAAGGTGGCAAAGAGATCATTGAGGGAGAGTAGACGGTTGGAGGTCCTCCCCTTGGTCTTGGGCTGGCCATCGTCAAGTCCCCCCGCGGGCCAGCAGGCAAAGAAGGGCGTGCGGTGTCCGCCCTCGTAGGTGGATCCCTTGTTGCTGCGGAGCGGCCCGGTGCAGGTCTTCGACTTGTTCTCGGAGCCGTTGTCACTCGCGAAGATGAAGAGGGTGTTGTCGAAGAGCTTGTGTCCGGGTCGACGCGGGTCGTCCTGGTTCTGGAGGTAGTCGAGAAGGAGCCCGACCTGCACATCGTTTTCGTAGACGAAGTCGAGTCGTTGTTTGCCGGTGGGCTTTCCGTTCACGAACTTGCTGGCGCCCGTGACCTTGTGCCCGGCGATCTCGTCGCACGGGGTGTGGGGGGTGTGATTGCTGGGAGAGGCGAAGTAGAGAAAGAAGGGCTCGCCGGCTTCGTTCGCACCGCGCAGGAACTCGAAGCTGGTCTGATGCAGTTTGGGACCGATTTCATTGAGCACGTAGGAGCCGTCGAGTTCCTTGCCCTTTCCGGTCGCCCCCACGATCCGCCGATTGTGAATCCAGCCGGGTCCCTTCCTCTGCTCCGGCCCGTTGAACTTCATCCCGTGCGGACCCGAGGTCGGGTGGCTGCGCGAGATTCCGTAGAAGAAGTCAAAGCCGTGATCGGTCGGACCATCGGCGAGTGGCTTGGTGAGGTCCGCATCATCCCAGCCCTCTGCCACGCTGCCATCACTCTTGCGGTAACTCAGCCCGAGGTGCCACTTGCCGACCATGCCGGTGCGATAGCCGTTGTTTCTCAGGAAACTGGCGAGGGTGGGGCGCGTCTTCTCGATGAGGGGGTCACACTGCACGCCGAAGAGAACCCAGTATTTGAGAGAGGTCCGCCAACAATAGCGTCCGGTCAGCAGGGCGTAGCGGGAGGTGCTGCAGCGGCTGTGCGGCGAGTGAGCGTCGGTAAAGCGGACGCCCATGTTGGCGAGGCGTTGCATGTTGGGGGTGTGCAGTTGAACCTCGTCCGCATTGCCACACCAATCCTGATAGACGGAGGTGTCTCCCATCCCCATGTCGTCGGCGAAGAAGAGGATGATGTTCGGCTTCGCCGAAGAATCCTGGGCCCGGAGCCCGGAGGCCGGAAGGAGGAGAAGGATGAGGAACAGGAGGCGTGGCATGGGAAGAAAAGCGTGGTGGGAGTCGCCGGGACTTGCAAGGAAAGAGGTAACAAGCTCTAAGCTGCCTCACCGATGCGAACAATTGCGATTGGAGACATTCACGGGTGCTGCGCCTCCCTCGAAGCATTGGCGGAGGAGGCCGCGTTCTCGGGGGACGACACCATCGTGACCTTGGGCGACTACGTCGATCGGGGTCCGGATTCGCGCGGGGTGATCGACTTTCTCCTTCACCTCGGGAAGAAGATGAAAGTGGTCAGCCTGATGGGGAATCACGAGATCATGATGCTGAAAGCGCGTAGATCGGAGGAAGCATTCATGGCGTGGGAAGTGGGCGAGATTGGCGCGGAGCAAACCCTGGCCTCCTATGACGCG
The DNA here is from genome assembly GCA_046581525.1 of Roseibacillus sp. Classification (GTDB taxonomy): domain Bacteria; phylum Verrucomicrobiota; class Verrucomicrobiia; order Verrucomicrobiales; family Akkermansiaceae; genus Roseibacillus_B. Next base: position 68,438 of record JAYGGC010000173.1, on the reverse strand, counting down.
AAGGACCTTGGTGGTGTTCCCGACGAACACTGGGAGTTCATCGAGTCTGCGCTCCCCTTTCACGAGATCGACACCCATTTCTTCGTTCATGCCAACGCCCTTGCCGACCGTCCTCTCGACGAGCAGGACGACTTCGTGCGCTATTGGGAGAAGTTCGGCGATCCCCCTCCACATGATAATGACAAAGTGATGGTGTGCGGACACACCTCACAGCGGTCCGGTCTGCCGTTGAACATCGGCCACGCGGTGTGCATCGACACGTGGGCGTGTGGCGATGGGTGGCTCACGGCTTTCGACGTCACCAACGGCGCCTACTGGCAGACCAATGAAAAGGGTGAGCGGCGCAAGGATGTGATTGACGCCCTGCTGGAAAAGTAGTGCAGGCTCGAAGCCTGCAAAAGGCGGCTGGCCTTCCCAGGCCGGTCCGAAGCCAGGGTTCAACGCAGAGAGGGCAGGGAGCACTTCCCGCGGGCTGGAAGCCCGCGCCACGTTCACGTCTTCTTCCGCCTTCTTTTCCCGAACTTCACTTCCTTGGGATCGAAGTGGGCCGGATCGTAGGAATCTTCGAGCCACATGAGGTCGCCGTTGAGGGCGGCCAGGTAGCCGAAGGCACCTCCGCAATCTTCAGGGGGACAGGCGCGCTCACCTTCTAACAGAATTGGCAGATCGCTCTCCGCTTCCACATCGATCTTCTTCTCGATCGCAACCTCGTGCACCCATTCCTCCTTGAAGTCGTAGCGGTAGAGAAAGCGGAGTGGGAAATGGCGGCGGCCCACGAACTGCTTGATGGTGACCTTGCTCTCCTCCTGGAAATTATCGCCCTTCTCGACCTCTTCGTGATCCGGCCCAATCACATCGAAGAGCCGCTTGCCCTTTCCGTGCCGGAACTCGTGCCAGTGCTTGTCCTCCCAGCCCATGGCCTGCTGCACGGCGGTGTGCAAGTCCTTGAAGGTGGCGTCGACCGGAATCGAAAAGCGGCGCCAGATCAGCGGTTCGATCTGGTAGAGGAGGACCTTGATGAGATAGCGCGGGGTTGAGCTCATGGGTTGGAGTCCGCGGCCTTAGCAAGGGAAGGCGTGGTGTGCAAGTGGAGGAATTGAGCGTTCTGCCTGACGCGACGGGGTCTATCGATTTATCATGAATATTAAGGCGCTCCTGGCGACAATCGAGCGGAAGCCGGAGGAGGAGCGCCTCAGCGGGTAGTCTGGCCCTTCTTGGTTCGCTTGTTGTAGGGCTCCTTGTCGAAGGTGTCGCCCTCCAGGCGGGGATCCTTGTTGGCGCGTAGTTCCTTCATGAGCATCTCCCTGAGCGCTTCCCGAATGTCATCATAGGCCGGGTTGGTGGACAGGTTGTTGACCTGGTGCGGGTCGCCGGTGAGGTCGTAGAACTCTTCGCGGGGGCGCGGACCAAAGCCGAGGTCCCAGAGCTTCTGCACCCCAGGATCGGCGCGATGCTTTATCATCCACGCCTTGGTCGGGCCGGCGTCGACGTCGCCGTAGGTGAGCCGCGTGTTGTTTTCGATCTGTTCGTAAGTGGGCGGCTTGGGGTCGGCCAGCTTCAGCGGTTCGCCCATCGGGGCGCGATCGGGCTCGAAGTTCACGATGATCAGGTAGTCCTCCGTCCGCAGCGCGCGAGTGGGATAGGGCAGGCCTCCGCGGGCGGTGTTGACGTGGGTTTCACGACCGATGAGAGCCCAGCCACGGAGGAGTTTGTGATCGCCCTTTGCAAAGGCGGGCAGAAGATTTTGCCCGTTCGTGCCTTTCTCAGGTTCCAGTCCGGCGGCGGCAAGGAAGGTGGGCGCGAGGTCGATGAGTGAGATAGGTCTGGTCACCACTTGCCTGGCCATGATCTTGCCCGGCCAGCGCGCGGCGAAGAGGACGCGTGCACCGAAGTCGTAGCAGTTGGTTTTGCCGCGCGGAAATCCCGGCGCGCCATGATCACCGGAGATGACGAGCAGGGTGTTGTCGAGTTCGCCAACCTTTTCGAGCTCAGCGATGATTTCCTTGCAGCATCGATCGAAGGCCATGCCCTCCCCGAGGTAGTCGGCGAGATCTTCGCGAACTTCGTGAACATCCGGGAGAAAGGGCGGCATGATCTCCTTGAGGTCGTCGGGATCGAGTCCCCACAGCTTCTTCCCGGATCCCTTGGTCCACTTGCGATGCGGATTGGTGGGGTGGAACGAGTAGTAGAACGGTTGGTTGGGTTTGCGTTTACCGAGGAACGCCTTGAAGTTGTCGCGGCACTCGGCGTAGAGCTTCTGCTTCCCCTTTTGGATCGCCCCGGTTTCACTCGCACCGTCGACGGTGCCGATCACCTTCGAGACATTCTGCGAGAACTGGTTCACCTTCCCGCCGGCTGGGCGGAAGTTGTTTTGCTTTCCGCCCATGCGGTCTTCCGCAATGTGCATCTTGTGGGACCAGCCAATGTGGTAGCCGGCGTCCTGGAGGATCAGGGCAAAGCCCCTCACTTCGTTCCAGGGATCGCTCGCGCGGTCGCCATGCCACGGGGTGTGGAGTTGTGAATGGGACCCATTGCGGAAAAAGTGCCGGCCCGAGATCAGGGCGGCGCGCGATGGCGAACAGGAGGGAGCGGAGACCAGGGCGTTGAAGGCGAGGACTCCTTCCTTCGCGATGCGATCAAAGGTCGGGGTCGAGACGATGTCGTTGACCGAGGGCCGGTCCGGATGGGCGTAGGCGGAGGCGTAACGGCCCAGGTCGTCGGCGAAGAGGAGGACGATGTTCGGGCGCTCCGCGGCGGAGAGCAGAGCCCAGAACCCGGAGCCCAGAAGCAATGATAAGATTAGCGTGAGGCGTTTCATGGTGGTGACGGTTCTCATTACGGACCAAGGCAGGGGATCCTGCACGCAGAAATCGTTCGCCAGGAGGATCGAGCTCGGCTTCCGGGGGTGAGGTGGTTGCGCTGGCATGGAGGAGAGGCAACATCCCGATCCTCATGACACCCTTCACCTTTCTTTTGTTCTTCTTCCTGGGCCCCGGGTTCTGCTCTCCGCCGCCGACCGGTCCAACATCCTCTGGATTACGAGCGAGGATAACAGCCCCTACCTTGGCGGTTACGGCGATCCCCAGGCCAAAACGCCCAAACTCGACAAGTTTGCCGCGGGGGCAGTTCACTATCGCAACGCCTTTTCGTCCGCTCCGGTTTGCTCGGCGGCGCGCGCGACCCTGATCACCGGCATGAACGCCTGCACCCTTGGCATTCACAATCACCGCAGCCGGGTGAAGGTGCCCGCCTCGGTGGTCTACTACAACCAGCTCTTCCGCGAAGCGGGCTACTACTCTACCAACAATTCGAAGACCGTGGGAAGACGCTCTACGACTACGCCCAGCGAAAAACTCTTTCGCCATGTTCTACGTCCGGGCAGCCGCCCCGATGAAGGATCGCCTCCTCGAACCTCTCGAGGATTCGGGCCTCGACGTGCGCGTCGTCGCGGCGGAGGCCCCCGGTTACATCGGCGAGACCGAAAAGAATGTCTCGGTCCTCGTCGAAATCATCAACACCGGCAACACCCACGAATCCCTCGCCGCCATCACGGCTCTCGAGACCTTCGGACGGAGTGGAATCATGCCCATGGAGAAGGTGAAGGCGCTGATCCCCAGAATGGTGCAGGGCGGGTCTGGGTGTGTCCTGGCTCCCTCTTCGACTCGATTCCTGGCCGAAGTATTATCGATATCGTCCGTATAAGGAGATGAGAACATGAAACTGGTGCGGTATCTTCGGAAGCGTTGGAAAATCTTGACGATCCTCCTTTTCCTGGCCCTAGCCTCGCCGTTGGGGGCGATCTGGCTCAGTCGGGCTGCGATTGCGCGCAGTGCGGATGGTCGGGTTTTTGAGGAAGCAGCCGACCTGCCGGAATGTGAGGTGGCTCTGGTCCTTGGTTGTGCGCGGGTGCTGCCGGATGGGCGCCGGAACCTTTATTTCAAGCACCGCATGGCGGCGGTGGTGAAGCTTTGGGAGAGCGGCCGGGTGAAGCATATCCTGGTGAGCGGCGACAACTCGCGAAGGGACTACGACGAGCCCACCGACATGAAGGAAGCCCTGGTCGAGGCAGGCCTGCCGGAAGATCGCATTCACTGCGACTACGCCGGCTTCCGCACCCTCGATTCCGTCGTTCGCGCGAAGGATGTCTTCCTGCTGGATCGCTTCGTGGTGGTGAGCCAGGAATTCCACGTCGAACGGGCCCTCTACATCGCGAAGGAACTCGGGATCGAAGCCTATGGATATCCGGCGCGTGATGTCGGCGGCAAAGCCGGCATGAAGACAAAGGCGCGGGAGGACCTGGCGCGGGTAAAAGCAGTGCTCGACATGAAGTTGCTCAACACCCAGCCGAAATTCCGCGGCGAGCCCGTGCCAATCGTCGATGCCAAGGCCAAGAGCTGAGCCTATCGACTGGTCAGCCTCATCCCGACGGTCATGGTGACTCCTTACTCTTCCATGGTGATGCCGGAGATGTTGTCGCAGAGCGGCATAATGCGTTTGTCGTCGGTGAGCACGATGAGTTGGCGGTCGTGACGGTAACGCTCAAGATGCTCCTCGGTGACGCTTGATTCAGCGAGCTTTCTCAAGTCCAGAATGTTGAGTGGACAGTCGCATGGCAGGGGTGAAAATGTGTTGTGATCGAAGACCAGTTTCTGCGGATCGAGGCCGGCTCCTTCCAAGAGCTGAGCTACGGTCTGGGCATCAAGGCGCCCATTCTGACCAGTGAGCAGATCGGTTCCGGTCCGGTCGTTGATCTGCCGGGTGACACGGAGTTTGTTGTCCACCAGGCCCCAGTCCTCGGGACAGTCCGAGAAGACCAGCGAGACGGTGGCCTGGAACACATCTCGTCGTTTGTCTGTCCCAGCAAAGATCAAATCGCGCGGTTCACTTGCTGCGCAGCACGGTGAGGGAGGGCTCCCCCAAGGCCCATCGAATGGCCTCGATCAAGTTGGTCCTTCCCCACCCGGCAGGTCCTACCATTCCGGTGATTCCCTGTGAAAAACTGAGTTCGAAACGTTCAGCAAAGGACTTGAAGCCCCGGATCTGGACGGATGAGAGCCACATTACTTCGAAGTCTTCGGCACACGCTTCTTCGGCTTCTTCCTGCCTCCACCCACTCCCTTGGCGGGCTCTGCATTTTCTTTCGGGAACCACTTCGCGAGTTCCTTCTTCAAGGCAGCATGCTTCTCCAAGCCCGCCAGGTTGGTCCACTCATTGGGGTCTTCCTGCAGATCGTAGAGCTCTTCTGATCCCTCGTAATAGCGAATGTAGCGATAGCGTTCGGTGCGCACCGCGTGGTTGTCCTTGCCGTGGGTGGTGAGCGCGGGACGCTTCCACGTTGCCTTGGGATCCTTCAGCAGGGGAACGAGGCTGGTGCCGTCGAGGTCGTCGCGCTTGGGGAGTCCACAAAGATCGATCAGGGTGGGATAGATGCTCAGCAATTCGGTCGGCCGGCTGCAGGAGGTCCCCGTGCCTCTTCCCGGAGCCAGGATGATGAAGGGTACCTTGGTCGCCCGCTCCCACAGCGACTGCTTGGCCCAGCGTTCTTTCTCGCCGAGGAAGAAGCCGTGATCGGAGTAGAGGACCACGATGGTGTTCTTTGCGTGCGGGCCGGCATCGAGGGCGTCCAGGAGTCGGCCCACCTGCTCGTCGGTCCAACGCACGCAGGCGAGATAGGACTGCACTGCGTTCTTCCATTCTCCGCTTTCCACGAACCACGAGTGCTTGGGTGCGGCGGGCGGGACGGTGACTTGGTCGACAATCTTTGGGAGATCGTCCCGGTCGTTGGCCTTGACGGGAGGGAGATCAATCTCGTCCCTGGGAATCTGCTTGAAGACGCGGGTGGGGGAATAGAGGGGGACATGGGGCCGATAGAATCCGATCGCCAGGAAGAATGGCTTCTCGCCCTTGGACTTCATCTGCTCGATCGCCCACGTGGCGTCGAGGTGATCCTGAAAGAGCCCTTCATCGTAGGCCTGCGGCCCGAAGTCCCACAGGCCGTTGAGTTCCTTGACAAGACGTTGGTCGTGCTTGAGGCGTTGCCCCGGGCGCGGGCCGACTACATCGAAGTCGCCGGGGGGGAGCCCCGAACCGTGGTAGATCTTGCCGGTCGTCATGGTGAGGTAGCCGTTGGCGGCAAAGTGGCGGGCCATCGTCACGCGATTCTTGAGCGCGGGCACAGTCCAAGGCCTGGGTGCGTTCATGTAGACGCCTGAGTTCGAGGGACGGAGCCCGTACATGATGCTGGTGCGGGAGGGATTGCAGATGGGGGCCTGGCAGTGGGCGTTGGTGAAGAGGACACCGCGCTTGGCGAGACGGTCGATATTCGGAGTCCTTGCGTCCGGATGACCCCCGAGGCAACCAATCCAGTCATTGAGGTCGTCGATCGCGATGAGGAGTACGTTGGGCTTGTCGGTCGGCGCCTTGGCGGAGGCGGGCGGTTGCGCAAGCGAGGTCCCCAGGGACCCAGCGGCCCACAGACCGAAGGCGAAAAGGAAGAGAGAGCGAGGGCGATTCATCGGCTGGGAGCCTAGAGAGGAGGATGTAAAATGGAAGTAAATCGGAGGCCTGGGGGTTGCCTTGGGAGTGAGAAAGGGGCTAGAGTGTTGGCAATGTTGAGACTCGGGTCATCCCGAACGCTGCTGATTGGGGGGACCTTTCTGGCTGGAGCAGCCGCGGTCTTTGCCCTGACGGGCCGGATCGCCGAGAGTGAGGGAGGTGTGCAACCGGCGAAACTCAAGTTGATGGACCGGCCGGCCAAATCGCGGACCTCCCGCCACGGAACCCGTGGGCTCACGAGAATGGAGCGGGAAATCCGGGCCCTCTCCCTGCAACAGGTCCGGGCCGAGCTGCCTGCCACCGCATCGCCGCAACTTCTCTCCGCATGGGGAGGATCGGAGCGCGCGGAATTGATCTTTCGGCGCTACGGGGCGCTGGAGGGAGAGCAGGCCCTCGATGAAATCTTGAGCAGATATGGGAGGGGAGCCTTTACCGCTCGTGCCATGTCCCTGGCAATCATGGGGTGGATGGAGGTTGATCGGCGGGCCGCCTTGGCCGCCTTCAGAGATCTGTCGACCGCCAATCAGTTGGCGTTCGGCTTGGCCTGGAAGGGCACGAACATCCTTTCTGGTTTTGGATGAACTGGCGCACAGACGGTGCAGTTTGCATTCAGCAGCGTGGCCGAGGAGGTGACCAAAGGGGACAACAGGGCAGGCTTCGAGCTCTTGCGAGAGGATCCCTGGATGGGCATGCATTTTACTTCCGGAATTCGTGGTTACACTGCGGGATTGGGCCGGCGCACCGATTGGCGTCAAGTGAGCACGGACTTGCTCGGACTTGTGACCGAGAGAATCGATGCCATGACGCTGCCGGATGTTGAGGGCAAGCAAGAGCAGGCGGAGAGAGCCTCGGTCAACCAGGTTGTCGCGCACGCGTGGGCCCGACGGGATCTGGAAGCGGCGATTGAGTGGTACACCTCCACGATCTCGCAAGAATCGATGGTGGAGAGCCGGATCCTCACCCTTCTGTATTCCCTTCCCGCCGAAGAGCGCCCCCGCGCGGCTCGCTGGTTGGAAAGCAACGTGGCAAGTGCACCCAACGACGAGCTGGTCGTGAAATATGCCGCTCGGTTTGCTCGCCAGCCATCGGATGACGTGGTGGAACGCTTGATCAGGATTCCTGCCCAGGAAAGGGACCAAGTGAGGATTCTCTCTGCCTTCGCCACTCCCGTAGAGCAGCGGAATGGGCAAAGTTATCTGAGGCACTCGCCGGAGTATCTGCACCGTCTCATTGGCGCCGCCCAATTGTCGGAAGGCGAACGGGAGCGCTGGATTGAGGTGGTCGAGAATACTCCCTACCCCGCTACCTCCTAAGGCACTTTCTTTTTCGGGGGAGCCTTCTTCGGCCGGCCGCGTTGCCGCTTGGGCACATCGGGCATGGCAAGTCCATTGGCGGCCACCAGGGCGTCGCAGCGCTGTCGTAACCTGGTGAGAGCGAGGGCGTGGCCTTCGTTCTGCAAGTGGAGCGGTAGCTTCGCGATGTTGGCGAGTTGCATGGGGTCCCTCTTCAGGTCGTGGAGAAACTCGTAGGGCGGCTTGGTTGTCCCATCGACAAAGTAGCGCGCGTAAACCCAGTCCGTGCCGCGGACGCCCTCCCAGCGCGGGATGGTGGCCGCCACCGCGAGGAACTCACAGAGAAACTCAGTCCGCCAGTCCTTGGGAGGATCCCCCCTGAGGATCGGGACTAGGCTGCGGCCGGTGTGGCTCACCGGGACAGGCAAACCGCCGAACGCGATCATGGTGGCCCCGAGGTCACTGTTGAGCGCCATCTCGTTGCGCACCAGGCCGCGCTGTTCCTTGGGGAGTCGTGGATCGTAGACCACGAGGGGGATGCGCAGCGATTGCTCGTAGTGCGTCCACTTGCCTGCGAATCCGCGATCGCCCAGGTAGTACCCGTTGTCGGCGGAATAGATGATCACGGTATTGCCGGCCAGGCCTTGTTTCTCGAGTTGAGCAACGAGCCGCCCCACCACGTGATCGATGCCACTCAGCATGCGGAAGTAGGCCCGCATGTTGGCCTGGTATTTCTCGGGAGTGTCCCAGCGCCAGAAGAAGCGCTGCCGGTTGATCGACTTCTTGAGAAACTCGGGTTGCGACTCGTAGATTGCGGTGTCGTTGAGGGTTGGGAGGGGCATCTCCTGATCGTCGTACTTGCCGTCCATCACCTTGGGCCATGGGAAGTGCCCGATGCCCGGGCGCTTGTCGCCGTCCTCGGCGTGGGTGGCATTGAAGGAGAGCTGGAGACAGAAGGGCTTGTCCTTGGGCTGATCCTTCAGGAACTCGATTCCCCAGTCACCGAGGATCTGGGTGGTGTGGCGCTCACTGCCGTCCGCTTGTTTTTTGAAGTAGGGATGGCGACTGAGTTTGCGGCGGACATCCCACATCGCGGAGGCATCTTCGGCGGCAATATTGACGTGCTCCTTGCCAAGATGCCCGGTGCGGTAACCGGCAGCCTTGAGAACGGCGAAGTAACTGGTCTGACAAAGATCGGGGTTCAAGGGTCCCGGTGCACTGCTGTAAAGATGCCGGCGTTCGTAGCATCCGGTGAAGAGACAGGCGCGACTCACCCAACAGGTCGAGGTGGTTACAAAGGCGTTTTCGAAACGGATTCCGTCCGCGGCGAGTTTGTCGATGTTCGGAGTCTTGACGATCGGATGGCCCGCGCAACCGAGGGTGTGGTTGCGCTGGTCGTCGGCGAAGAAGAAGAGGATGTTGGGACGATCCACGCCCGCGAGGCCCGCGGCGGGATACAGGATACAAGACAGGAAGAGGAAGAATCGGATCATGACCGCTCAGTTCGCGGTCAGTCCGGGCCACCAGGCGTCGAGCTTGGCATGGAGCGCGTTCACTTTGTCCGGCTGCTTGGAAGCGAGGTCAGCAAGCTCGCGCGGATCGGCCTTCAGATTGTAGAGTTCCACCTTGGCATTGGGCAGGACCTTGGTGTTGGGGACGAGGAGCTTCCAGTCGCCCCTCACGATGTAGCGCGTCTTCATGCTCTGGTTCGGTTTGTCCACGTCGAAGACATCGTGGTCGTAGGCCGCGCCGAAGACTTGACCGCGCTTGGCCAGTCCCTCGGTGTCCCGCAGGTCGAGGCCGGGCATGGATTTCGGAACATCCAGTCCGCAGGCTTTCAGAATGGTGGGAGCGAGGTCGATGGAACTGACGAGCGTCTTTTCGTCGCGCTTCGGAGAGATCTTCCCGGGCCAACGAATCATGATCGGCGTGCGGATCCCACCTTCGTTGGGGGATTGCTTGGAACGAGGGGCATAGCGCCCGCTCTCCGGGTTCTGGATCCAGCCGTTGTCACAGACGTAAAGAACGATGGTGTTCTCGCGCAAGCCTTCCTGGTCGAGGTGATCCAAGAGTTCGCCGCAGGTTTCATCGAACCACTCACACATCGCCCAGTAGCGCGCCACGTGAGCGGACTTGATCAGTTCCGAATACTTTTTGAAGAGGCGCGGAGGAGGGTTGTGGGGGCTGTGCGGAAGAAAGGGCGCGTGCCAAATGAAGAAGGGCTTCTTCTTCTGCTTGGCCTCGGAAATGAAATCAACAATGGGCTTCATGCCATCGCGGCTGATCTTGAGTCCCGCATCGCCGTGCCGCCCCCCGCGCTTGGGGTCGCCGTGCGTCATGGCGTGAGTGAACCCTCCGCGTAGCTTGGGATCGCCCTCCCACCACTTCCCGGTTTGCAGTGAGAGATAGCCGGCCTTGCCGAGGACATGTCCGATTCCGGGATCGTCATCGATGCGGGTCATGAGCGTTTCATAGATTGCAGCGAGCTCCGGGTTGCTCCGACCACCTCGCTTCTTCCCAGCGGGGACGCGCGGATCGTTTCCAGTAATCCCGTGCTGGTGGACAAACTTGCCGCTGAATATCGCAGCCAAGGAGGGGCGGCAGAGCGGAGCGACGACATACCCGCGGGTGTAGGTCAGCGACTCGGAAGCGAGCTTGTCGAGGTGCGGCGTCTTGATCTGCTCGTGGCCCATGAACGAATAGTCCCCCCAGGCCTGGTCATCGGAAATGATGAGGAGGACGTTGGGGGGCTGCGCCGCGGAAGCGGGGAACAAGGCGCAAGTGGCGAGCAGGGAGAGGAATTGGAGGAAGCGCATATGACGGTTGGAACCCTGTCGGATTCGTGGCGCCCGCGCAATCCCCGCGAACCGAATGGTGAACATTTCCTTTATTAGCGCTGTCTGACTATTACTCTTCCGCCGTGATTCCTAACAAAGCCGTGGTCACTGCGGCCAGTCCGACTGAACATCACCTCCCGCTTCAGACGCTGGTGGACTCGGAGGGCTTGGCCAAGACCGCGTTGGAGATCATTCTCGACGATCTCTTTGCCGCCGGACTGGAGTCCGCCGCGGTCATCATCCACCCCGGGACCCGCGATGCCTACCTGCAGGCGGCGGGACCGCATGCCGGGCGCGTGACCGTGATTGAGCAGGCCGAACCCCGTGGCTACGGGCATGCGGTTTGGGTCGCGCGGGAGTACACCGGCTCCGATCCCTTCGTCCTCCTCGTCGGTGACCATCTTTACCTGAGCTACGAGAAGTCATCCTGTGTCAAACAGCTCCTCGCGCTGGCTTCTTCGCACGATGGATGTGTTTCTGCGGTTAATCCTACCCACGAAAGCCAGCTCCATCTTTACGGCACGATTGGGGCCACCCGCGTTCCGGCATCGCCTTCGATTTTTGAAGTGCACACCGTCATTGAGAAGCCGACGCCCACCCTCGCGGAACAGGAGCTCATCGTTCCGGGCCTGCGGGCGGGGAACTACCTTTGCTTTTTCGGGATGCACTCCCTCACTTCTGCGGTGATGGAGCATCTCGATGGGGAGGTCTCCTCTCTCGCTGAGGGCGCGCAGCTTGGACTGACGCCCACCCTGAATCACCTGGCTAAATCTGAAAGGTATCTCGCTACTGAATTGGCTGGTCAGCGATTCAACATTGGCGCGCGTTATGGCCTCTTGAGGGCGCAACTTTCCCTGGCCCTGGCTGGTCCGCACCGCGACGAAGTCCTGACCGACATCATCGAGATCACTGCCCATTCCCGGCCCTGATGTCCAAGCTCCTGAACATCATCACGAGCGGGGAGGCCTCCGTCCGTGACACCGCCCTGGCCGCGGCTTGCGAGAGGCTCTCGCTTGATGAGCTGTTGGAAGAATGCGAGGCTCTCGACGAGTTTCGGAGAGAGGCGGAAAACCTCTATGAACGGGTGCGCGCCCTCTTCTTTCTCTATGCCGTCCATCGCTTTCACCTTCCTCCCAAGCTTCCTGCGGACCGGATCGGCCGGATTCCCTTCAAGGGTCACGAGCATCTTCTCAACCGGCGCTTTTTCGAAGCGATCGACACTTTTCTGGCGGCAGTGTCCGAGCACGGGGCCGGCGATTCGCTGTCCTCGGCCCTTGCTTCGGCCTATCACGAACTCGCCTTTCAGACTCTCGCCAACCAGGTGCGCAAGTCCGTGCGCACCGTGCGGGGGAACCAATGGATGTTCCGGATGGGGCATCCTGCCGACCACCCGCTGCGCATTGCCGGCGATCTGTTAGTGACCGTTCCGAATGGTTCGCGGGCCATTCTCCGCGAGCAGACTCCGGTGCGGATGGACCTGTCCCATTCGGGGTGGTCCGACATTTTTTTCCTTGGGATGGACTACCCGGAAGGAGCGCGCGTGCTCAATGTATCCGTGGACCTCGGGGTGCATGGGCGAGACCCCGAACCTCGCCCCCCGATCGAGGCGTATCTCCGCGTGATCGATGAGCCGGTGTTGGTGCTCACCTCGGTGGATCTCAGGGCCACCACGCGAATCGACAATCTGGGGGAGGTGTTTGATTTCGCCAAGGACTACCTTGGGCTGCTTAAAGCCGCGGTCATTGCGGCGGGAGTGGTGCCACCGGGCATCGAAGGTTCGGGTCAGAAGTTGGAAAGTCTCCTCGAACGGGTGGTTGGTCCGGGCAAGGGGCTGGAGTTGATTTCCTCCGTGAACGGAATTCCCAAGGGCTCCCGTCTCGCGGTTTCCACCAACCTGCTCGCGGCCCTGATTGGGGTTCTCATGCGGGCCACCGGACAGACCACCTCGCTGACCGGAGCGCTGCAGGAAAACGAGAGACGGCTTGTTTTGGCCCGCGCGATCCTGGGTGAGTGGCTCGGTGGCTCGGGTGGTGGGTGGCAGGATTCGGGGGGCGTGTGGCCAGGGATCAAGCTCATTACGGGCCAAGCTGCTGCGCAGGATGATCCCGAGTTCGGAGTTTCGCGCGGCCGGTTGATGCCCACCCACCATGTTTTCGGCGAGGAGGAAATTCCGGCGTCGGCGCGCCAGGCATTGCAAGATTCGCTCGTGCTCGTGCATGGTGGAATGGCACAGGACGTGGGACCGATCCTCGAGATGGTGACCGAGAAATATCTCCTGCGTTCGGCCGCGGAGTGGCAGGGTCGGCAGGAGGCCTTGGCGCTCCTTGAAGAACTGATCGCAGCCTTGAAGGATGGTGATATCAAGACGCTCGGACGGGCAACGATGCGTAACTTTCGTGGTCCGATTCAGACCATCATTCCGTGGGCGACCAACTTGTTTACAGAGACCCTGATCGAGCGCGCGGAGAGCGAATTCGGTGAGGATTTCTGGGGCTTCTGGATGCTGGGTGGCATGTCCGGGGGAGGAATGGGATTCATCTTTGCCCCCGAGCGAAAGGCGGAAGCGCAGAGTGCCATGGAACGGATCATGTCGGAAGCGAAGGCCCGGTTGCAGTTTGCCCTACCCTTCGCGATGGACCCGGTGGTCTACGATTTTGCAATCAATCCGGATGGGACCACCGCGAGTATCCTCGCGGATGCGGAGGCCGCCCTTCCTCCCTCCTACTTCAAGTTGATCGCGGCGCAACATGCCAGCGACGACGAGGTGGATTCGAACGGGCAGGGTGGGGAGTGCTCGCTCCAGCAACTGCTCGCCGACCACGGATTTGATTCGGATCTCCATGAAGAGATTCGTGCTGATCTGGTGGCGGGAACGATCGGACTCGCCAGCAACCGGCTCCCGGCGAGCCTGCACATCGAGGATGTCTCGCCGGAGGACGTGCTCGATCTCTCCTCCCCTTCTTCCGATGATCCGCGCTTTGCATCAGCGGTCGAATGCGGCGAGGCTGCGCTCGCGGCCGGAGAAGTGGCGGTAATTTCGCTGGCGGCCGGTGCCGGGACACGCTGGACGGGGGGCGCGGGAACCTGCAAGGCGCTCAATCCCTTTGCTCCTCTCGATGGTTCCTACCGGACCTTCATCGAGACTCACCTTGCGAAATCGCGACAGGTCGCCCAACGATGTGGGACGGCGCTGCCCCATGTTTTCACGACCTCCTACCTCACAACGGCGCCGACGGTTGAGTTCCTCGCGAGCGTCGAGAATTATCACTACGATGGGCCGCTCGTCGTCTCGCCAGGTCGCGCGGTGGGATTGCGCATGATCCCCACCGAGCGTGATCTCAGGTTTGCCTGGGAGGAGATGCCGCAGCAACTCCTTGACCAGCAGCAACAAAAAGTCCGCGACTCGGCTCGAGCAGCACTCATCAACTGGGCCAGGGCTGCCGGGGAGGGAGCGGACTACACGGACAACGTGCCCCTGCAGTGCCTGCATCCGGTCGGCCACTTTTTCGAGGTTCCCAACCTGATTCTCAATGGCACCCTGCGGGGGCTCTTGCAGGAGCGGCCCCAGCTCAAGACGCTCTTTCTCCACAACATCGACACCTTGGGAGCGAACGTAGACGCGGCCATCCTCGGGGTACACCGCGAGGCGGGTCACGGTCTCACCTTTGAAGTGATCACCCGACGCCTGGAGGACCGGGGCGGTGGACTCGCCCGGGTCGAGGGCCGTCCGCGCCTGGTGGAGGGTCTCGCAATGCCCACCGCAGAGGCGGAATTCGATCTCTCCTACTACAACTCGATGACCACCTGGATCGACCTCGACCAGTTTCTCGGTCTGATCGGTCTCACGCGGGAGGATATTCTCGCCCACGACGAGGCCAAGCTCTCCGCGGCGCTGCGCGATCTCGCCAATCGCCTGCCGACCTACCTGACCATCAAGGACGTCAAGAAGCGCTGGGGGCACGGTCAGGAAGATGTCTTCCCGGTCACCCAGTTCGAAAAGCTGTGGGGCGACCTCACGACGATCCCGGAAGCGAACTGCGGCTTCCTGGTTGTCCCTCGGCTACGCGGGCAGCAACTGAAGGACCCCGCCCAGCTCGACGGGTGGCTAGGCGATGGCTCTGCTGACTATGTGCGGGGATTGTGTGCGTGGAGTGCGTAACGGATCCGCGCGCGGCCGCCGGGAGAGGCTCCTTGAGGACTACTTCAACTCCGGAATGGGATCGGCCGGTTTGATGTTCTCACCTTGCCAGATTGTCTCTCGGGTTTTCCTGTCGTAGGTGAGGATACGGTGGGCCGACTTGGGGGCGGGTTTGAGATTCTCCTTGGGGAGCCACTGGGCGAGTTTCTCCATCTGCGCCTCGAATTCCGCGCTCGCCGCGAGGTTGGTCCACTCGTTGGGATCCTTCTCCATATCGTAGAGCTCTTCCGATCCGTCGGCGTAGCGGATATAGCGCCACTTCTCGGTGCGGATGCCATGGTTGTCATGGTTGTGGGTGGTGATCGCGGGCCACTTGCGCGGGTTGCTGGCATCTTTCAATTGCGGGAGGAGGGAGTGTCCTTCCAGGGTATCGTTGGCGGGGAACTTCAGAAGTTCGACGAGGGTCGGGTAGATGTCGAGGAGCTCCGCGGGCTTGGTGCAAACTTGTCCGGCCTTCACCCCCGGACCGGCGAAAATCAATGGCACGCGAGTGCCGTCATCCCAGAGGGTGTTCTTGCCCGTGATTTCCTTTTCACCGATGTGCCAGCCGTGGTCGGACCAGAGGACCACGATGGTGTTCTCTTCCAATCCCGACTCCTCGAGGGTATCTAACAGCCTCTTGACCTGGGCATCGACGAAGGTGGTGCAGGCCAGATAGGAGCGGGTGAGGTTCTCCCACTGCCCGGCGTCCTGGAGGAACTTGAGGCGGGGCTCGGGAAGTTTCCAATGGAGGTACCACGAGAAGCGTGGAGTGTCGGCGCGGTCATTGGGCTGAATGGCTGGAAGCTGCAACTTGTCGAGTGGATGCAGGTCCATCCACTTCTGCGTGGCGTAGCAGGGGACGTGGGGAAGAAAGAATCCAGTGGCGAGGAAAAGCGGCTTCTCCTGCTTGGAGGCGGCATAGGATTTCAGTTTGTCCACCGCCCAACTCGCCACGATGTAGTCGCCCTTGTCCTCGTCCTTGTGAGGGAAGGTTCCCCAGTCGACGAGCCGGTGCGGCTGCGGCGTGTTGACGAGCTTCTTCTTGGGGAAGGGTCGGCCGGAAGCACCGGGTCCCACCTCATGCCACTCGATGTGGTTGCCCTTCGTCGACCGCCCTGATCCACCGTGGTAGATCTTGCCGGTCATGGCGGTGTGGTAGTTGCCGTGCTTGGCGAAGTATTGGGGGAGAGCGACGATGTCCGCTAGTTCGGGAACCGTGCGGAACCAGGGGGCAAGGCCGTAAATCCCGGTCGAACCAGGGCGCCGGCCGGTCATCAGGCTGGTCCGCGAGGGATTGCACAAGGGAGACTGGCAGTGCGCGTTGGTGAAGACCGTGCCGCGCCTGGCGAGGGCGTCGATGTTCGGGGTGAGGGCCTGCGGGTGGCCGCCGAGACAACCGATCCAGTCGTTCTGATCGTCGATCGCGATCATGAGAATGTTTGGGCGCTCTGCGCCGGAGACCAGGGCCCAGAACCCGGACCCCAGAAGGAGAGTGAGAGTGAAGAGATGATTCATGGTAGATGCTTAGTTGAGCTTGGCGTCGAGTTGTTTGCTGAGAGCGGCTGCGAGGTCGGCATTGTCTTCGGCGATGTTCCTGGTCTCGCCTTCCACGCTCTCGTGATCGTAGAGCTCGAGGTGAGAGACCTTGCCACCTTTGCTGTGACGGATGAGGCGGTAGCGATCGGTGCGGATGGTTTCGCTGCCACCCTTGTAGGAGATGGCGGGGTGGCCGGGGGCCTTGGGATCCGCCAGAAAGGGGACGAGCGAACTCCCGCTGATTCCATCGGGCTTGGGAAGGGCAGTGAGATCGCAGAGGGTGGGGAAGAGGTCGACGGTTTCGACGATGGAGTTTGCCGCGCTGCCCGGATGGGAGAGTTCGGGGACAACCATGATGAGAGGCGAGCGCAGCGACTCTTCGAAGAGCGAGTGCTTGCCCCAGATCGCGTGCTCACCGAGATGCCAGCCGTGGTCGCCCCAAACCACGATGATGGTCTTGTCAGCGACACCGGTCCTTTCAAGGCGGGCGATCAGGCGGCCAACCAGGGCGTCGGCATAAGAGACACAGCCAGCGTAGTGCTTGCGAACCTTGGTGGCAAACTCGTTGTCGTTGCGGGGATCCTTCTTCCATCGGTTGTACTTCATGAACTCCCCGCTGCCATGCCAGGTGGTTTTCCCGGCCGGTTTTGAAGGGTGGGGAATGGGAGGAAGGGTGATGTCGTCGTAGAGCTTCACATATTTTGCCGGAGCCCCGAAGGGGAGGTGGGGTCGCAGGAAGCCGACCGCCAGGAAGAAGGGAGGGTCGCCCTTGGCAAGCAGGTCGAGTTGTTCGAGCGCTCCTTCGATGGTGGGTCCGTCCGGATAGGAATTGTCGTCGCCATCATAGGCCTGCAGGACATCCATCTCCTTGGCGTTCTTGCGGATCTCGCCGTTTGCCAGGCCGTGCATGAAGCCGCGGGGGTGTTGCCATGGCCCGCTCGGGCACAGGTGACGGGTCCAGGCCCCGGGCATTTCTGGTTTGCGGTCATCGTTCCAGTCCGGGCCGCCGCGACCGCCGGGGTGGTGGGAAACCTTGCCAAGGGAAACCGTGGTGTAGCCGTGCTGGCGGAACCAACCTGGAAGGGTCGACTTCTGAAGTTGATCGTTGGCGGCCTGGCGGAAGAGCGCCCCGTTGTCGCGCGGGCCGTAACGCCCGGTGAGGAGGGCATAGCGCGAGGCCCCGCAGGTCGGAGCATGCACATAATGACGCGTGAAGGCACGGCCCCGGGCAGCCAGTTTGTCGATGTTGGGCGAGTGAATGTAGTCGGCACCGAAACATTTGAGCTCGGGACGCAGGTCGTCGATGCAGATGAGCAGGACGTTGGGGCGCTCCGCGCCGGAGACCGGAGCCCAGAGCCCGGAACCCAGAAGGAGGACTGAGAGGAGTCGTTTCATGCGGCGTTGTCCTTTTTGTTCTTCTTGCGCGTTCTCCCCTTCGGGTTCTCTGCCGGTTTGGCATTCGGGTCGTAGCTTGGATTCTTCTCGGTGGGCAATGGAGCCCTGGTCTCTTTGAACCAGGCGCGAAGATCACCGAGCAGTTCGTCACGACGACTTTTGTTTGAGGCGGCGACGTCTTTGAACTCACCGATGTCGTCGGCAAGATTGTAGAGTTCAACGGCGTTATTGGTATCGAGTTTCCCGGCGCCCCCATCGAGCTGCCACTCCTCGTGATAGAGGTAGAGCTTCCAGTCTCCCTTGCGGATGACGCTGACCGGCCTGGTGCGGAAATCCGGGTCGCCCCCGCGAATGACCGCGGTATTCAGGTAGCCGGGAAAGTGCCAGAAGATTGCCTTGCGCCTCAGGGCGGGCTCGCCCTTGAGAAGGGGCACGAGGCTTTCGCCGTCGAGAGTCTTGCCCTCGGCTACCTTCGACCCGGTGGCATCGAGGAAGGTGGGATAGAGGTCGACATTGATGACGGGGACATTGCATTTCGATCCGGGCTTGGTCACTCCGGGCCAGCGGATGATAAACGGCTCGCGAATGCCGCCTTCGTGATAGCTGCCCTTGTTGCCGCGGAGTGGTTCCTGGGGTGAACTCCTGGTGGCGCCGTTGTCGGAGGTAAAGACCACCAAGGTGTTGTCGCGCAGACCGAGATCGTCGAGTTTCTGCAGCAGGATTCCGACCCCGGCATCGAGATCATGCGTGCAAGCGGCGTACATGACGGAGTTGTGCTGCTCCCCCTTCTTCTTGCGGGTGTAGGTTTCCACCGTCTTCGCGCGTCCATGGTGGGCGGTGTGGATGGCGTGATGGGGCACGTAAGCGAAGAAGGGCTTGTCCTTGTTCTGCTCCATGAACTCGCAGGCGGCCTTGGTGATCGTGAAAATGCCCTTGGGATCTTCCTGGATTTTGCCGCCCTTTGAATTCTTATCCATCACGACGTCAAAACCCTGGTCGCCCGGTCCGGTGCCGCCGCCTTTCGATCCGAGATGCCACTTCCCGAAACATCCCGTCGCGTAGCCGGACGCCTTGAGCGCCTCCGCCATGGTGATGACCTTGGAAGCGAGGCCGTTGGCATTGGGGACCGGTTCCATGCGCATCATGTTGACCGGGCCGCGCTTGGTGCTGCCCACCGCGAAGAGTCCGTGCCGCGGGGTGTATTGGCCGGAGAGGAGACAAGCTCTGCTGGGGGCACAGTTGCCCGCGGCTGCGTAGCCGTCCGTGAAGATCATTCCCTCCGACGCGAGACGATCGATGTTGGGGGTATCATAAAAGTCGGTGCCCTGGTAACCGACGTCCTTCCAACCGAGATCGTCGGCGAAGATGAAAAGGATGTTGGGGCGCTTTGCAGCAGGAAGCTGAGCCCAGAATCCGGAGAGCAGGAGGAGAAGAGCGAGGCGATTCATGGTGACGAAGAATGAGGCGTTGCGACCGGGTGATGCGAGGAGAAGTTTGACTTCGCTGTGGGCCTACTCGTAGCGCCATTTCATGATCCACGGATCGCCGGTGCGCTTTTGCATGGCCTTGAGCTTGTCCTTGTAGGTCTCGAGAGTGGCGGCGAACTTGGGATCGGCGGCGAGATTACGGGTCTCGGCGGGGTCGGAGGAGATGTCGTAGAGTTCAAATTGCGGGCGGTTGATGTAGGAGTCGACCGTGCGGTTGCCGTACTTGGCGGTGGGCCCTTGCTGGAACTGGGCCTGCCAGGTGGAGGCTGCCCAAAGGTCGGAGGCGAAGGGATAGGGTTGGCGGTAGGCGATGTTCCAGATGAGCTTGAACGTGCGGTCGCGGACCACGCGCATCGGGTAGTACATCTGGATTTCGTGAAAGGTGTGAGAAGCGCCGATCTCGTCCCAGCCTTTGGGATTGCTCTCTTCCAGGATCGGGATCCAAGAGCGACCGTGATAGGCACTCACCGCTTTGCCGGCGTTCTCACCGGAGGGAACCTTCCCGACCGGGATGAGTTTGTGGGGAGCGCGCTTCTTTGAATCGTAGGCACCCGCGAGGTCGAGGATGGACGGGACGATGTCGATGTGGCTGATCATCGCGTTGTTCACCACGCCCTTCTTCCTGGCCTGCGGGTGACGGACGATAAAGGGCACGTGGAGTCCGGCCTCGTAGACCGTGGTCTTGCCGCCGGGAAAGGCCATGCCGTGATCGGCGGTGTAGATGAGGATCGTGTTCTCCCACTTTCCACTCTTCTTCAGGAGGGCCACGAGGTGACCCAGGCCCTGGTCGATGCGGGAACATGACTGGTGATACTGGGCGATCTCCGCGCGGCACTCCGGGGTGTCGGGCAGGAAGGAGGGAACGATTATTTTGGCGGGATCATAGAAGACCTCTTCAATTCCCTTGTGCGCACCCTTGTTCGGGCGATTTCCAAATAGATCGGGCTTGTATTCGAGAGTTGAGGTCTTGTCCTTGCCACCACCGCGGTGCGGATCGCTGGTGCAGAAGTAGATAAAGAAGGGTCTCTCGGATTCATCGGTGAACACGGAGCGGCAACGTTCGGCCATCTCCCGGGCGTTGCGTCCGTCGCCCCGCAGTCGTTGGTCGAAGTGGAAGACGGCCTCGGGTGCGACATGGTACTTTCCGATCTGCACCGTGCGGTAGCCGGACTGGCTCATCTGCAAGGGGAGGCTCACCGCCATCACGCTCGGGAAGGAAGAGAACTTGTGAAAGGCGTGGGTGTGGCCGTACTGCCCGTTGCGATGGTTGTGCAAGCCGGAGAGAATCACGGAGCGGCTGGCGGAGCAGGAAGCGGTGGTCGCGAAGGCGTGCGTGAAACGGGTGCCCTCCGCCGCGAGCGCGTCCAGGTGGGGAGTTTGAATATCGGGGCTCCCGTAGCAACCGGCGATGGGCGATTGATCGTCGGTGACGAAGAGGATGATGTTGGGTTTGGGAGCCGCGAGCAGTGAGGAGGAAGCCGCGAGGAGGAGGGCGAGATATTTCATGAGGGCGGGGAGTAGTAATCAGGATTTCTGGAGATCTTGCGACGGGAAATTGCCCGCGGTGTCCCAAGTGGCTTGCGCAATCTTGAATTGTGAGGTCCTGTGGTCTTCTCGGAGAGCCGAGAATCCTGCACTGCACTTGCCATGAAGAACCACCTACTTGCCCTCTCGCTGTCAGCCTCGCTGGCATTCGTCCCCGTCGCCTTGGGCGGCGCACCCAAACCGGGAGCCGAACCCGCTCCGCCGAATGTTCCAGCCGAACCAGATCCCCCGCTGCCGGAAGGGGAGCCCGAAGGTGCGATCAACCCCACCCCGGCCGGACCTCTTGGGCAAGCTCCGAAGGGAGATCCCAAACCACCCAAGGTTGTTCCAAACCCGGTGGCAGGCAAGAAGAAGCCGGAGGGACCGCCCGCCCTGACCGGACGCCTGACCGAGGTCACTCTCTACCAGGGAACCGCGTTGGTGACGCGGCACATCGATTTGCCGGCCGGACAAAAGGGACCGTTTGAAGTGATCGTGTCGCCGCTTCCAACCGCGACGGATGCCGCTTCAGTATTCGCGGATCGGGCCGAGGGGGTGGAAGTGCGCTCGGTGGCCTGCCGATCGCGGCCACCTGCCGAGGCGGAACAATTGAAAGGGGCGGTGGCCGAACTGGAAGAGGCCCTCAAGAAAATCACGCAGGATATCTCGGTCTCGCGCAACGAGATTGCCTTGCGGCGTATCCGGCAGGACTACCTGAAGTCGCTGGGCAACTTCGTCGCCCCTGCGGTTTCGCAGGAAATGGCACACGGCGTCCTGCAGGCCAAGGAGATCGAGCTGATTACGGACATGCACTTCTCGAAGTATGAGGAGGCCTCGCAAAAGATCATGGAACTGGACTTCGAGATCGAGGAGAGCCAGGAGCAACTTGTCCGCCTCCAGAAGGAGCGCGCAAAATTGGCGGCGGGACCACCCGTGACTTATGATGTAGTGCTTTATCTCGAGAAAGAGAAAGAGGGTGCGGCAAGCTTGAAGCTGAACTACCTGGTTGACGATTGCGGCTGGGTGCCCGTCTACAATGTGCGCGGCGATACGGCGCAGAATGAAATCGAGATCGAATTCAATGCGCTCATTCACCAGGTGAGCGGCGAGAAGTGGGAGGGGGTGAACTTGTCCCTCTCCACCGCATCGCCCACCGTGAGCGCCTACAATCCGCAGCTGGCCCCGCTCTATGTTCGTGTTTCCGACTCCGGGGGCCAGCAGGAGCAACAAGTCGACCTGGTCGGGAACACCTTGCGCTACAACAAGGCGCTTGATCAGCGCAAGGCAGCGCTGGCTGGTCAGTTCCGGGTGCAGTCCATCGCCGCGGCGGCAACCGCCAACTTCGATGCCAACGATTCGGCGGCGAGCGTGCAGCTGATCGAGCTGTCGGAGCGCATGAGCGAATTGCGACGGTTGCGTGAAGACAGCGCCGAGGACATCCTGAGCATCGAGTACGCCCTTGGTCGTCCGGTGACCCTGGTCAGCCGCCGCGAGGCGCAGATGGTTCCGGTTCTTCAGCATCGCTCGAAGGCGGAATTCTACCACGTGGCGGTTCCCATTCTCACTGCGGCGGTGTTCCGCGAGGCCGAGCTTACCAATGCGACACCCAAGGATCTCCTGGGAGGGGCCGTGAACGTCTATCTCGACGACCGCTTTACCGGGCGCACCGAGATGCCGACCATCGCGCGCGGGCGTACTTTTTCGCTGGGCTTTGGCGTCGACGGCCAGCTCCGGGCACGACGCAGTCTGCTCGATCGAAGCGAGGCGGTGCAGGGTGGCAACCAGCACGTCGAGATCTCGGTGGAAGTGGTGATTGACAACTTCAAGGAGAATCCGGTGAGCCTGCGACTCCGCGAACGCACGCCGACCATGGAAGACACCGCCAGCCTGCGGGTTTCCCTGGGCGAAATGTCGGAGCCGTTGAGCACGGATTCCGACTACCTGCGCTTCGACCGGCCGAAGGGGATCCTGTTGTGGACGCTCAAGGTGAAGCCGGGTTCAGGCAAAGAGGCCACCTCACTGAGCTACGCCTACTCGTTGGAATTCGACAAGAACCAGGCCTTGCAGGACATCACCAGCGAACAAAAGTCGCGCATGCGGATCGAGTTCATCGAGAAGTCGAAGCGAGCGTTCAAGGGAAGGAAGTAGTTATGGCCGAACGACCTGCCGCTACCCGACCCTCGCCGGCACGCTGATCTGGCCCCAGGCGTTTGGGTCGCGGTAGCCGATGGTCTCGCTTTTGTCCACGAGGTAACCGCAGCGCTTGAGCAACTCGGGCCCGGGGGCGAAATCGTCCCCGGTGGCCTTGAGGCGGGCGCGCAATTTGTCTTCGAGCTCATCGCGTAGTCCACGCTTGTCCGCCTCCGCGACGAGGTTGCGTTGTTGGAACGGGTCTTCCTGATTGTCGAAGAGCTCCCAGGGGCCTTGCAGCGAGCGGGTGTAGGTGTAGCGCTTGGTGCGTACGCCACGAAATTCGCGTCCGCCCTGTTGCCTGGTCCACTGGCCAAAGGGGCTGGGACAGGTGATCAGGGCGTGGTTATCCGCCAGCTCCCGCGTGCCGCGGATGACATCGGAGAAGTCTTCGCCTTCCACGCTGGCTGGAACCTTCGCGCCCGCCAGATTGAGAAGAGTGGGCATGATATCTGGCGTGTTGATGGGCGCCTCGAGCTTGCGGGGTTTCACCTTCATGGAGTCCGGGCATCGTACCAGGAAGGGGACGCGGATGGATTCATCCCACGGGCGTTGCTTCTTCAATTGACCGCGAGAGTGCAGCATGTCGCCGTGATCCGAGGTGTAGACCACGATTGTGTTTTCAAGCTGACCGCTCTCCTTGAGTGCGTCCATGAGCCAGCCCACGCACTCGTCCAGCGCGCTGCAGTGCGCATAGTAGCCAGCGTAGGTTGACTGGGCCTGCTTGCCCAGTCGAGGCGGGACGTTTTGCCGGATGGTGAGCTTGCGGCTGTCGTAGCGGTCGAGCCACCTGACCGGTCCGGTGCGGTAGGGAGCGTGCGGTGGACCCCAGGAGAGAAAGAGCGCGAAGGGCTTGTCCGCCTTCTTGTCCCCTTGCGGGGCGTGGGACTTGATGTAGGAGACCGCGTCCCT
Organism: Roseibacillus sp.; assembly: GCA_046581525.1. Classification (GTDB taxonomy): domain Bacteria; phylum Verrucomicrobiota; class Verrucomicrobiia; order Verrucomicrobiales; family Akkermansiaceae; genus Roseibacillus_B. The sequence continues at coordinate 44,530 of JAYGGC010000173.1, read as the reverse complement.
GGTTTGGGCATAGGCGTCATAGCCCTCCCAGGTCAGCGCTTCCTTGGCGGTTTTATCGTAGTACTGCGACTTGTTATAGTTGTGACTGCATTCGAGAACCTTCCAGTAATCGAAACCCTGGCGGCGTTCGGGGGGAATGTAAGCAGAGCGGCCGGTCCCATCGATGTGCCACTTGCCGATGTAACCGGTGTCGTAACCGGCCTGGGTGAGGGCCTGCGCAAAGGAGGTGGCCCTGTTGTTCAGGCGAAGATCGTTGAGGAAGAGGCCGTGCGTCAGGGGATACTGTCCGGTGAGCAGGCAGGCCCGGTGCGGGCAACAGACCGGGATGCCGGAAACGGCGTTTGCGAAATTGACACTCTGGTCCGACAGCAGATCAATCTGCGGAGTGCGCACCTCGGTGTTCCCCATGTAACCGTGGTCGGTGGCGCGCCATTGGTCGGAGAAGAGATAGACGATGTTCGGCCGCTGCGCAGGTTCTTCCTGGGCGTTGGAAACGGATGGGCTGGCGGCGAGAGCGCCCGCGGAGGTGGAGAGGAAGTGGCGACGTTTCATGGGGGGAGATGGGCGTGGGGTGGGAGAGAGAGCATTCGCTTGATCGATGATGATGCAAGAAGGATCGAATTTCGTCGGCAGTGGCTCCCTTGCCTAGGGTCTACGCATTTCGAAACCACTTCTCATCATCGCAGTGTGCCTCGCGGCGCTTACCTCCTGCCGGAGGGGGACCGCTGGATGCATGAACAAGCTCAAGCCGGGCATTTCGGGTCAGGAGGTGCGTCACAAGCCTGGCGAGGATAGGCCGCCTCGCGGGGAGGCGGGGACTGAATTCACGCAGGACCAGGCGAGGTTGCGGAATCCGAAATGGGGATTGACCATGGGGGATTCATTCGATACTTTCAGATAAGACTGAAACTTCAGAAAAATAGTGGAACCTGTTGAACAATGAGCACGCAGCTTGCCCCTCCCCCTCCGGCGCCGAGGTCGCTGGAGGAGGTGAACCTGGCGGCTCGGCGGCGGATGGAGGAAACGGGGGGCGATCCGCTCTTTCTTGCGGGGTGGAAGCGCGCCCTCTTCCTGCACTACGAAGTCGAGGCGGGCGAATTGCAGGCGGCCGTTCCCTTCGAACTGGATCTGTGGGAGGGGCGGCAGGCGATCGTGAGCCTGGTGGCCTTCACCATCGAAAAAATGCGACCCTTCATCGGGGGGCGTTGGACGAAGTGGTTGCTGGCTCCCATCGCTACGCACGGCTTCCTGAACGTCCGGGCCTATGTGCGCCATGAGGGGGAGCCGGGAATCTTTTTTATGCGGGAGTGGCTTTCGAATCGGATGGCCGTGCGCCTCGGTCCCCGGACCTTCGGTCTGCCCTATCGGTTCGGGACGACGGAGTACGATCATCGTCCGGACGAAGGGGTTCTCCGTGGGGAGGTGCGGGGAGGCGGAAGGTGCCTGCGCTACCGGGCGACGTTGGATGATGCGAAGTTGCGGGTGGCGCGTGCAGGTAGCCGCGACGAGTTTCTCTTAGAACGCTACACCGCGCTTACCTGTCCGGCTGCGCAAACGCGCAAGCGTTACTTTCACGTCTGGCATGAACCGTGGCAGCAAGCGGCGGCGCAGGTCCGGATCGAGGATGATTCGCTCCTTCGAGGAATCGGTCCCTGGGCGGAAAGCGCGCGTTTTCTGGGCGCGAACTACTCGCCCGGAGTGGACGGGGTTTGGATGGGATGGCCCCGCCGGGTGGCTGGATAAGTCCATTGCCAGGGCGTGGGATGCTCCCTAACTTTCGCGCATGGATCCTCACTGGCAGGGAGTTCCGCCACCTGTCCCGCCCCGAAGCGGGCCGCCTCCCCTGCCTCCTCCCAGACCCTGGGACGGTTGGTATACGGTCCTCTGGGGCGCGGTGGCGATCGGTGTGTGGATGGGAGTCCAGGGAGGATTGACGATTCTCCACCTGCTCATTTCGGTTCGCTTTGATGATGCCAGGAGTTTTGAGGCCCTCATGGAGAGCCTGATGATGAACGAGGATCTCATCGGATTCATCACGCTGGCGGGGGCCATCGTGGGCTGCCCGGTTTGCTACTACCTTGGGAAGATGCGGCCCGGGTTCACCGGGGCGGGCTATCTGGCCTTGAGCCGGCCCAAGGCTGGTCCCTTCCTGCTCTGGCTGGGCGTGATCGTGCTGATCGTCCTTTTTTTCAATCTCATTGCGCCCGTCTTTGTTGACGAGGGGGACATCATGGAAGTGCCAACCTCCAAGATGCCGCTATTGTTGATCGCGGGAGTGGTGATTGGCGCGCCCTTCGTGGAGGAATTCATCTTCCGCGGTTTTCTCTGGCGGGGTTGGAGTGAATCGCCACTTGGCTTTGTCGGTACCCTCTTCCTGACGACCGTGATCTTTACCGGCCTCCATGTCCTTCAGTACGATCTCTTCGGGCTGAGCGTCGTCTTCGCGCTCGGATTGGCCATGGGGATCGCGCGGCACTTGACCGGCAACCTCTGGATCCCCATCGCAATGCACGCCTTGAACAACGCGATTGCAACCTGGGAAATGCTGCGCCTTTCGAACTGAAGGGCGGGCCCGCGATGGGAGGAACGCGGTCTGCTACCGGCTTCCCCGCTCCAGTTTCTTGATCTCGCGGCGGTACTTGGTGATCGTGCTCTTGGCACTTGAGATCTTGTCGTACTCCGCTTGGGCCTTGTCGCGCCATTCTTTGGCCTTCGCCAACTTGGACTGATCGACCTTGCCATCACCCGCTGATTTCGCAGCGTTTGCGAAGGCCCTGTCGTTGGCCTTCCTTTCTTCCTTATCGAATCCCTCGGCGACCACCTTGATCTGTTTGATGGACGACTCGAGAGCGGCGATCTTGACGTTCAGTGCCGCCACATCAGCACGAGTATCGGTAGTGGCAACATCAGGATCAGGATCCGAGGTGACATCACGAGGCTTGGTCACCCTGGGCCCCGTCGTCTTGGGACGAGTGACTTTCGGTCGGGTGATGGTGGGACCGGTGGTCCGGGTGATCTTCGGCTCGGGCGGGAGACCGGCCTCGGCCCTCAGTCCGGCGATGGCGGCAAGATCGCGTGCCCGTGCCAGTGCTCTCTCCCGATTGAGAAGCTCGTCCGCCCGATTCGGGTCATAGCCAAAGCGCCTCTGAAAGAGATCGGGGAGTTCGGCAAACTTGATGCGGGCCGTTCCAGCTTCGTGGACAATCTTGACACCCACCTCGTCGACTCCGCTGATGGTGACCTTGTTGTAGGTCCGGCCCCTCTTGGTTGAGAGCGTGTCGAGCTTTTCTCCCTTCGCGGCCTTGCGCGCTTTGGCTGCCTTGGCGAGTTGTGCCGCCTCTTCCTCTTCCGCGAGGGCGGCTGCCTCTTCCAACTCCGCCAGGAGTTCGGCCTCGGAAGGACCCTCCGGTTCGGTCCCTTCGGGGGAGGGGTCCGCCTCATCGGCCGCAGTGGTGGCTGCACTGGGGTCGTCTGCCGGGGCGGGCGCAGGAACATCCTTCGTATCCGCAGCGATCGCTACGGAAGTCAGGCACGCGAGAATGAAGGAAATGGCTTTGCGCATACCATGCGAAGTAAGGCCGCTACCCGCTTATGTCCAGTTCCAATGCCGGGTTGAACCCTGAGATGGGGCACAATTGTTAGGTTCATTTAAGGACTCCCTTTTGTCGTTCTTCGTTGGAAGGACGCACTCCAGTTTCCCATCCTACTGCCCTAGCCCCCACCGTCGCGAGGCTTCAGCCATCCCAGGGAGATCAGGAAGTTGTCCATTTCCGCCATGGTCAGCTGGAGGTACTTTCCAGCGCTCCGGTGGGCATTGAAAAATCCGTGTCCCTGGCCCTTATAGGTGATGATTTCGCACTTGTTGCCCGCGGCCACCGAAGCTTTGCGGTACGCCTCCGCTCCCACCAGGAGGGCGTCGGCGGTTCCGAAAAACATGATACAGGGTGGCTGCTTCCTGGTGGCATACTGGAACGGTGAGACTTTCTCGACCGGTCCACGGGAGCGATCACTGAGACGAGTCTTGAACTGCTCATTGCAGGCAGCGGGAAGGTCCTTGTGGGGTGCGATCGCCATGGCGGGGTTGAAGAGAACCATCGCGTTTGGCTGGGCACTGACTTTCAGATCATCCGTTTTGCTGTCGAATGAATCCATGAGCGCGACTGCAGCCGCGAGATGCCCTCCGGCCGAGCCGCCTCCGGAGGCGATGCGATTCGGATCGACGCCCAGTTTCTTCGCGTTGCCGCGAACCCAGCGCATGGCCGAGCGTGCATCCGCGATACAGTCCTCCACCTTGACGTTGTGGCGCGAGGAGACGCGATATTCGACGGTGATGGCGACCATGCCGCGCTTCGCGAGAAATTTGCAGTGCTCCTCAAATTGGGCCGGCGAGCCATTCTTCCAGCCGCCGCCGAAGAAGAAGACGATAGCCGGAGCCTGGCCGGTGGATTTTCTGGCGATCGGCGCATAAAGGTAGAGTGGCAATTTGAGATCGCCGACCGTCTTGTAGATGTGCTGCACACCGCCGGCGGGAGCCTTGGCTTCCTTCTGGGCGGAGGCCGAACTCAACCACAGGGGGCACAGTGAGCAAAGAATGAGGAGGGAGAGGAGGGATCGTGAGTTCATGATTCTGTTCGTGTGGTCGCTGCTTTCAGGGCGCGGCTTTTTTGCTCTTGTTCTTGTTGTTCCTCTTTGACCTCGGTTTGGTCGCCCCCTTACCGGCTACCGGAACGGGTTTGTCGGCGAGGATCTTCGCCATCAACTTCCTTGCTTCAGCGACCTCGGCGTCCTTGGAATCGGTGACCTCCCTGTATCCCTTCCCGTCTCGGGATTCGCCACAATCGTAGAGTTGGCCGAAGTCGGTCATGGAATTGTTCTCGAGGAGCCAGCGCTTGGTGCGCACCACGCGCTTGGTCCCGAGCGGGGCGTAGATCCACTCGCGGAGCGCCTTGGTCTCACCCTTCAGGTAGGGCACGAAGCTTACCCCGTCGATGACCTGATCCTTGGGCAGCTCGATCCCGGCCACCTCGCAGATGGTGGGCACGATATCGGAGATGTCGACCAGTTCGCGGCATTCCCCGCTCGCATTGACCAGTCCCGGTCCGTTCACGATGAAGGGAACGCGGCAGCCCATCTCGGTTGTCTGAGCCTTCCCGTTCCCACCGGTCCCGTTGTCGCCGATAAACAGGACGAGCGTGTTGTCCCGCACCCCATGCTTCTCGAGCCCCTTGATGAGCTTGCCCATGATTCTGTCGGTGTACTCCACGTTGGCCTGCCAGTTCTTCCTGGAGTTGATGAAGCGATCTTCCTTCGTCTTGGTGGTATCGGGCGTCGTGAAAAACTGTCCGTGAGTGAGCGCCATCGGGTAGTAGACGAAGAAGGGCTTCTCCTTGTTGCGGCCGATGAAATCGACGATGAAGTCGGAGTAGATGTCGGGGCCGTAGTCGTCGTCATCGGTGTCGAGGTATTTGCCATTCTGAACGACCGATGGATGCCAGTAGCGGCAGGTTTTGCTGCCGGGCTTTCCTTCCCAGGCCCCGTCGTGTTTCACGCCCTCCGGCAGGTTGTGGGTGTAGGCCCACATGCAGTACTCGTCGAATCCAGTTTCCTTGATGAGGGTGGGGTGCTCGCCGCTGAGCTGCCATTTCCCCGAATGCGCGGTGGCATAACCGGCCTTCTGGAAGATCTTGCCGAAGGTGAGGTGACTCGCGATGTCGTCGGCGCCCTTATTGGCGACCGGGCCTCCGGGACGACCGGGGAAATGATAGACACCGTTGTGATGGGCGTACTGCCCGGTCATGATCTGGAAGCGGGTCGGGTGGCAGATCGGGGTTGAGTAGCCGGTCGTGAACCAAATCCCGGTCTTGCCCAACTTATCGAGGACCGGCGTCTTGTGCCTGGGATGGCCGTAGAGCGAGAGCTCGTGCGCCCCGATATCGTCGCAGAGGACGAGGAGGATGTTTGGCCGCGTGGCAGCGGAGGCAGGAACGAGGAGGCAGCATGCCAGCGTGAGGACGAGGAAGAGGGCGGGTCTCATGACACATGGATTACGCGTTCCGCGCGCAACCCTTGCGATCAATTCGGGAAGAGGTCTGTGAGGGCGCTCTACTTCGCGGCCTTGCCTCGGAGGACGATCAGTTCCTTGCGCTACCTGGTGACCAGGGAATCCGCCTCATCGATCTTCAATTGTTCCCGGTCGGCCCGCTTCCGATAGTAGGCGGCCTTGTTCACCTTGGACTTGTTGATGCGGGATTCGGTCTGGACGGTGCCGTCCGACATTCGACGTTCGACGGTGTAGTGCGCATCGGCCTCACAGCGACTGGCCCTCTCCTGCAGGCCGTCGATTTTGGCCTCGGTCTTGGCAATCCCCAGTTCAAGATTCCGAATCCTTACTTCGAGCGCGCGGATCGCCTTTTCGGTGTTGGCTTGCTCCCCTTGCTCGTTGGCGGCTGCTCGGATGGCCGCGCGCTTCTCCATGATCTTCTTGCGTTGCTCGGAAGTGAGGCGAGCGAACTCCGATTCCTTGGCTCTCTCCTTATCGGCCGACTTGGCAGCCGCCTCCGGGTTGTAGCGCGAAGCGCTTTCGCATCGCGGCTGGAAGAGTGTCGAATTTGAGCCGGGCAGTTCCTGCCTCATGCCGGATCCTCACGCCGACGTCATCGATGCCATTGATGACGACCTTGTTGTAGGTTTTTCCCCGGACCGTGAGGGTCTCCAGTTTCTGGCCCACTCAAGGTGATTGCGGCCAGGGCCAGTGGTATCAAATGGAGACGCATACCCACCCCCTGGCAGGTGTTGGGAAGCACCGCAACCCCGCGTCGCTCACTTCACCTTGCCCCCGTGGGAGACGAACCACGCTTCCCACAACCTACGGAGCTCCTGGGATTTCTCCGGGAGTTTGTCGGCGAGGTCATTGAGCTCGGTCTTGTCGTCCTTGAGATTGTAGAGTTCCCACGGTGCCCCCCCTTGACGGACCAGCTTCCAATCGCCCTGGCGGATCGCCTTCGCCGATCCGAACTGCCAATAGAGTTCCGGATGCGGCGGCCGCGTGCTGCCCTGGAAGATCGGCAGCAAGGACTTGCCGGCCACCGGCTTCGTCTTGGTGCCGTTGATCACGGCGGGGTAGCTTGCGCCCGTAATGTCCATGAAGGTCGGGTTGATATCGATGATGTGCCCCACCTGTCGGGAAATGCCCGGTTTGATCACGCCGGGCCAGTGCGCGATGAAGGGTGTGCAGGCGCCGCCCTCGTAGTCAGTGGACTTGAACTTGCGGTAGGGCGTATTACTGGCGTTCGCCCAACCGACCGAGATCGTGCGGTATCCCTCGACCGGTCCGGGCGGAATGTTCGGCGTGGTGTTGGGCTGCTCCGGGCAACCGCCGTTGTCGGTCAGGAAGAGGATCAGGGTGTTGTCCCACTCCTTGAGCTCCTTCACCTTGCTGAAGACGCGTCCGAGGTTTTGGTCCACCCGGTCGATCATGGCGCAGTAGACCGCCATCTTCAGATCTTCCGCGTCCTTCTGCGCATCGGAGAGGCTGTCCCATGGTTTCACCCCCTTCTCGCGTGGCGACAGCCCGTGGGCCTTGTCGATGATCCCCATCTTCACCATGCGCTCATAGCGTTGCCGGCGAATCACGTCCCAGCCGACTTTGAACTTCCCCCGGTACTTGGCGATGTCCTTCGGCCATGCGTGCAACGGATAGTGGGGTGCGGTGTAGGGCAGGTAGAGCAGGAAGGGTTTGTTCTCGTCCTTGTACTCCTCGAGCCGCTCGATGGCATAGGTCGTGAACGCGTCCGTGGTATAGAAGGCCTTGTCCGGATTCGTGTAGCCCATGATCGCCTTGTTCTCGATCGCCCAGCGCCGTTTTGCGGATTTTTTGCGACCCGGCTTCCCTTCGCCCGCGCGCGCTGCGGTGCCCGGATTGAAATAATTGCTGCAGCCGTCGGCCAGCCCGTAGTAGCGGTCGAAGCCGCGCGTCATGGGCAGCGGTTTTTGGTGCCACTTGCCGGCGATCAGGGTGCGGTAGCCGATCGGCCGCAACACCTCGGCAAAGGTCGCCCCATAGCGCATGTCGTTGACACTGACCGCCTGGTCGTAGTTGCCGGTGAGGAGCGTCGCACGGGTCTGGGAGCACTTGGCGCAGTTGTAAAACTGGGTGAAGCGGAGGCCGCCTTCCGCCAGCATGTCGAGGTTCGGGGTCTTTACCTCACCACCATAACAACCGATGTCCGAGTAGCCCATGTCATCGACCATGATCAGGATGATGTTGGGCCGGCTTCGATCCGGCGCCCCCTGGCTGGTGGTTGCGATGGCGAGGGCGATGAGTAAGACGGTCAGGAGTTGGGGCATGGCTGGAGTCTCTTGTTCTTGTGATTGGCGATACTGGTTACCGTGCGAGATTCGCTTTCTCAAGCACACTGCTTGAATTCTTTACTTCGTTCCGGGCCTGCCCTCCACCGAGGGCTGTGGCCGCCGCCAATAAGACTGGCCCACGTGAAGTGAGAGGATCTGGATAACCAGATCTTCTCACTCTGAGTGGGCCACATACTGGAAGCAGGTTACAACCGGCGGACGGGGACGCCGCTCTGGAGGGGAATGGGAAAGCCGATAATCGCATTTTAGCTCGCCTCCTCTGCGGATTTCATGATGCGTTGTGAGGGCGTCGGGTAATTCCGGCGACTTTGCGGATGAAGAACGAGCACAAGGAACCCACCCTCCTCCTGGCCCTCGTGCCCGGGGCGCTCCTGGTGGGGATCCTGGCCTACGCAGTGCCGGTCCTGGAGGTCGCCCCCCACATTCCGATCATCCTCGCTGGCGTGGTGGCGGTATCGATCGGGCTTTGGCTCGGATACGATTGGAAGGCACTGCAGGAGGGGATGGTGAAAGGAATCTCGATCGCCATCCCCGCGGTCCTGATTCTGCTCGCGATTGGAATCCTGATTGGAGTTTGGCTCGCGAGTGGAGTTGTCCCGCTCCTCATCGTCTATGGACTTCGCTTGCTCTCGCCCGAAGTGTTCCTGGCCGCCGCTTGTGTCATTTGTGCGGTGGTATCCATCGCGACGGGCAGTTCGTGGACCACCGCCAGCACGATCGGGGTGGCCTTGATCGGGGTGGGGGATGGCCTCGAGATTTCCAAGGCCATGACCGCGGGGGCGATTGTCTCCGGCGCCTACTTCGGCGATAAACTATCACCGCTTTCCGACACCACCAACCTGGCCGCCGCGGTGGCGGAGGTTCCCCTTTTCACACACATCCGCCACATGTTGTGGACCACCGTTCCCAGCATGGTGATTGCGTTGGTGATCTACTCCGTCCTCGGGATGAGTGCGAGCGGGGAGGGAAATCCGGAGAAGGTGACCCTGCTGGTGGATACCATCGAGGCGCACTTCAACCTGACGCCCGTGTTGCTCCTGGCGCCCTTGAGCGTGATCTTGTGCCTCGTATTCAAGATGCCCGCGTTGCCCGCCATCCTGATCGGGGCTGCCACCGGGGCTCTCCTCGGATTGACGGTCCAGGGGATGGGGATTGCTGAATTGTACGCCGCCCTGCAGACAGGCTACAATTCAGGGAGCGGCGTCGAGTCTCTCGATGAGTTGCTCTCGCGCGGCGGATTGGAGAGCATGTTCTGGACCATTGGGATCGTCGTTTGCGCGATGGCGTTCGGGGGAGTGATGGAATGCACGGGGATGCTGGCGGCCATCGGCCGTGCGATCATGAGATTTGCGGTGACCACCGGGCGGATGGTGGCGTCGACCCTGGCCACTTGCCTCGGAATGAATTTAGTAACCTCGGATCAGTATCTCGCCATCGTGATGCCCGGGCGCATGTATAAGAATGCTTATCGAGAGGCGGGCTTGGATCCGAAGAACCTGTCGCGATGCCTGGAGGATGCGGGCACCCTCACCTCGCCCCTCATCCCGTGGAACACTTGTGGAGCGACGATGCTGGGAGCGCTTGGAGTCAATCCCTTCCTCTTCGCGCCCTATGCCTTCTTCAACCTCCTTTGTCCGCTTGTCTCGGCGGTCTTCGGGTTCACAGGGTGGACGATGAAGAAGGCAGAGGAGGAATCTGGCTCTTAGAGATTCCCCGAGAAATAGTTCCACTATTTTGGAAATCGATTCGGGGAAAATCGATTGGAGGGGCAAGAGGCAGTCAATCGAAGGAGTGAGATCCCAAGTCCTGCCAAAAAAATAAACTAACTTGCCATTCGGCTTCGCGATCTCACTTCCTTTGAGATGACTGCCTTCTTTCTTTGCAGGCGGGGGTCATCCTGAGCGAGGGGGGCGGAGGCGCTTACCATGCGATGCAGAATCGCTCCCGCATGAATGGCCCGGAAGTCACATCCTTTTGCCTTGATTCTGCTCTGGTCTCCGAATCCCTGCGCTGTCATCCTGTGAGAAGACCGCATTCCACCCGATGCACCGCGCGCTTACCCATTGGCTCATGGTCCTCCTTCCGATGGGGGCTGCCCACCCTCTCCTGGCGACTCCCGATGGGGGTGCAATCGGGGTGAGCCGGGGCCCTGCGATCCAGTTGACGACCCGTGACTCAGCGATTCTGGTTTGGCGGACGGTGGGCTCTACTCTTCCCGTTGTGCGCTACGGCACCGCGCCGGACAATCTGGATCAGGAAGCCCTGCCTGCGCAAACGACGATTCGGGTCAGCCCGTCGGTAGCCGCTCCGCTTGAGATTCCTCGTCTCCATTTTGCCCCGGATGACACCTACCAATACGAAGCGCAGGTCACCGGCCTGACTGAGGACACGGTATACTACTACGGAGTTTTTGATGGAGAGGACCTCCTCGCGGGATGCAGTGCGGATCACTTCTTCCGGACTTCACCAGGATCAGACGTCGGGCGTGCGCTTCGATTTTGGGTGGTGGGCGATTCCGGGGACGGGAGCGTCACGCAGATCGCGGGCTTTGATGCAATGAAGGCGTTCGTCGCCAATGATGGACGCCCGGTCGATGCCTTCATTCATCTCGGAGACATGGCCTACAACGACGGACTGGATGCAGTTTTCCAGACAAACTTCTTCGACATCTACAAGACCCTGCTTCGCAATACGGTGACCTGGGCCACGATGGGAAACCATGAAGGTGCAATCTCTGATGGAGTCTTGGGGATCGGTCCTTACTATGATGCTTACGTGTTTCCAAAGAACGGCGAGGCAGGCGGAGTCCCGTCCGGCAGCGAAGCTTACTACTCGTTTGATCTTGGGCCGATTCACTTCGTCTGCCTCAACAGCCACGATGAAGAGCGCAGCCAGGTCGGCCGCATGGCAACCTGGCTGCAGCAGGACCTCGCGCAGAACAGCGCCGACTGGTTGATCGCCTTTTGGCACCATCCTCCTTACTCGAAGGGGAGTCATCACAGCGATGCCGAAGATCAGTTGATCGAGATGCGCGAAGTCATGGTGCCCATCCTCGAAGACCACGGAGTGGATCTCATCCTTGCAGGGCATTCCCACCTCTATGAACGATCGATGCTTCTGGATGGCGCCTATGACACCCCCACCCTTTCCAAGGGAGTGATCCTGGATGATGGCGATGGGGATCCTGCGGGAGATGGCGCCTATCGAAAAAGTGCCCACAATCATCCCCACGAGGGGACCGTTGCGGTGGTGGCGGGGCATGGCCGGGGGGCGGTGGCCTCTCGATTCGCGTACACTCCGGTCCATCGAAAGTCGATTCTGGAGGCGGGCTCCGTCCTGCTCGACCTCGAGGGCGACACTGTGACCGTTCGCATGCTCAACTCCGAAGGGGTGGTGCGTGATGTGTTCCAGCTCATCAAGCGCGACACCGTCGCTCCCCGCGTTCCCCTGGTTGATCCCTGGAGTCCGCTTGGGCCTGCGATTGTCAGCGCGGACCGCACCCCGGGAGAGACGCAGGTTCATCTCTTTGCGCGGCCCCTGGCGACTGATGCCATTCTCTACTACACCCTGGATGGCTCGGAGCCCACGGTCGCCAGTCCGATCTACACGGGTCCCTTCGACCTGACGGAGCTCACGACCGTGAATGCCTTCAGCGTCTGGCGGGGCGGGCAGCGCACCAGTCCGGTTGCAACGAAGATTGTCAGGCCCCCGATACAGGGTCCTTCTCCGTATCTGCGCATCCCAATCCTGAATTCCGAGGACGATGCCAGCGAGAGCAACCTGGGCATGGTTGACCTGAGCGGGTCGACGCTGGGCCTCGATTCCGCGAATGCGATCGAGACGATCGGCCTCCGCTTCCGGGACGTGCCCATCCCACCCAACGCGACCATCATCGTCTCAGGGATCCTGTTCACCCCGGCCCTGGTTCGCACCGACCTGGCCACGTGGTCGATTCACATGGACATGAGCAGCTCCTCGAATTCCTTCACCAGCGCGATTGGCAACCTGGCTGCCCGGCCCCGTTCATCCCGGACTGTAAATTGGAACATCCCAAGTTGGGATTGGGTCGAATTTCAGAACAACATTCACCTGACCCCTGATCTCAGTGGGCTGATTGAAGAAGTCATCCAGCGACCGGGATGGCAGCGTGGAGACACGCTGGGCTTTTTGTTTTCGGGAATCGGTGATCGCCTGGCCCTGGCGTTTGACGGGAATCCCGACTGGACTCCGGAGCTCAGGCTCATCTTCGATGAACGAGATGCTCTCACCCTGGCGTCCGACAAACATCCCCTGATCGAGACCGTGGAAACGGGAGGCGGAACGCGCGAGCTCTACCTCACCTTGTTGCTCCTCGAGTCTGCGCCGAACCGCGGGCTGGTCTACTCGATCGAAGGTTCGCCCACCCTCGCGCCAGGGTCGTGGGAACTGCTGAACGCGGGTTTTGCCGGCTCGCTCTTCAGCCCGGTGCCCGGCTTTCTCAAGCAGCGCTACCAGCTGTTCCTCCCCGGTGGGGGAAACTGGCCGGATGAATATTTCGTCCGCTTACGGGTCACTCAGCAGTGATCGCGTGGAAGGTCGAAAGTCGGCTTGCCACGGCGAAGCGGAGCGAAGACGGGAGGTCAATGGTCGAAAGCGAGGGAGGTTGCCTCCTACTCGCCACTCCTGCTGGCAGCTCCTAGTCCTGCTTGGGTTTGAAGGGATGGATCATCTGGCCCACGTAGCTGCGGGGAATGGGCTCGTGGATGCCGAATTCGTCGGGCTCGTGTCCGGGGCAGCGATAGGTGCCGAAGAGAAGATCCATGAGCGGTGAAATGTTCGCGTAGTTACCCGCATCGCGGGCCTTGTCGTGGTGCCAGTGGTGCAATTCGGGTGCGCCGATGAACCAGCGCAGGGGACCGATGGGCAGGCGTACGTTGGAGTGAATGTAGATGGCCCAGATGCCGCGGAAGGCGATGAGACCGGCGAGCGTTTCAACCGGGAAGCCGAGGAGGAAGACCGGCAGGTTGATGAGGGTCATGGTGTAGACCGTGTCGAGCGGGTGCTCGCGGTGGGCGGCCAGCCAGTCGAGGTGCTCGGCACTGTGATGCACCGAGTGGAAGCGCCAGAGGAAGGGGGTGCGGTGTTGCAGGCGGTGGCCCCAGTAGACGCAGAAGTCGCTGAGGAGAATGACTTCGACGGCCTGCAGCCAGTAAGGTTGGCTGGAGACCGCGGCGCGAAATCCGGTGGGCACGCCACCATTGATCCAGCCTCCGATGTGAACGAGGAGCCAGAGAACCAAGCCGCTCCAAAGGAGGTATTGCCCGAGGAAAAAGGTGAGGTCGGTCCACCACTCGGGGCGAAAAAACTTCTGACCCTTCCTGGCCGGGAAGGCCGCTTCCAGAGGGCGAAAGACGAGGAAGAGGAAGAAGAAACTGAGGCCCACCGTGATGAGGACGAGGACCGGGCCGGAAAGGACAATCGGCCGCAGCCACTCCGGAAGGGCATTGATGATGGTATCGAACATTACTTCTCAGTGGGTCCCTTCGCCTTCTGCCGCTGACGTGCTTCGAGTTCCTTTCGGAGGCGTGCTTCCTTCCCCGCCTGCGGCTTCAGTTGCGTCGGATCAAGCAGGGTAGACGACTTCGAACCCGGCAGGAATTTTTGGGTTTGCGGTTGCGGCTTGCTGGCCGGGGGTGGCTTGGGAACCGGGGGAATCGGTTTCGGTTCCCCCTCGGGAATGATGATGATCGGGGCCGACTTCGAACCGGGGAAGAAGGCTTGCTTTTTCGGCGTCGGGGCCGGCTTCACCGGATTCGGTTTGGCGGGTTCGGGATTGATCTTTCTGGTTGGGACCGGGAGGAGGCGGGGCTTGGGAGCCTTGTTTTTCACGGGGGGCGAGATGAGGGGAGCCCTGAACTTGGAACCGGGCAGGAAGGTGGGCTTCTTCGGTTTCTCCGTGGCGCGTTTCGTTGCTTTGGCTTCGGCCTCTCGGGCCTTGCGAAGTGCCGCCGCGACTTTGGCAGGGTCGACTTCGATCACCTTGGCGAGTGACTTCGATCCGGGGAGGATCGTGAGATTCTTCGCGGCCTCTTCATCTGTCTTGAGGAACTCGGCGGGAATGGCAACCTTGCCTGACTTGGAGCCGGGCAGAATCTTCAAGAGGCTGATGTCGTCCGATTTGGATCCCGGGAGAACGGCGACTTCGCCCGGTTGGAACACCAGGGCCTTCTTGGATCCGGGAAGGACCATCGGTGCATATTTGGAGCTGGGCAGGGCCTCGGGTTGGGAACCCGGAAGGGTGGTGGGGGCCACCGCCAGTCCGGTGGTGGTGTCGGCCACGACCTCGGGATCCCCATCCTTCGATTGGAACCAGACATAGGCACCCATGAGGAGGGCGGTGGACGCGACTGCGCAGGTCTTTGCGAGCGAAGCGGTGGCAGACATAGCGAAGAGCATACCGGCGACCCTGGCACGACGCAAGATCGAGGAGGCTTGGTTTACGGGGCTTTTACGTTGAGTGAGCGTTTACGTTGAGTGAATTTGGAGTGCATTGAAAAGGCGACTCTGAGAGAACAGCGCACAGCATGACCCGCCTTTCCCGAATCGCCCGGTGCCTCCTGCTTTCTGCGCCCTGCCTCCTGCCCGTGTTCGCGGCAACGCCCAACATCATCTTCATCATGGCGGATGATCTCGGGTGGGCGGACCTTGGGTGTTACGGGCAGAAGGTGATCCAAACTCCGTGCCTCGATCGCATGGCGAAGGAAGGGACGCTCTTTACGCAATGCTACGCCGGCTCGACGGTCTGTGCCCCCTCGCGGAGTGTCCTGATGACGGGCAGGCATACCGGCCACACGACCGTGCGGGGAAACTTCGGAGTAGGTGGCGTGGTGGGATTGGGTGGCGGAAAGGGCCGCGTTCCCCTCCGCGCCGATGACGTGACGGTGGCGGAAGTGCTGAAGGATGCCGGCTACATCACGGGGATGGCGGGCAAATGGGGACTGGGTGAACCAGGGACCACCGGTGAGCCGCAGGCGCAGGGCTTTGACGAGTGGTTGGGCTTCCTCAACCAACGGCGCGCGCACAATCACTATCCCGAGTATCTCTGGGACAATCGCAGGAAGATGATCCTGCCGAAGAACAAAGGCGGCAAGGAGGGGACCTACTCCCACGATCTCTTCACCGGCTTCGCCCTCGACTTCGTGAAACGACACAAGGACGAGAAGTTCTTCCTCTACCTTCCCTACTGTGTCCCGCACGCGAAGTACCAGTTTCCGCAGGACAAGCACGGCTACGAATCGAAGCCGTGGAAAGACAACGCGAAGTCGCATGCTGCGATGGTGACCCGCCTCGATCGCGATGTGGGTCGCTTGCTGGATCTCCTGGATGATCTCAAGCTCAGCGAAAACACGGTGGTCTTTTTCTGTTCCGACAACGGGGCGGCGGATCGGTGGGAAGGGCGCTTTGATAGCTCCGGTCCGCTTCGAGGCCGCAAGCGCGACATGACGGAGGGCGGATTGCGAGTGCCCATGCTCGTGCGGTGGAAAGGTGCCGTGCCAGCGGGTTCGAAAAACGAGATGCCCTGGTGGTTCGCGGACTTCCTGCCCGTCTGCGCGAACCTGGCAGGTGGCAAGGCCCCGCAGGGAATCGATGGAATCAATGTTTGGCCCGGCATCATCGGCGGAAAATACTGGAGTGCCCCCGATCGGCCCTTCTATTGGGAATTCCACGAGCGCGGATTCCAACAAGCGGTGCGTTGGAAAAATTGGAAGGCGATTCGCAGTGGCCTGGGCAAACCACTTCAGCTCTTCGACCTCGCCAAGGATCTCGGAGAGAAGAAGAACCTTGCAGCCGAGCACCCGGAGATCGTGAAGAGACTCAGCGACCTGATGGAGAGCTCGCGCACCGAATCCAAGGAGTGGCCCCTCCGACGGTAGCTGTAGCGTAGGCTTCAGCCTGCGCCATGGATTGACGGTCGATCAACGCCTTGCGGTGCACGGACGGCGCAGCCTGAAGGCTACGCTGCTTCGCTTGTCATAAAAAAGCGCGGGAGAAGACCTCCCGCGCTTGGATTGAGATGGTTCCTGGTCGTGGACTCAGACCTTCTTCACATCAGGCACTTCGAAGCCCTTGTTGTCCGGATCCTTGAGGAGGGCGTTGGCCTCGGCGGCGTGGTCCCCGGTGTGGCGCTCGGTCTTCGGATCGAAGGTGAGCCAGGGGCCGACCGTGTACTCGGCCTTGTCGATGGGAACCTTGCAGCCATCCTGCATGATGTCGTGGAGGGTGCCGAAGTGTTCGGCAGCATCCTTGTTGTCGCCGAAGGTTCCGGCCTTCTTGTTGAAGGGGACCTTCTTCCCAAGGCGATAGGAGTTGTTCATCACGTGGCCCAGGACGCAGCCGTAATGCGCGTCGTGGACATTGCCGTTGGCCATCTCCGGCTTGTTGGCCCGACAGGCCGAAACGAAGCTCTTCCAGTTGCCGCCTTCCGTGACGTCACCTTTCCTGACCTTGATCTTCTCGCCGTTGTCGCTGCCGGGCTTGAAGTACTGCGGATTGGTATCCGACATGATGCGGCCACCGTCCTCGAAGTAGTACTCGTTCTTCACCTGGCGCTGGTAGCCCTTGTAGTTCACGTTGCGCACATTGAAGAAGCAGTACTGGCCGTTCGGGTACTGCGCGATGCCGAACATGGTGTTCGGAGTCTCGCCCTGGTCGTTCCACTGGAAGCGGCCACCAATTGCCATCGCGCGGACGGGATGGGTCTGATCGTCATCGATTGCCCAACGGGCCACGTCGAGCTGGTGGGTTCCCTGGTTGTTGAGGTCGCCGTTGCCGGTCTTCCAGAACCAATGCCAGTTGTAGTGGACGAAGTTTTGGTGGTAATGATCAATGACGGCGGGGCCCTTCCAAAGATTCCAGTCAAGGTGATCCGGGGGCGAGGAAGCGCCCATGGTTCCGATGCCTCCGCGCGGCTTGCAGCAGTATCCGTACGCGATCTTGAGTTTGCCCCAGGTGCCTTCCTTGATCATTTCGTGCAGTCCCGCGATGTTGGCATCGCTGCGGCGCTGGGTGCCGTGCTGGATGACCACCCCGTATTTCCGGGCGGCTTCCACCGCGACGCGGCCTTCCACCACATCGTGGCTCATGGGCTTCTCGACATAGACGTGCTTGCCGGCCTGCGCGCCCCAGATGGTCATGAGCGAGTGCCAGTGGTTGGGAGTAGCGATGGAGATGGCATCGATCTCGCCGTCCTCGAGAGCCTCGCGAATATCGGCGATGCCCTTGCAGTTTTTGTGTCCCTTGCCGCGGACACTGTTGGCGACCTTCTCACGGACGTTCTTGTCGGGGTCGGCCACGTAGGCGATCTCGACACCCTTGATTCCGCCGAAGCCTCCGATGTGTGATCCGCCCCGGCCGTTCAGCCCGGCGATGGCGATGCGGAAGCGATCGTTGGCTCCTTTAACTTGTGCTGAAGATTTCGTGCCGAAGATCAACGGGGAAGCCCCGGCTGCGGCGGTGGTTTGCGCGATGAAGCGTCGTCTGGTCGAGTTGCTCATATCAGTTTAGGTTTAGCGTATAGGAAACGGGTGTGGCAGCTCAAATATATCGCTCTTCTGCCTTCCTGAACTCCCGGGAACAGGTGATTTTGTGAATGAGCCCGTCTGCCCGGGGCGTAGGCGGGTCCATGAGAACCCAACTGCCTCTCTTGTTCGCCGGAATTGCCTTCGGGAGTAGTGCCTGCCTCGCGATTGAGCTGCCCACCATGTTCAGCGATCACGCCGTCCTGCAACGGGGCGAAGCGGTCCCGGTCTGGGGATGGGGCGAGGCCGGCGAGACCGTGACGGTGTCCTTTGCGGACCAGTCGAAAACCGGCACTGCGGGCGGGGATGGTTCCTGGCGAGTGGAACTGGGTGCGCTGAAGGAGAATGCGACCGGAAGGGACCTGGTGGTGAAGGGAAGCAAGAGCGGGGAGGTGAAAGTCACCGACGTCCTGGTGGGCGAAGTGTGGATGGCCTCCGGGCAGTCGAACATGCAGTGGTCGCTCTCGCAAACCGAGCGGGCCAAGGACGATATCCCGAAGGCGAACTTCCCGGCCATGCGCATGTTTCTCACGGACCTCGCGACCGCGGTCAAGCCGCTGCGCAAGGTCGGTGGCAAGTGGTACCAGACCACCCCCGAGAATGCCGGAAAGTTTTCGGCGGTGGGTTACTACTTTGCCTTGAAGGTGCATCGCGAAGTCGGCGTGCCGGTGGGAATCATCCGGACCTCGTGGGGCGGCAAGCCCTCTGAAGCGTTCACCAGTCGCGAGACGCTTTCCAGCAAACCGGAAGGCAAGGCCCTGGTCGACCGGCTGGACGCCGAGATGAAGAATTTCGATTCCGCAAAAGTAAGGGAGGACTACCAGAAGAAGCTCGCGGCTTGGGAGGCCACACGCAAGGCCAACGCCGCGGAGCCGGATCCCAGGAAGCGTAAGAAGATCGGTCGCAAGCCCGCGATGCGGCCGGCACCGGCGCTCAGTCCGAATCGCCCGATGTCCATCTACAATGCCATGATCCACCCTTGGGTGGGCTACGCCATGAAGGGTGCGATCTGGTATCAAGGGGAGTCGAATGCCGGACGGGCCAAGGAGTATGAAACCATCTTCCCGCTCCTCATCCTGGACTGGCGCAAGCAGTGGAAGAACGAGATGTCCTACTACTTTGTGCAGCTGGCCAACTTCCGCAAGCCCAGCACCGAGCCGGGCACTCCGAACAGCTGGGCCGAACTGCAGAATGCCCAGCGCCTGACCCTGAGCCTGCCCGGGACCGGCATGGCTGTGATCAATGACATTGGCACCGCCAATAATATTCATCCCCCCAACAAGAAGGACGTGGGCGATCGCCTTGCGCGGTGGGCCCTCTTTCATGACTACGGCAAGAAGGAGGTGGTGGTGTGCGGCCCGCTCTACAGGGGAGCAAAAACGGAGGGAGGGAAGATCCGCATCAGCTTTGAACATGCCAAGGGGCTGAAGAGCCGTGACGGCGGGCCCCTCCAGCGCTTCGAGATTTCGGGGGTGGACCAGAAGTGGCGCTGGGCCGACGCCACCATCGAGGGAGCGAGCGTGGTGGTCTCCAGCAAGGAAGTGGCCCAACCAGTGGCGGTGCGTTATGCGTGGGCCTCGAACCCAAGCGGCGCGAACCTCGTGAACGGCGAGGGCCTCCCGACTTCGCTCTTCCGCACCGACGATTGGAAGCTCTCGACCGAGAAGTAGCGATGGGGGGCAGAGTGATGGTGCTTTGGCTGGCGGCCGTGGTGGCCGGCAGCGCGGCGGGGGATTCCAAGGGCGAGGCCAACCAGGCGGCCAGGAAGGAGCTGCAAAGCGGGCAGGGCTTTGCTGCGAAGTTTCCAGGTGATGCAAAAATCGCGCAGCATCCTGCGGTCATCTTCGCCGACAATTACGAAGAGGGCGCACTGGCGGCGCGGTGGGACGAAGCCCGCAACAAGAAGAGTGTTCTCAGCCTGGTCAAGGTTGGGGATGGGCCGGTGGGTGTGCGCAGCCTGCGCGTCGAAGCGCATCTCGGGAAGGACACCGGGGGCGGGATGACGAAGTGGTTCAAGCCGGTCCCCACCCTCTTTGTCAGGTTCTACACCCGCTTCGATGGTAAGTGCGGTTACGTGCATCACTTCGTGACCTTGCGCGCCAACAAGAGCCTGCAGGGCGGTGACCGCTGGAGCGGTTTTGGCGGCGCGGGCATCAAACCGAAAGGTGATGATCGATTCTCGACCGCCCTCGAGCCGTGGGGTGACTGGGGACGCAACGCTGCGCCCGGGAAGTGGAACTTCTACAGCTACTGGCACGAGATGAGTCCGGCCCCCGACAAGAAATACTGGGGCAACGGATTCCGTCCCGCGAAGCAGGCGAACATCGTCAAGGGGAAGTGGATTTGCTGCGAGTTCATGTTGAAGGAAAACACTCCGGGCAAGCACGACGGCGAACAGGCGTTCTGGATCGACGGCGAACTGCGCGGTCATTGGAAGGAGATCAACTGGCGCAAGAGTCCGACCTTGCATGCCAACGCGCTTACAGTGGAGGCTTACATTACGGATCGCTGGACCAAGATTCCGGTGAACGTGTTATATTTCGATAACCTCGTGATAGCGAAGGAGTACGTCGGTCCGAGTGGGCGATAAATGATGGCCGGCGCCAGGCTGGTTCCGAGATCGTACTTGCTCCCTCCAGACCGACGTCGCTAGCGTGTGGATGTGATCCTGGAAAGACCATCATCGAGCTCAAGGACGGGATCGGAAACCAGTGACGTTGATTGCGGAGTGGCGAACAACACCTAAACCAAGTTAGGACATGAAGAATATGAGACGCGGAGCGGGGTCCCTTCTGGCGGCCATCACCTTGGTTCTGCCCACCGCCAGTGAGGCACAGGACAAGAAGAAATTCGTTACGAACTATGACGAAGCCAAGGTGCCCAAGCACACCCTGCCTGATCCGCTCGCGCTGCCGGGAGGGGGGAAGATCACCACCGTGAAGGAGTGGGAAGAGAGGGGCCGGCCCGCGACCCTCAAGCTCATCACGGAACAGATGTACGGCAAGATGCCGGTGGGTAAGCCGAAAGGCTTCAAGGTTGAGCTGGAGAACGAGGTGGACGATGCCCTGGGCGGCAAGGCGATTCGCCGGGAGTACGTGGTGAGCTTTGCCGAAGGCAAGGGCCCCAGGGTGCGCTTGCTGGTTTACTTGCCGAAGGACAAAGTCCTGAATGACGAGGGGTCGTTGCCGGTGCCGGCTTTCCTTGGACTGAACTTCCGGGGGAATCAAACCGTGGAAGCCGATCCCCGGATCACCTTGAACGAGGGCTATGTTCTCGGAGGCAAGAAGGAGGGCGACAACAAGGCGCTGGCAGAGAAATCTCGTGGCACGGGGGCCGGGCGCTGGCCTGCCGAACTCATCGTGTCGCAGGGATATGCCCTCGCAACTGCCTGTTGCGGAAACATCGATCCCGACTTCGATGACGGATTCAAGAACGGGGTGCATCCCCTCTTCACCAAGGGCGCTCCCAAGCCAGACGAATGGGGCACCATCTCGGCGTGGGCGTGGGGACTGAGCCGTCTTCTCGATGCGATCGAAGAGATCAAGGAAATCGATGCCCAGCGGGTGGGAGTGATCGGGCACTCGCGGCTGGGCAAGGCCTCGCTCTGGGCCGGGGCGACCGACGAGCGCTTTCGTCTCGTGATCTCCAACAATTCCGGTTGCGGTGGGGCCGCTCTCAACAAGCGTGCTTTTGGCGAGACGGTGGGGCGCATCAACCGGTCCTTTCCGCATTGGTTCAACGGCAATTTCAAGAACTACAATGAGAATGAAGGGGCGCTCCCCTTTGATCAGCACCAGCTCATTGCCTTGATTGCGCCGCGCTCGGTCTATGTGGCGAGTGCGACCGGGGACAGGTGGGCAGACCCCAAGGGCGAGTTCCTCTCGCTGGTAAATGCCGAGCCGGTCTACCGCCTCTATCACGACGCGCCCTTCGGATTCACCGAACAGCCCAAACCCGGGCGCTGTGTGGGGCGCGTGATGGGCTACCACATCCGCGAGGGGAAACACAACGTGACGCCCGAAGACTGGGAGCACTACCTGGAGTTCGGCGACCGGTGGCTGAAGAAGCAGTGACCCTCAAGGCCCGATCTACTCCGCCCCCAACCGTAGGAACTCCCGCTCAAGACCGGGATAGGCAGTGAGGCTGCCTACCGTCACGATCTCAGTCCCGTCCCCGTTGTCCGACCGGTGGCGCGAGTTCCAGGGTGTAGCGGGTGTTGGCCTGGTAGGTCACTGCGAGGTCCTGCCACACATCGTGACCGGCCGCGGTTCCGAGGTGATCGGTTCCGTCCGCGGAAAACCCGTTGATCCACTCCTCGAATCCGGAACCAGAATTTGGTCCCGCGGTTTCCAGCCACTCCGGCCCCAGGTTGCTGCTCCATCCACCGGCGCTGAGCGAATTCCCCTCGAAGCTGTGGTCGCCAATGGCGACGGGCGCGGCAAGCGCAACGAGTGCCGTTGCCAGCCAGGCAATGGCGAATAGTTTCAGGGGGGTCACGGGGGGAGGGGGCTGGAAAAGGAAGCATGAGGAGGCCATTCGAGCGACCCAATTTTGAGGAACAATTTCGAAAACATCCCACAAAGGAGGGAGGATAGAGCCGTTTTTGCATCCGGGCGGCAGGGTTTCTCGATTGATGCTTGTCTAGGTATGGACCAAGCCGAATGCTAGAGGTGAAATCAACGCGCATGAATCCTTCCTTCACGATTCTTCTCACCACCACTCTCCTGTTTGCGACGCCCGCGCTGCGGGGCCAGATTGTGTCGGACAATTTCAATGACGGCAACGACGCCGGTTGGACGCGTGCCAATCTGCTCGAACCGTTTGGAGGCACGGCTACCTATTCCTTTCCGAACGGGAACAGTTATCGCATGGTTCCCGATCCCTCACCGAATCCCGGTGCCCTTGGACCGGCGCGGACCGGCTCCTTGCGGGTCGCGGAGGTTTACACCAATTCCTTTTACGTGTCGGTTGAGATGGTCGGCTGGGCCGACATTGACATTGAGCAGGACATCGGAATCCTCGCCTTGGTCAAGGAACTCACCATCGGAGAACTGGACGGCTACGCCTTCAGCTATGACGTCGATGCAAAGCTCATGTTCCTCTCGCGCCTCGATAACGAGAATCCCAGCAGCCTCGGCTCCTTCGACGTCAACCTCGATCCCGCTCAGGGCTGCCGCCTCGTGTTGCAGGGCTTCAACGGCGAGATGAGTGGCGAGGTCTACTCCCTGGCTTCCCCGGAGATCCTGATCGGCAGCATTGTCGTCAACGACCTCACCTACACCACAGGACCGTGCGGCCTCTTTGTGGCCCACGCTGGAGACGGCACTGGCATTGCCGATGCCACCTACGACAATTACAGGTCTACGCCCAACGCCGACTTCGACCACGACGGCTTGCCCGACAAGTGGGAGATCGACAACTTCGGACATCTCGTTTGGTTCGGCGTAGAGGACATCGACGGCGACGGCCAGACCAACCTTGAGGAGTACATTGGAGGAAGCGATCCCGACGATCCGGCCTCCCTCTCGGGGATCACGGATGTCGCGGTGGCCGGTGGCCAGGTTACCCTCACCTTCCCGATCTTGGCGGGACGCAGCTACGCATTCGAGATCTCGACCGATCTGGAGACTTGGACCGTCCAGCCGGGTGCGGTCTTTGCCGACAACGGCGCGACCGGATCACTGACTCTGCCCACCGGCGGCCAGTCGCCCTTGTTCGGGCGCGTGGTGGCCACCCTGGACTAGCAGGAATGGCGCTGGGTTAGGAGTGGAGATGCGACCGTGAGAGGGTAGCGCGGGAGTCTCATGGTTTCCGTCGAAAATTCGACCGGCCAATTTCCAACTAAATCTCAGAGCCAGAAATCAGGATCCAATCGCCGATAGTAGCTCCGACTTGGGAACTGGAACTTGGTGCTGAAGGTAATTTGGAAACTGGGAAGCGGAGAGTTGGTCGGACTGGGTCACTTCAGCTTGATCGCAACAGACTCGATCTTCCCAGCGAACTTGTTCTCGGTCTTGTAGTCGCCCACCAGGCCTCCGTCATCGCGACCGACTTCGAGTCCGTCGATCGGGTGAGCGGTGAGGAGGGGCGTGCACTGAACCTCAACAAGTTTCTTGTCGTTGGCGGTGAGGACGATCCTGTCGTCAAGCACGCGGGCACTGATC
This sequence comes from Roseibacillus sp., assembly GCA_046581525.1. Classification (GTDB taxonomy): domain Bacteria; phylum Verrucomicrobiota; class Verrucomicrobiia; order Verrucomicrobiales; family Akkermansiaceae; genus Roseibacillus_B. The sequence continues at coordinate 20,439 of JAYGGC010000173.1, read as the reverse complement.
GTCTGGCTCGCGGCGCTGGGGAGAGCGGCGCTTGCAGTCACCAGTTTGCCCTGGTTGCGTGTTGCGAAGATGACCTTGTTGTCGCTCAGGTAGAGCGTCCACCCGAGGCTGCTTCCGCCTTGCGCGACGATCACGCCCTCGGCGGGCAGACCACTGATTTGCGCGGTCACTTCAAAGGCGCGACCGGTAACCCCGGGAGCCTTCTCGGTGGGCAGGTGCTGATCGGGCTTGAGCTTGAAGGAGGACTTCCTGGATCCCTTGGCCTTTGGTTTCTCCTTACCCTTGTTCTTGTTCCACGAGCCGAAGGGAACGATGCCGCGCTCGTTGGCCCACTGTTCGTACTGGTTCACCATCTTGGATGCGATCTCGGGATGCTGGGAGACGAGGTTGTGCATTTCGGTGCGATCCTGCTCCATGTCGTAGAGCTCCCACTCACCTTTCACGCCCTTCGCGACCAGCTTCCACGTTCCGTCCCGCACCGCGCGATTGCCTTCATGCTCGAAGTAGATCGGTTTGCCGCGGTTGAGCTCCGCGTTCTGAAAGGCGGGGCGCAACGAGACTCCTTCCATGGGAGTGATCTTCTTTCCGTCCTTCTCGGTGGGATACTTCGCGCCACTCAAGTCCACGCAGGTCGCCATCAGGTCGATCAGGTGCGCCGGCGTTTTGAACCAGCGGTTCACGCCTTTGATCCCCTTGGGCCAGTGCGCGATGAGCGGAGTGGAAATACCGCCTTCGTGGACCCAGTGTTTGTACTCACGGAAGGGGGTGTTCGAGACGTTGGCCCAGTGGCGGCCGTAGCCCACCTCGGTCTCGGGCGGTCCCGGGATCACACCGTCTCCGCGACGCAGGGGATATCCCTCGCGGCTCTTGGGCGGGACCATCTGGGTCTGCAACTCGTCCTTGCCCATCGGTTCGAGGGTGGGCCCGGCCGGACGCTCGAGAGGACCCTGGACCTTGCCCCGACCGAATCCTTCCGCACATCCCCCATTGTCCTGGAAGAAGAGGATGAGGGTGTTGTCGAGTTGGGCGGACGACTCCAGGGCCTTCACAATGCGCCCGATGCCCTGGTCCATGTTGTCGACCATCGCGGCGTAGACCTCCATGCACGCTGACTCCCATTCCTTCAGTTTGACCTTGCTCCAATTACCAACCTGCGGCGTGACATCCCATTGGTCGGGAAGAAGGCCCAGCGACTTGAGTTTCTTGATGCGGGCCGCGCGGGTTGGATCGTAGCCGCCATCATACGTTCCTTCATACTTGGCGATGTCCCTGGGCAGCGCGTGCATGGGCCAGTGCGCGGCGGTGTAGGCCACATACATGAAGAAGGGCTGACCCTCGGCTTCACGCTTGTGATCGTTGATGTAGCGCACCGCGTAATCCGAAATGGCTTCGGTGTAATAGTAGGTCTCGGGCTTGTAGTCCGGATCGTTGTCCGGCGTGATGTACTGGTTGTCCCGCGTCAGTGAGTTCGGATCGAAGAACGAACCGGCGCCGTGGATGGTTCCATAGAATCGATCGAACCCCCGCTGGAGCGGCCAGTTCGAGGTGTCGGGTTTGGCGATCTCCCCGGCCTCGTAAGGAGTGACGTGCCACTTGCCGGACATGTAAGTGCGGTACCCTGCGGGCCTGAGAGCCTCCGCGATGGTCACGCAGTTTCGGTTGAGCTCGCCCTGGTATTGCGGGAGACCGTAGTTGCCCATCATGTGGCCCACGCCTGCCTGGTGAGCGTAGAGTCCGCTGAGGAGGGTGGCGCGAGTGGGACAACAACGAGCGGTGTTGTAGAACTGGGTGAAGCGCAGGCCGTTGGCGGCGAGCTTGTCGAGATTGGGCGTATTGATCTCACCGCCGTAACACCCGATGTCGGAGTAGCCCATGTCGTCCGCCATGATGAGGATGATGTTGGGCCTCCCCGTCAGGGCGGAGCCTTGCCCGGATGCCGGGTCCTTGTCGGTCTCGGCGGCGGCGAGGGGAAGGCTGATTGCGAGAGCGAGGGCGAGAGGAAGGAGGGGCAGGGGAGGGCGTGATCTCATGGCAAGTGGTGACTGGAACGTGCAGAGTGAGCGAGTTCTTGCCGCCAGACGAGCGCGAGATCTATATTAAGATATCTTAAAGAATATCCTCGTTCCCCTTTCCATTTGGTCTTGAGTTGTAGGTATCAAAGTCTCGAAATCGGTGCGACCCAGGTGGCGGAGTGCGGCGAGCTGCGGGATGGCGGCCATGATCTCTGGTGCCAGTCTCGCCTCCGCCCAGGGCGTGGTGCAATACAGCGGTCTGGATGCCGGGGTCGGCCCCGGTGATCCGCGCCCCAATTCGGATGCGATGTTGGCGCTCTTCGATGCCTCGGCGGTTCTCTTGGGCGACCGGATTCTCAACGTCCTCGACTTCGAGACCACCAACCTGGGCCTCTTCCTGAATCTCTCCCCGGCCGACACCGGCGTGGCGGGGCTCTCCATTCTGGCCTCCGCCCAAAGTAGCGGGGTTGATACCGAAGTCACCGTGCAGACCTCTCCAGGGGTCGAGGGATTCAATACCACGGCCGCCGGATCGCGTTTCCTGAAGATCGAGGAAGACCAGCCCGGCGCCGGAGTAGAGCCTCCGGTTGGGATTACCTTCGACTTTGCCACTCCGGTGGTTGCCTTCGGCGCGTATTTCACCGGGGCCGATCCCGGGGTTGCCGGGGCCATTACCGCCATCTTCGACAATGGCCAGGTCCATACCATTCCCATCAATGGATCCATCGGGGGTGGCTCCCAATTCTGGGGGTTCACCAGCGCAGATCCGAATGCCGGGATCTCCCGCGTGACCATCCTGGCCTCACCTGAACTTGGCGTCGGCACTGATGTGATCGGGATCGACGAGGTGCGTTGGGTGTTCATCCCTGAGCCGGGCGTGGCGCTTCTTCTCGTTCTCTCAGGATATGATCCTGGCGCGTCGTCGCCGTTAGCCTCCGCGCTACATTCCCGGACCGCGATTCGCGCTACCCAGAATTGACAATAGCAGTGTTCAATTCAAGGAGGTCGCCTTGAATTGATCTCGTCCCTCGCAGGAACGAGGGGGACCTGCCCAGACTCGCAAGCAGTGCAGGTCTCGCTGGTCGTGAATGCGATCCCCATTGATTGTCTCAGGGAATGGAAGGTCCCCCGAAGACTTGGAGAAGCAGGGCGCCGTTGGCCGCGACGTCGACCGGAATCGCCACCGGGAAGATCGTGGAGTCGTCGAAGTCGAAGGTCGGAACGAGCGGACTGAAGGTCTCCCCATCGGTGGAAGAGCGGAGGTGGTAGGCTTCCCCGGCCGCCGCTCCGGATACCTCGACGCTCAGCGTCTGTGTTCCCGCATTGTAGCCGCCGGCCGGGACCTCCAGCACCAGGTCGGAGGGCTGCTGGACATTTGGATCGAACCCGAAGAGTTCCACCTCGCCGAGCTGCCAGAGGTTGTCCCCCCAGTTTGTATCCGCCTCGAAGCGGAAAAAGCGGTAGGCGGGGGCGGGGCTGGGCAGGTCGAAGCGAACCACTTGGAGACGCTCGAGCCAGAGCCGTTCGGCACCGGGTTCCTCATGGATGATCTCAAAGTTGGTTCCATCTTCCGATCCCAACAGGCGCCACACCCGCCAGTCGCGATTCGGGACATCGTCGGCGGAAGAGACCGTGAAGTGGGTCAGTTGATACGCCACCGCAAACTCGATCGTGATGTTGCGGGCATTACAGCACCAATTGTCCTGGCTTGGGCCGAGCTTGTTGTCGAAGATGTTGAAGGCCGCTTCGTGCTCCTCAAAGGAGGATTTCTCGTTCGCCACGGCGTTGATGAAGTTCCAACCCCGTTCCGCCAGGCCATCCCCCGGAACCAGCACTGCTCTTCGATCGTCGCCGTCATCTTCCGGATCGGTCAGGTCACCACCCAAGAGCGCACCGGTTCCGGTTCCCACCACCCTGACGATCGTAATGTGCGGGGTGCTGTCGACATCGTTCGGATCGGAGCCGTTCGCGATTTCAAGAAGGTCGCTGAAGATGTCTCCGTCCGAATCCCTGAGAAGCGGGTCGGTGGGGTCGCCGTTCGAATCGACTCCCGGAGTGAAGGGACTGCGGAGCACGTGGTTGAGGAATGGGTTTCGGGATCCGCTCAACTCTTCGGAGTCGTCCAGTCCGTCGCCATCGGTGTCGGGGTCGAGTGGGTCGGTTCCGGCCGTGAATTCTTCGCCGTCGTCCAGTCCGTCGCCATCGGTGTCCGCGACCGTCGGGTGGGTATTGTCGCCGCGCTCCTCCGAATTGGTCCGTCCATCCATGTCGGGATCGCCGTCCGCACCGTTCGCGCCACTCGGATCGTTCTTATCGAGGCCGAAGGCATCTTCGAAGATGTCACTCAAGCCATCATTGTCGCGGTCCAGTCCCTCAATCAATTGTGCGATGGTGGCTCCGGCGCCGTTGAGATGGATGAGGGCAATCTCTCCCGCACCGAGCACGCGGCCCCAGACCGCCACTTCCTCAATCAGGCCCACCATTTCTCGGTTGGCTGCGCCGGGGTTTCCCCCGATCTGCATGGCCAGTCCGTTATCATCAAGAGTGGGAGCGTTTGGGCTGCTCGCGATGAGCGCTCCATCGACATAGAGACGGGTCTCCACCCCTGCTTCGGTGACCGCCACCACGTGGTGCCACTCGAAGTCATCGACTCGGGGACCAATGTCCGCTCCGGGAATATCAGCAGTTCCTCCGGCGTAGGCACACACTCCGGGCGTCGACGTGCCGCGGCGGTGGATCCGCCAGCTGTTGCCCTCACCCTTGGCCACGATGCACTGCCAGTTCTTGGTGAAGCCTACCGAACGGAACCAAGCCGAGATTGAGATGTCTCCCCCCGCGCAGGCCAGATCGCTTTCGCTGCCTTGGATCGTGATATGCTGTGCCCCGCCTCCGGCCGGCCCATTGATGCGGGCCACGGATGTGCCGAACTTTCCACCGAACCAGGCCGGAGCAGTCGAGCTGCCATCCCACACCCCGGGGTGGCCCCGGCCGCTGGCATCCGGAAAAAACCGCATCGCAGGATCCGGGTCGCTCGCGTTGAAGCTGGCCCGGTCGAGGGGCCAGTAGCCCTTCAGAGCATTCTGCCAGGTGCTCGGAGCGTCGTTGATGTCGTTCGGGTCGTTGCCGAAGGTGATTTCCGTTCCGTCGTCAAAGGTGTCGCCATCGCTGTCGCTGAGAGTCGGATCGGTGGGATCACCCGGAGGGTCGGAGAGGGGATCGAAGGGATCACGCAGGATGTTGTTCAGGAAGGGGTTGGTGCTTCCCGCAATCTCGTCGGGGTCGAGGATCTTGTCCCCGTCGGAATCGGAACTGGTGGGGTTGGTGCCCAGGGCGGCCTCCTCGCCATCGGTGAGTCCGTCGCCATCGGTGTCGGGATTATTCGGCCTGGTCCCATCCTGGAACTCCTCGAGATTGGTCCGCCCGTCCGCATCGAGGTCGTCCCCCGAATCGTCCGCGTTGGGGTCCAGGCCATTACTATTCTCGTAGTAGTCAGGCATCCCGTCGTTGTCGGAGTCGACCGGGTTGAGGATGTCGGCGATCGAAACTCCGGTCCCGTTGTTGTAAATGGTGGCGATCTCGCCTCCGCTGAGGGCGCGGCTCCAGATCGCGAGGTCATCGATAATCCCTTCCCACCAGGCAAGAAGGGGATTATCCGGTTTGGCGCCGATGGTGAGGTTGAAGGGGGAGTCGGTCAGTTGGACATTGCCACTGGTGTTGCCGGCGAGTTGTCCGTTGACGTAGAGCCTGAGGCCCACCCCGGCTTCCACCACCCCGACCACATGGATCAGGGGGGCGTCCAACACCGTCGCGGGAAACCCCACCAGGAGAGAATGATCGGGATTTGACGGATTACCCGTTGCAACAGCGCCGAGGCCGCCGAAAAAAGCCGGTGTCGTATTGATATCGCCGTCGCGCTGGAGACTCCAAGTGCCCCTCGGGCCCTTTGAGATGATGGTCTGGTTGCCGAGCGTGAGGGCGGGGGTGGCAACCCAGGCCGAGATCGTCATGCTCCCACCCACAAAGTCGAAGGTGCCTTCCGGGGCCCCGGTGATGTCGACGTATTGGTCGAAGTTGAGGGGGAATTCGTTGAGGTTGAGACCATCGCCAAACTTGGCGGGAAGGAAGCTCGCGGTCGGGACGGCAGGGGGAATGACATTGGGATCAACAAAGGTTCCATGCGCCCCGGTCGCGGTGGAGTCTGTGAGATCGCCATCGAAGGCCCAATAGGCCACCAGCCCGGTGGCGAATTGGGCGGAGGCAAGGGGAAAAGCAAGCGCGAGCACACTCGCCGCAAGAATGGCCTGGCGGAGAATTGGAAGACGTTGCATGGGTGGAATGGGTTTGCGGGCACGGCACAGAAGGCCGACCTGATTCCTGCGAATCCTATCAGAACCCCGAAGAAGCCGCTAATGCAAGAATCAATCTTGCTGCGGCAAGGTCAGTAAACGTGGCCGCCTCTCTACATTCCGACAACGCAAATGGCGTGGGTAGTCACGGTCTCCTGTTCGCATGTCGGGGACTCGCACTATCGAGTGATCGTGACGACCATTGTGCCACTGGTCACCTTGTGTTGCGTCGTGATGCAAGGTGGGAAGGATCGTGTTGACGAGATCAACTCCGATCTGGTGGCTGGGCGGAAGGAGCGTGAAGAGGGGCCGGGCGATCTCACTCCCACTCCGTCTCCACCCAGACACTCTTCTTCCGGAACAAGGCGAGTCGTTCTTCGAGGGGCTTTACGCGGGCCGCGTAGCGCGGATCGGCCTGGTAGAGTTCGAGGGCCTGCCCGGCGCTCTTCACCGCCACCTCAAAGTTGCCACTTGCTGCCGCAGCGGTGGCGTGGGTGTCGAGGTAGCGCGGATTCTTGTTCTTGGTGATCGAACACAGCCGCGAGGAGAGAACAAAGGCTTCCTGGTGGGAGCGCAGCTTGGCATCGGGGTGGGAGGAGAGCACCCGCGAGAGCTGATTGGCGGCCCCATAGAGTCGCGGATTGGAGCGGAGGGTCTGCTTGAATTGCGCGATCGCCTCCGCACCCTGCCCGTTCCGCAAGAGGGCATTGGCCAGGCGATATCGAGTGGCTGCGCGTTTTGGTGCAATCTTCAGGATCATCCCGTAACGCTCCACCGCGGTTGTAAACTGCCCGTTTGCCATGTGGAGGTCGCCCAGCTGGTCGTGGAGGGCCAGGTTGGATGAGTTGATTGTGATGGCAGCCGATGTTTCGGCGATGGCCTGCTCGAGTTTGCCGAGTCGTCGATAGGTGTTGGCGAGGGAGGTGCGAATGCGGATGTCGTGGGGAATCGCCTCGCGTGCTCCCTCCAAATGGGTCAGCGCTTCCTGCACCCGTCCCCGGTCGAGCAAGAGGGTGCCGATCAGTGATTGGGCATCGCCCAAGGTGCGTTTACCCTCCTCGTCCTGCGCCTGGGCCGCGAGGGAGACGATCAGGTCTTGCAGATAGCGGATGGAACTGTCGGTCTCGTCGCGGTCGAGGAGCTGGAGGGCGACCCGCCTGGAGTCGGCGGGCTGGGGTCCCTCCACCCAGCGACCGGCGAAGGGGGTTCCGGCGGTGCGGCGTTCTTCCGGAGACGCGCTGGCGAGGGCCGCGTCCGCAATGATCTGGTCGGTGTGCACCGGTCCCTTGTAAATGATGAGGACCTCGCCCCGGGCATCGATCAGGAAGGTGCTGGGCACCGGGAGAGGATTCCAAAGATCGAGGACTGCGCTGGAAAAGATGTCCAGGGTGCGCACCGTGAGCGGGGCGGCCTCCGCCCAGGCGAAGGGAAACCCGGTGCCCTTGATCGCCTTGAGGGCCTTCCCCCGGGCGTCCTCATCGCCGAGCACGCCGTCAGTGTTGAGGGCCAGGACCTCGATCCCGCGTGCGCGAAGCTTGGCGGCCGCGCTTCCCCATTCGGTGAGTTCCTCGAGGCAGGGACCGCAGTAGGAGGCCCAGAGGTTGACCAGGAAGAGACCCTTTCCAGTCCGTTGGTAGGGGAGCGGCTTTCCCTTTTCCCCTTTCGTCCAGAGGGTGGGTAAGCGCATCCCGGGCGGCACCACGATGCGGGCGGTGTCGGTGGTGGTCTTGGTCTGCGGGGTGGAAGCGACGAGTTGCGCGCGATTCCCCGGTGGGGTCCACCGCACGGCCACCCCCTGGCCCTGCGAGATGAAGTAGAACTTGTCGGCGACCAGGCCGCCCACTTCCTCGCTCGTTCCGTTCGGCCAACGCACCACCAGCTTGTCGAGCTCGCTGGTCTTGCCGAGGCCGAAGTGCAGCCAGCGGCTTGACTGTGAGAGGAAGGCGTGACCGGCGTGCAGGGTCTTGACCACCGGAATTTTTTCCCCGCTCACGTGCAACTCCAGGCGTGCCCCGATCGCGTCGCGATTGGTGCTCATGCCGTCGCCTTGCAGTTGGAAGGCGATGAAGTGGTTGCCGCTCTTGTTGGAGTTCTTCAGGAAGCGCACGCGGGGAGCAGTCCGGTTGGTCGACCACACATCGAGGTCGCCATCGAAGTCCCAGTCCACAAGAGCCAGCCCGCGACCGTCGTCGAGAAACTCAAAGCCGATCGCACTCGAAACATCGGCGAAGGCGCGCTGTCGGCCGGCGGCGTCCTGTCCGCAGTTCAGGAAGGCGCAGTGTTTCTCCATCCCGCTGAAGGATCGATTCTCGTGCAAGAGGCGATTGAGGGCGCGCCAACCCTGCTGGTAGGAACGGGACCCCTCGGGGGAACTGGTGAGAGGCGATTGCGACACGACCTGCCGCCAGTAGACACTTCACAAGTCGCCGGTGTCGTCGGCCGAGATGAAGCCGTTCGCCACCAGGATGTCCTCCCATCCGTCGTTGTTGAGATCCACGAAGCAAGAGCCCCACGCCCAGCGGCCCATCGTGACTCCGGCCGCCACACTCACGTCCTTGAACCCACCCTTGCGATCGGATTGGAAGAGGGTGTTGCCGCGGGCCATGCGCTGGAATTGTGCGCGCACTTCCCTGCTTGTGCCGGGTAGAAACTGGCGCTGGTAGGTGATGCGGCTTCCCGCGCTCGAGAACATGTTGCTGATGTAGAGATCCATCCAACCGTCGCGGTTGTAGTCCGCCCAGGTGGTCGACATCCCGGCGCTGGTGTCCTGGACCCCGAGTTGATCGGACACCTCGCGGAAGAAGATCTTTCCGCCTGCGCTCTCGTTGCGATAGAGGCAATTGCGGCCGTAGTCGTTCGCGACATAGAGATCGAGATCGCCATCGTTGTCGTAGTCCTCCCACGAGGCGCAAAAACTGAAGCGCCGGTTGTTGACGTCGAGTCCCGCCTCGGCCGTGATGTCGAAGAACTCCCAGTTTCCGTTGTTGCGCCAGAGGATGTTGGGACCGCCGTTGTTGGCGTCATGAAAGGGCATCGGTTCCCCCATCGCGCCGGTGCGGGCGAGGGCGCCGGAGGGGTTGTAACCGCAGGAGTAGATGTCGAGCAAGCCGTCGCGATCCACGTCCGCGGCCGCCAGCGAAAATGTCTGCGCCTTGGTCGAGATGCCGAAGCCGAGCTCGAAGTGGCCCTTCCCGTCGATGTTGTCCATGAAGAGCATCTTGAAGTCCTGGGAAATCACGAGGTCCTTGTCGCCGTCGTTGTCGAGATCCACGATCAAGGCGCTTGCGCAGTAGTCGAGCCAGCCGGTCTTGCTTTCCGCGGTGTAGTCGGTGAGCGTGCCGTCGAGGTTCTGCAGGAAGAGGCGGTTGGGAAGTCCGCCCTGTTGGCAGATGTAGAGATCTTCAAGCTGGTCTCCGTTCAGGTCGCCGATCGCGAGCCCGTGGTTGGCCACCACATCGAGGCCGAAGTTACGCGGCAGGCGCAGGCGCCAGTGATCGGAGCTGTAAAGGAACTGGTCCTGCCAGGCCTTCGTTTTTCCGAGGAGGGAGGCGGTGGCATCACTGAGAAGCGGCTCGGTGGTTCTTCCGGTGACCACGACCTCTTCGTAGGCGTCCACCATGAGGGTGAGGAGCCGGGGCAGGGCGTCTTCCGCGGTGAGCCACCCGCAGGTCCAGGTCGCATTGATTTGAGTGCGCACGCCCTTCTCCTGCGAGGTGATGGTGCAGAGGACCTTGGAGGTGACGCGATGGTCGGGCTGTTCCTCGAGGCGGAACAACTTGAGATTGGCGTGGGGCGCGGGACCACATCCGGCCGCTGCGAACCACTCCTTCATGGCCGCCGCGCAGCCCGCCGGACCGCGGAATTTCGTTTCGCCCGCTTCGGCCTTCCCCAACCAGCGCCGCACCTTCATGCCGCCTTCCTCGAAGGCGGCGGTGAGCTCGGACGGGCGCAGGTTCCCGCAGGTAAAGTTGTCTGCCGCCACCGCTCCGAGAGCCTCTGCCTTCAGTCCACCCTCCATCCCCAACAATTCCACGAGGGTGTCGAGTTGCGAAGTGAGGTCCGCACTCATGGCTTCGGATGCCCAGCCATCCTCGCCCGGGTCGATCCGGTTGTAGGCATCCCGCAAGGGACCGATGTAACGCCTCTCCTCCAACCCCGGGGCGGTGATGATGTCATCCGTCTGCACCTGCGCGGTGAGGACGCCGCTCAGGGTTGCCGGACCAAGAAGAGGGATGAGAAAGCACGGGCGCATACAGGAACGCCATGATCAGCGGAGAAACACCTGACCGCAGGAATGCAGGCGAGACAATCAAAAAGGGGAGGCCACCGGAATCTGCCCGTTGCGGAGGAGGGCCTGCCGGGCAGGACGTTCAGGCCATCGAGTGGTGACCTGTTAGAAATCCGGCATCCTGACCGAATCGAGCCGGAGCCTGGCAAACCGGTATTGCGGGGCCTGCTTGGAATCTGCTCGGTAGCCACCGGGGTCCACTCCAGGTCAGCCAGACTCGGCTGACGCCGGGAGCGATCCTGCCATCCGAGTTGGGGGTCCAGGCTCCGCGAAGACAGAAAAAGGCCGGTGAGCGAACTCACCGGCCTTCATAAAAATTCTCAACAGTAACGCCGCTGGGCCAGTCTCTCTGTTAACGGCGGCGGCGGAGGAAGAGGAGCATTCCGCCCAAGGCTGCGATCAGGGAGCTGCTGGGCTCGGGGACGATTGCGGACCCCCAACTCAGGCCAGTTGCGGGATCGGTGTCAATAGTGGCTCCATAGCCAATGCCGCCGAAATCGGCGTCGTTGCCAGTGCTTGCGGCGTTGAGATAGCCAAAGCCGATTCCTCCGGCAGACTGGGCACCTCCACCGTCTTCAGTCATGAGGACCTCTGCGTGGAACCAGCCGCCGCTACCGAAACTGTAGTCAGCATAGGTTCTGGTATTCCAACTGGTGTCTTGGTGCTGTGCTCCGCTGTCACCGCTTGCCGTCAGGTTGGTCGGCCCCACAATGGGAGTGATGTTGACCTGGACGCGGTCGTCGTAGTTTTCGGTGAAGGAAAAGTTTCCATCCCCATCATAAAACTGGAAGGTAATCGCCCAGTCGAAATTATCTCCAGCCATGTTAAGGCCGGCTGCCGCAGCCGAAGCCTCGGTATCGACATTAATAGAAGAGACTAGTGCTCCGGTTCCGTCGTTGGCGGGAAGGGCCCCGGTAAACTGGTCATTGGGGTCCCCGACATTAAGACCATCGGTACGCAGGGCAAGAGCCTGCCCTGGCACGTGTACGGATGCGCCAAAGGCGGGAAGAGCAATCGCGCTTGCGGTTGCGAGGGTGAGTAAGGTTTTAATTTTCATTGTGCAATACGAGTTGAGCTACTGGTTTGGGTTACTGTTGAGTTGGATGGCAACCTCTTGGAGGCCATACCGACCCTTCTATGACAAAGGGTTTGCCGATCGCCAAGGCATTTCTGCAAAAAAAAATATTCCGCTTGACTAGTAAGGATGCCGACAAAATTGAGAGCGATTAGTTGTTGGATGTTCTGTAATAAAATCAGATCCATATTTGGCGCGATCCGAATCCGACTCGGCTGCGGGGCAGCGTCGTTGATCTCGACTCAATTTGAGTGCCGAGAGTGACCGAATCCTGAAGAATCCACACCGAAAACCGCGTTCGTTGAGAGCGGAAGCGACACCTGCCGGGGCGGTTGATGCGCCTTTCCGAGGCACGTAGTCCAATCTGGTGAACCCGAATTTCGATTGCCATCTTGCTCCAGGTTCTGGATGTTTCGGGTCCTCTGATGCTCCCGAATGAACCAATATTCGCCAATCATCGCTGGCGGCAGCCGGCGGGGATGATCTCGTGGTGCAGCGGGGTGGCGGCCTGCCTGGGCTTCGCGCTGGTGAGTTGTTCGGAGAAATCAGCCGACCACGATTCCCCGGAAGGCGACCCGCGACCAGCGACCAGCAGTGCGGCGGCGGCCTTCAAGGTCCAGTTCAAGGTCCAGAGCACGCAGGAGCGCTTGCAATTTGAAGAGCGGGAAACCGAGTTGGATCCCCACAACGATGGATGGGCCAGTGAGGCGTTTCACGCGGAAACGCAGGACCAACTCACGATCCTCGCCGCCGCGATGGAGGCGGGCGAGCTTCCGGATGGGATTCTCGTGAGCGAGACGGAATCGGCAGCGGGGGCCTTGCGGCCGCGTTCGCTCTCGGCGGTCTTTGAAAGCAATGGATTGCGGGTGCTGCGGTCGCGAAAGAGTGCGCTCGAGTCCGCCAAGCCCGGCGCATCCCTGCGGGAGGAGCTCCAACATCTGGTGGAGTCGCTTCATGAGGGCGAGACGGAGGTGTCCGTTCGCTTCAAACAGTTCCAAGTCTCGCCCCCGAAGGCCGGCCAACTCGAATCATCGAGCACGGTGCTCTACAAGGCGAAGTCGTCCACCTCCACCGCTGATCGGGTTCAAAATGCCACTTGGGAGATCGCCTGGATCCGCTCGGAAGAAGAGGAGGCTTTCTTGATTCGCGGCATTCGCCTGAGGGAGTTTGAGGAAATTGAGCTCGCAAAGTCGGCCGAGGCCGAGGCTGCGGGGAACGATCTCTTATTTCGTGACCGCACCGAGGATCTGATCGGTGCCATGCCACGGGCGGGCGGACTGATAAGTTATGGAGCGAACGAGCTTGGCATGCATACGCTCTACGAGAGCGGCCGTTCGCTGATCGGGATTGCGATTGGCGATGCGAACGGAGACGGGCTCGACGATATCTACGCTCCCCAGGGCAAGGATCTGCCCAACTTGTTTCTCCTGTCCCAACCGGATGGGAGTCACCGGGAAGTGGCGGCGGAGGCCGGGATCGACTGGCTGGACGCCACCGCGGTTGCCCTCTTCGCGGACTTTGACAATGACGGCGATCAGGATCTCGTGATTGCCATCCGGAGCCTGCTGGTGATTCATTCCAACGATGGAACGGGTCGGAACTTCACACGAATAGCGGAGTGGCCCCAGCCCGATGTCTCCTCGCTTTGCGCGGCTGACTACGACGGTGACGGGCTTCTCGACCTGTTTGTCTGCAACTACCTGGACTCCTCGGAGAGTGAGACGGTGGCCCTGGCAGACGCGATTTACGACGGAAAGCAGGGCGGAATGAACCTGCTCTACCGGAACACCGGAGGGCTCAAGTTCGTCGACGTGACCAAGGAAACGGGGATCGATGCCGAGGCGACAAGGATGAGTCTGGCCGCGTCCTGGGAGGACTTTGACAATGACGGGGATCCCGATCTCTATGTCGCGAACGACTTTGGGCCCAACTGTCTCTATCGCAACGAGGGCGGCAAATTCACCGAGATCGCCGCCGAGTCCGGGGCCGATGATCCCTCCACCGGCATGTCGATCACCTGGGGCGACATTGATCGGGACGGGTTCATGGATGCCTGCATCGGAAACATGTTCTCGGCCGCCGGCAACCGGGTGACTTCGCAGGCGAAATTCAAGGAAGACCTCACCAAGGGGCTGGATGCCGAGCGCATCCGTTACCTGGCACGGGGAAACACCCTCCTGATGAGCAAGGGCGCCCAGCGCTTTGATGAGCGCAGCGCAGAGGCCGGCATTCTCAACACCCAGTGGACCTGGGGCACCCTCTTCGGAGATTTCGACAACAACGGCGACCTCGACATGATGGCGATGAACGGATTCATCACCGGTCCGGTGGTCGATGACTTGTGAAGTTTCTACTGGCGGCAGGTCCTGCCGGAATCCGGAACCAAGAGCGGCTCGCGGGAGCAGTTGGAGATCTACCTGCGGGAAGGTCGGTCTCTCAGCGGACGTGAACGCAGTGTCCTGTTTTTCAACATCGCGGATCCGGACCGCCGCTTTTCGGATGTCTCAGCGATCTCGGGCCTCGATCAGGACGGAGATGGCCGCGGCTTGGCTCTTACGGATTGGGATGCTGATGGCGATCTCGATGTGTGGATCAGCAACCGCACGGCGCCGACGGTGCAGGTTTTCGAAAACCTCTGGGGCTCACAATCCGGTGACTTCATCTCCCTGAAATTGCAGGGGACGAAGTCCAATCGCGACGCGGCGGGAGCCCGGGTCACCGTTTTGCTGAAGGGGCAGGACAACGCGCCCTTGATGCGGACGGTCCATTTGGGCGAGGGATTCCAGAGCCAATCGGCGAAACGCTTGCATTTCGGAATCGGAAAAAACGCAGAGATCGCGTCGGTCAAGGTGCGCTGGCCGGGGCCTGACTACGAGGAGGAACGGTTCGAAGGAATCTCCGCGAACCGGTTTCACCTCCTGGAACAGGGAGCTGGGAGAGCCGAACTGCTGACCCCGAAAGCCGGTAAGTTCGTCACCCCGCCCGCGGTTGCAGCAAGCGGGAGCGAAACGGTTCAGGAAGCTGGCGAGATCAACAGCATCCTGCTTCCCATGCGGCAACTCTTTCCGAGAATCCGCTACCGCGACCTGGCAACCGGCAAGGAAATGGTGGGCGCCGAGTCTGGCAAGCCGACCCTCCTGATCATGTGGCATCCTGAATGCTTGAGCTGCTTTGCAGAGTTGGAGTCGCTGGCCGGGGCGGCCGCCAGAGTGAAGTCCCTGGGAATCGACTGTCTCGCGACCACGGCGGAACCCTCGGGGGATGAGGATCCGGCGAGGGCGGCGGAGGTGATCGCCGAAACCAAGTTTCCCTTCCCGGCCGGATTTACCCCCGGACCGGTGGTCGAGCGCATGCTGGCCTTGAATCGGCATCTCTTTTACCGCCCCTACCACCTGGTGGTGCCCACCTCCTTCCTGCTCGATGGGGAGGGCCGGCTGGTTTCGGTGTATCGTGGAGAGATTGATCTGGATACCGTCGCCAAGCACCTCGAGACCCTGGAGTGGTCGGACGACAAGTTGGCGGAGGAGGCCGCTCTGTTCAAGGGGACCAGACTGGCCGATCAAATGGCTCTTCGCCCCTCGGTTTTGATCAAAGTCTACATCGAGAACAGGATGCCGGACGAGGCGGAACGGATCTTGCGCATTGATGCTTCCCACCCGTCGGTTGCCAGCCAGCTGAACGAAGTCACCCGGACCATCGGTCAGAGCTACCTGATGCTTGGCGATTATCCGAACGCGAAGACGCTCCTGTCCGAAGCAATCGAAATCAATCCCAAGGATCCGCAGTCCCATAACAACCTGGCGGCGGTGTATTTGAAGGAAGGCAACCCGGCCGAGGCGAAACGACTCTGGCAGGAAGCGCGCGAACTGGATCCCACCTTTGCCGCCGCGCGGCTCAATCTTGGCAAGCTCTTGATGAAGGAGAATCAAACGAACCGGGCCATGGGGGCGCTTCTGGAATTCCTCGCTCTCGAGCCCGACTCGGCCGATGGTCACAACTACCTTTCCATCGGTTATCTTCGCACCGGTGACATGTTTACTGCGCAAACGCACTTGAAACGATTGATCGAGCTCCGGCCCTCGGACGGCGTCGCCTACACCAACCTGGCCAAGGTTTACCTGAACCTGCGGGACCTGAAAGCGGCGAGATCAGTCATCGAGCAGGGCATTGCGGCGGAGGGCCTCGATCCGCGGAGCCGACAGTCGCTGCACCGCTTGATGGAAAAATTGTAGTGCTCCCGGCACGAGGCCCCAAGCGCTAATGATGCGGATCATGCGGGCGCACAAGCCAAAGGCCGGCGAGCTGCGGTCTCTCCAGATCTACTCTGCTGAAAACTGAAAGCGGGGCAGATTCACGGCTTCAAATTCAGCAGCGCCTTCCCTGATTCGAATCATCTGATTAATGGCAACTTGCTCGAAAACCTGGGTGGTGTCACTGGTCGGCCAATAGATTTCCAAGCGGTCAAGGACCTGGGCTGTTCCAATGCCGATCGTCTGCCGGAGAGGATTGGCACCGAAGCTTCCGCCGCTGTTCACGTGACGATAGATGGACCGTGCGCCCGACTTGCCCTCTTCCTCCACCACCACCCGGATGCGGGCGCCGATCGCCGATCGATTGGAACGGGTTCCGACGAGTCGAATGGCGATCCAATTGTTTCCGAATCCGGGGTTTTCAAAGAGCGCGTCATTGAACTTGTCCCCGGTTGCCCCTCCGCCCATCTGCACATAGAGGTCCTGGTCCCCATCGTGATCAAAATCGGCAAAGGCGACACCGTGTCCCTTCTGGAGATGCCCGAATCCCCCGTTCCAGGTAATGTCGGCAAAGCGCTTTCCCGCTTGATTGTGATACATGACATTGGGCATGAGGGCGTCGTAGGCCGGGTAGCCGGTGCCGAGGTAGAAATCGAGGAAGCCGTCGTTGTCGAGGTCTCCAAAATTGCAGCCCATGGGAAGGGTCAGCTTGCTGAGTCCCAGCTGCACCGCTGACTCCACGAAGCCTCCCTTTCCGTCGCCCTGGTAGAGGCATGCCAATTCGTCATCACAGGGGAATCCCAGGTAGCTTTCGACCAGGCTGGAGAGCGAGTCCGCCTGGCCGCGATTGGCCCCAACATAGAGATCCAGATTCCCGTCATTGTTGAAATCCCAGAACCAGGTGGGAAAGGCGGCCCTCGGCCGGGTGACCTTGAGCTCAACGGCGAGATCAGTGAAGGTGCCATCGCCGTTGTTCCGGTAGAGACGGTTGGGCCCCATCAGGTTGGCAACATAGAGATCGGGAAACCTGTCGTTATCGTAGTCACCCCAGGAGACCCCCTTGGTGAACCGCTCGTTGAGGACCCCGGCTTGCCGAGCCACGTCGGTGAAGGTGCCATCACCGTTGTTTCGAAAGAGCTGATTGGGCGCGTGGATCTCGCCCACGTGTTCGTTTCCGACATAGAGATCCAGATCGCCGTCGTGGTCGTAGTCCGCCCAGGCAGCGGTCTGGGTGGGATAAGAGTCCTCCCCCAGGCCTGCTTCAAAGGTGACATCGGTGAAGGTGCCATCTCCATTGTTTCGGAGCAGGGAATTCGGATGCTTGCCGGCTTTCATGAGCCAAGCCCCGCGGAGCACGAGGATATCAAGGTGGCCGTCGTTGTTGTAATCGGCCTGCTCCAAATTCAGCCCCCCGGTGATTCCGGTCAGGCCCGCGGCATCCGAGCGCTCGCTGAACGAGCCGTCGCCGTTGTTCCGGAAGAAACGCATCGGGCCGCGGGTATCGAAGGTCGAACTGACGATGTCCAAAAGGGAGTCCCCATCGAAGTCGTCCACGATCGCACCGCCGGCCAGATTGAAGGTGTCGAAGTTGAGCCTGGGCGCGATGTTGACGAACTTGGGCCACGGCTCTTGAGAAGCAAAGACCGAGGACGCAATCCGATAGTCCTGCGGGACCTCGTCGGGATAGCCGTTGATCGTCATGAACGCCAGGTTGAGAAGCCACTTCGCCCGCAGGCGCAGCTTGGCGGAACTGTGGCGACTTTGGAGAACCTCGGTGAGATAGCGAATGGCCTTCCTCGAGCCTTCCTGGTCGCGGTGAATTCCCCTGCCCTGAATCGGCAGGATACAACTTTCAGCCGTGAAGCGTGCACAGCAATTCTGCGTCTCTCCGTACCTGAAATAGGCCACCCCCAAGCGGTAGCGAATCTCATTCAGGGCACTGGCCGGCAAAGGAGGCTTCAGACGGGGATGGATCTTGTAGGCCGCCTCCAGTCGAGAGATGACCGATCGTTCCTTGCCCTGGAGAGCCTCCGCTTCGGCCAAGTTGACGAGCGCGCTCAATCGTTGTGCGCTCGGTGACTCGGGAAGCGAGGCCAGTTTCGCGCCCCAGATTTTCGCGTTGAAGTCCCCAACATACGGGTTGTCGTCGGCGCTGCGGTCGGCAACCTGAGCCAGGGCCCTGACCATACGATGATGGCCGGGCGGCTGGTCGGGGCCCTGGGGAGGTTCACCGCTCTCGGTGGTCTCTCCCGAAGTGCCCCCTCCGCCGTCGTCGACATCGGGTTCGGAAGAATCGGAGCAGGCCAAGAGGCCAAGGCTGACGAGCGACATGGCCAGGAGCGCGCCAAATTTGCACCCCGAGGTGGGCACCTGCTTCATGGATAAGGGCAAGGGCATAAGAAAAAAAGACTTCGACACTCAGAGCAGGCGATCACGGCACGAGGACAACCCGGTAGAAGAGAGTCCGGTTCGCAGGCGCAATGGTGTCGTCGAGGAAGCTTGTTGTTTGTCCCGGTGCAGAAGCGGGAATGGGCAGACCTCCATTGAGATCAGACCAGCTTCCGGTGAGCAGGTTGGGGCTGGATTGCAGGAGGTAGCTCTTTCCAGGAGCACTGAGCCAGGTGACGGCGGTGTTTCCGTTCGGTTCCCGGTCCACGGAAACGATCCTGAAGAACGAACTCGGATCGAGGGGATCAGTGCCGGCCTCCACTTCTGCGCCGTCGCCGCGCCCATCGCCGTCGGTATCGAAGAGGCCCGGGTTGGTCCCAAGCAGCGCTTCCACAGAGTCGGAAAGTCCGTCGCCATCACTGTCGACGTTTCCGGTCGGGTTCCGCCCGAAGGACACCGCGTCGCGGTTGTACTCGTTTTCCACCGCACCGGCCGCCAACTCGCGGTCGAAGATCTTGACCATGGCGACGGTCATGGCCGCCTCGGGACCCTCGGGGCGCGAGCCATCGGCCCCGGTCTGGTTTCCGATCACGAAGGGCAACTCCTGCACGTTGAGGGAGCCGTGCGAGATGCACTTGGTCAGTTCCCCATTGGTGTAGACACAGGTGTTTCCCGCGCCGTCGTAGACGTAGGCGATGAAAGTCCAAATGCCGGGCTCTTCTTCGTTTTCCCACCCGACGTCGGCGGCGCCGCTGCCGTGGGTGACGGCTCCGAAGCCGTCATCAGTGCCGTGATTGAGAGACACGATGGCACCCCCGCCCCCGGCGAGCATGGTTCCCCAGCTGTCCCCGCTGGCGGGATCGCTGTCAAAAACGGCTCCATAGCCGATGCCCCCGAAGTTGCTTGCGTTGCCGGTGGAGGCCGCATTGCGGTAGCCAATTCCGATCCCACCGGCTGACTGCGCTCCGCCGCCGTCTTCAACCAATTGAATCGTGGCGTGGAACCAGCCGCCGGATCCAAAAACGTAATTGGCGAAGGTTCTTACGTTCCATCCGACGTCGACGTGGACGGGGCCGTCATCGACCACGGTGCCATCGGTGTTACTGACAATCCTGTCGATGTCGATGCGCACGCGGTCGTCGAAATTCTCGGTGAAGGAAAACGTTCCGTCGTTGTCGTAGAACTGGAAGGTGAAGGCCCAATCGAAATGGTCTCCGCCCAGGTTGATGCCGTTGGCCGCCCCGAGGGCTTCGCTATCCACATTGAGGGCGCTGAGGAAGGACGAGCCGTCATCCGGTTGTCCATCCGCGGGCGCGATGTCTTCGCTGCTGGGAATATCCCCGGTGAAGTCGGCCCCGGGGAGGTTGTCGGTTCGCAGGCCCAGGAAGGAGCCCTCCACCCAGACCCGCCGGCCCCAGGAAACAACCGGCTCGGCCGGCTCGATGACCGCATTGTAAACCCAGGCCATGACGGTGTGCGGATTGTTTCCGGTCACCGCCGGCGGAGCGAAGGGGCCGATATACCAGTCGCGGTTGCCGTCGAGGGTCACTCCCTTGACCCCGAGGACGGTGTTGACCCGCGGGGTATGCCACTCCGGGATGAAGGTCCCGCCCAGCAATCCGAGGTTGTTCCAGACCGGGAGCGGACCTGCGGGCAGGCTGCGCGCGTCGAGGAGAACGAGAACGTCGTCGGTGATATTGAGATTGACCGTTATCGTTTGGGGATTGTTGAGGGCGATGGGATCGATGATGGTAAGGTGTCCGGTATATTGGCCGTTGGGAAGTCCCAGGGTCGAGACCGACAGGGTGTGCGATTGTCGGTCGGTCGGTCCCGTGGATTCGCCCCAGCCGGGCGTGACGGAGAGCCAGCTCACGTCGGCGGCCAGGCTGTAGTTCAAGACCGTATCCTCCACCTCGTTCCAGATCTGGATCACGGTGTCGGCCAGGGGTTCGTTGGTGGCCGCCGCGAAGGCAAGGGAGGATCCGCTCAACTCGATGACCGGCGCCTCCACCGTGAGGCTGACTCGGATCACCTGCGGACTATTGATGGCGGCGGGGTCGGTCACCGTGATGATGGCCGT
>JAYGGC010000130.1:0-3671 GCA_046581525.1 Roseibacillus sp. | reverse complement strand
GAACCGCCTGAAACTTGCCGGTGCAGGCGGTCAGCGCGACTGCGATCGCGATCAGGCCCGTAGACAGAGGAAGTTGCGGTCGGGCCCGTTTGATCATTGGGGCGGAGGAAAGCGAAAAGGAGCCGGGGGCGAAAGCGCAATATGCGCCCACATCGCAATCGGGCTCCCCGGGTGGGAGAATTGTGGTGGAATGTGCCCGAGAGACTTGCTTGGCTCTTGATCGTGATCCGCTTGTTGTCCCTCTTCCTTGCGATCTGGACGTCGCTGCTCGCCACCGGAGCCCCGCGCCCCAACATCGTCTATCTGATGGCTGATGATCTCGGCTACGGAGACGTGAAGTGCTTTGGCGGGGAGCGCTGCAAGATTGCGACCCCGCACTTTGACCGCCTGGCACGGGAGGGGATGCGATTCACGGACGCGCATCCAGTGGCCTCGGTGTGCGTGCCTTCCCGAATGGCGATCATGACGGGCCGCTATCCGTGGCGCTTTGTGCCACCACGCCCAAGCGGGCCGTGGGGTTATCTCAATCCCCGATTAAGGAAGGACCAGTTCACACTGGGCAGGATGATGCGGAAGGCGGGATATCGGACGAGCTATGTCGGCAAGTGGCATCTTGGGACTCTCATGGTGACGACGGACGGCAAGAATCAGATGGAAACAAACGTGGACTTCACGGTGCCGATGAAGATCGGTCCGCGGGACTACGGGTTCGATGAGAGCTTCGTGCTGCCCGGATCGCTGGACATGTATCCCTACGTCTTCGCGCGGAACAACAGGTGGGTCGGGAAGGTGACGAAAACACGGGGCTGGAGTGCTTTCAACCGGGTGGGACCGTGTGCAGAGGACTTCGAGGGCTGGAAGGTGCTCGATACCTTTTCGAGCGAGGCGGAGAAGTTCATTGCAGGGAGGGCGGCGGAAGCGAAAGAGGGGAACCCGTTCTTTCTCTACGTGGCCCTGACCTCGCCCCACACTCCGACCAGTCCGCATCCGAAGTTCCAGGGGAAGAGTGCAATTGGGCCCTACGGGGACTTTGTGATGGAAGCGGATGACTGTCTCGGGAGAGTCCTGAACGCCCTCAAGGAACATGGGGTTGCCGGAAACACGCTGGTGATCGCGACCTCGGATCACGGGCCCGCGCCCTACGCCGGTCCGAAGCTGAAGGCGACCTATGGCCAGATTCACGAAATGGAGAAGGAGGGGCACTGGCCGGGTGGCATTTACCGGGGCTACAAGTTTTCGGTCTACGAGGGCGGATTGCGGGTGCCCTTTGTGGTGCGCTGGCCGGGAGTGGTGAAGGAGGGAGCCACCTGCGAGCGGCTGATTGGATTGAACGACCTGATGGCAACCCTGGCCGAGGTCACCGGAACCAAGCTGGCAGGGGGGCAGGCCCCTGATTCGGTGAGTTACCTGCCGCTCCTCAAGAACGCGGAAGGGGGCGCGACCCGCGAATCGATGTTGATGCAATCGACGCACAATTTTGTGGTGCGGAAGGGCGCGTGGAAGTTGGCGCTCTGTCCCGGCAGCGGGTGCAGGGCAATTTGGGGCAACTTGCCCAAGCCCGAGGAGGCGTGGAAGAAGGCGCTGGGTGCGTTCGGCGGCAATCAGCCCAAGGATGCGGATCTGGGCAAGGCCCCGTTCGTGCAGTTGTTCAACCTGGCATCTGATCCGCGGGAGAAGGCCAGCCTGGCGGCGAAGCATCCGGAAATCGTGGCAGAGCTGTTAGAAATCGCACGCGATGCAGTGGCGCGGGGGCGCACGACGCCTGGGCCAGACTTGCCAAACGATCGGAAGGGGATCCGGTATCTGCCACGGGTGCCGAAGTGAGGGCGAGGCCCCTGGCTCCCCTAAGCGCGGAGGTCTATTTGCGCTTGCGGCCCGCCTTGGGTTTTTCGATGGGGGGATAGAACTTCGACGGGCTGTGTTCCTTCGCCATCAGGGCTTCGACGTGCCTGACGACTTTCGGGTGCTTGGCGGCGAGGTCGTTTTTCTCGGCGGGATCGGTGCTCAGATCGTAGAGTTTCAACGGAGCCTTGGTGCCAAAGCGGATCCCCTTCCACTTGCCGGTGCGCACCGCCTGCTGAAAGGGATGGTGAATCTCCCAGTAGAGGTTCTGGAGGGGCGGCTGCTCCTTGCCGAGCAGGGTGGGGAGGACCGAAATGGAGTCGTTCCTGGCGGGTAGTTTGGCGCCAGCGAGTTCACAGGCAGTGGCGAAGAAATCCTTGTGAGTCCAAGCGAGGCTGCTGGTCGTGCCGGCTTTGATCTTCCCTGGCCAGCGCACCACCATGGGACAGCGCAGGCCGCCTTCGGTGAGTTGCCGCTTTGTGCCGCGGAAGGGCTTGTTGGATTCCAGGGGCTCCAGGAAGGGTTTGTTCGGGCCGTTGTCGGAGGTGTAGAACACGATGGTGTTGTCATCGATCCCGAGCTTGCTCAAGAGCTTCATGAGGTCACCCACGTTGGTGTCGAGGAGGGTGCACATCGCGGCGAAGTTCTTCACGGTGTCGCTCCATGGCTTGTCCTTGTAGACACCCTGGTCGGGGACGACGTACTTGCCGTGGGGAGGACAGACCGCGAAGTAAGCGAAGAAGGGTTTCTTCTCCCGGGCGTTCTTTTCGATGAAACTGAAGGCTTCCTCGATGATGAGGGAATGCGAGTAGGTCTTCCCATCGAGCGGGATCTCCCTGGAGTTCCGGATGAGGTGGTCGGTGTAGTAGGTGTGGGCGTGAACCTGGTCGTAGTAGCCGAACCAGAGGTCGAAGCCCTGCTTTTCGGGGACGCCCTCGGAACCCGGATTGCCGAGCCCCCACTTTCCGAAGCCGCCGGTGGCGTAGCCTGCCTCCTTGAGTTGGGCGGCCACCGTGACGTCTTCCTTGTCGAGAAAGACGAGAGGCCGGCGGTCCAGTTTCTTGAAGACCTCGAGGTTGCCGGTGGCGGTGTTGTCGCGGCGTTTGCAGTGACCGGGATGGAGGCCCGTCATGAGAACACAGCGGGTGGGAGCGCAAACCGCAGATCCGGAGTAGCAGTCGGTGAAGAGGACACCCTCTTTGGCCATGCGGTCGATGTTGGGCGTCACGATGTGCTTCGAGCCATAGCAGCCGAGATCGGCATAGCCTTGGTCATCGGCCATGATGAAGATGATGTTGGGCGGGGTGGCGCCAGAGGATCCCAGAGCGAGGAGTGCGGAGAGGAGAAGGGGAAGGAGAATGCGATTCATAGCAATGTCAGGAAGCGGGGACGATGGACCCTTGGTCTGTGGCAGCGCCCCGGGGAAGGAGCATGCGGCCAAGAAAGGACGGAGGCGAGGTGAGTTTTCAAGGAGGAGGGTCTTCCCGGCGAGAGCGGGGAATGGGGAGAATCCGAAACCGAACATCTTGGCCTCGATTCCAAAATTGGTAGCGCGGTCGAGATGGGACACGCTACGGGTGAGGCGAGTTCCCTTCGTCACGGAGTCTTCCTTTTGCGCGACCGCATTTGTAGTATCGTAGGATCCCAGACTGATCCTCCCTCGGCGGCACTCTTCAAGGAAGCGATGGCGTCCTTGTCGCGGTGTTCATAGTAGTAGAGCAAGCCCAGTTGGAACTGCCAGGTTGCGGCCGCCTTCCTGTCGTTCTTGAGAGCACCCTGGATGAGGTCTCTCAGGCGGGCCTCTCCGCGCGCGAAAAGCTTCTCACCCC
>JAYGGC010000059.1:0-3242 GCA_046581525.1 Roseibacillus sp. | reverse complement strand
ATCCCACGGCACGGGGACCGTGTTCACGGGATTAAGCCCGAACGGATCCACGACGAACGAAGAGGCATCGTTCGGATCGTCAAAGTCGAGAGAGAGCCCGCCAAAGTTTGCGGCCACGCTCAAGTTCTGCAACCCACTGTACGTAATTGCACCCTGCAATCCTGTAGATAGGACAAGCAGCGCAAGGGTTAAGCGCAAATGGCTAGCGAGCATGGATTTAGGGGATGGAAGGGAAACTCCCTACTTGACGCAAGGCTAAATATCAAAGTAATCAATTGCTCCTGAAAATAAGTCGAAGAGAAAGACCCCAGCATCGCCCTCTCGTCCCTTAAAATGAGGACCGAGCACGACTGATCCTTAAGCGGGGGATTGAAAGGCCCCCACGATTGTGCGGGGTCATTTCTTCTCCTCGGTCGCCACGCTCAAGTCGACGCACACAACTTCCTTGTTGCTGCGCATCACGAGTTTACCATTTGCCAACGCCAAGGGGGCCCAGAGTTCACTTCCGGGTTCCTTGCTGAAGACCTTGCCACTCGCCAGTTCCTTGTAGGCGGCACCCGGCTTGATGAGGCGCAAGGTGCCGTCGCCACCATCCTGGCTCACGATGATCCCGCCTGCGTTGATGAGACTTCCCCCGCCGAGAGCAGGGCTACTCCCCGTCGCCCAATGAATTTTGCCACTCGAATCCATGGCAATGAGCCCCGACTGGGATTGTGCGCCTGCTTGCCCACCACCTCCGGGCGGTCTTCCACCACCGCCGGGACGACTCCCTTCCCCACCCGGACGCCCGCCGGGCCGGCCACTTGGGCCGCCCCGATCGCGTCCGCCACGAAATCTCCCGAAGCGACTCCCACCTCCACGTCCACTGCCCGCCGTCATGTAGAGACGGTCTCCCACCTTGAGAGGTGGGTGAATGGTCGCACCCGCTGAGAGATTGCCCGACTTCCTGACGCTCACCGCGCCATCGTTCTCGGTAAACTTGAGAACCCGGGTACCCTTCCCATATCCGCCGGTCATGACCGCGGTGTCGGTATTCACCACCGTGAGGTTGGGTATCGGATTGAAGCGTCCGGAGCCGATCTCCTCGCGGTAGACAAAGACCTCCTTGCCGTCCTTGGGATTGAACCCCTTTACCGTCATCGTTCCGTTGCTCACTCCGGGCATCACGACGACCTCCTTGCCGAGCAACTTCACGAGGACTGGAGAAGAATGACTGTCTCCAATCGATCCCGTCTTCCAGACCATCTTGCTCGTCTTCTTGTCCACCGCCACGAGACCCACCGCCTCGCCAATCGGAGCGATGATGCAGAGGTCCCCGTGGATGATGGGATGGACTGCGTATCCAAAGCGCGGCGGCTGAGCGCCAAATACCTTGGCCACATCGAGCACCCAACGCTCCTCCCCGTTCTTGCGATCGACACAGTAGACGTGACCAAATCCACCGCTGCAGTACACCGCATCCGCCTCCACGGTGGGCACTGTGCGGGAGCCTGGGTGCATGATTCGGCCCGGCACGGCGTGTTCAAATTTCCAGCGCTCCTTGCCGTCCTTGAGTCCCACACAGGTAAGGACATCCTTCTCTTGGTCCACGCGATCCATGAAGAACACCTCGTCCCCGGAAATCGCAGCCCCGCCATACCCTTGACTCACATCCACCGACCAAAGCACCTTGGGACCCTCCTTCGGAAACGAGGTCGCGATCTTTGAGTCAGGGAGGCTGTTATCACCGTTAGGCCCTCTAAAATGGGGCCAGTCCTTGGCGGAAAGTCCACCGGTGCACAACACCGAGAGAGCCAGGGTCCAAGCCGGGAGCGTTTTCATGACCTGGATGGAACCGGGCAGTTCACCACCGGTTGCGCCTGAGAAGGGCCATTTTTCCAGCTGGCTCCCCCCCATCTCCTGAGTCGATCGCAAGCCCGCTGCATATCGATTTTGACCCCACCCTCCCATCCCCCATGCTGTGGCCGACCCCTCATCCATGCTCACAGCAGAATTTCAATCCTGGTCCTTCCTTCACCTCGCGACTCTCGCGGTCTGTGCCGGGGCGGCCGCGGGGGTAGCCCTCGTCGTGAAGCGCTCACCCGACGCGCACCGCCGCCTCCTCGTCCGCCGCGTGGTGGGCTGGGGCTGTATTGTGGCCTGGATGGTCAACACCGCCTACTGGATGATGCCCGCGCGCTTTGATCTCAGCGCCAGCCTGCCCATTCACTTCTGCAACGTCGCCAACATCTTCGGCGCCCTGGCCGTGCTGCGCGGACACCGCCTCTTCCAGGGGGTGATCTACTTTTGGGCCAGCCTCTACATTTGGGCCTTCCTCACCCCCACCGTCGGCATCGGCCCGGCCCAGGTGGGGTTCTGGGTCTTCTGGATTTACCATGCCTTCATCGCGCTCGCCTTCGTCCACGTCCTCCTCGTCGACCGCTTCCGTCCCACCTTTCGCGATCTCCTTCACAGTTCGGCCTTCACCCTTGGTTATGTGGCGCTCCTCACTTGCCTCGATTTCCTCGCGGGATGGAACTACGGATTTCTCGGTAACGATATGCCGGGCATCCCAACCCCGGTCGACTTGCTGGGTCCCTACCCACTCCGCATTCTTTGGATGATCCTGTGCGGCGCAGTCGCCTTCCTTCTCCTCTGGCTCCCCTTCTGCCGCCCTGCGAAGGATCAGTCCACCACTCGCACCCGGAAGTAGTACTCCTCGCTCTCGATGATCTCGCTCACCATCCCGATGAGCTCTGGCTGCAACAGAAAATCGCGGTTTGTGCTCGTCCGGTTCAGGCCCTGCATGGCCAGGATGTTTGCGCCGGGCAATAGGCTCCCTAGGTGGGCGGTGAGATCGATGTCTGCAAAGTCTACCGCCAATTGATCCGAGCGGGTCCCAGTCGCTGTTGATTCCCAGGTCGGGGATCCGGGCGCATTGTCACTTGCGATCGGCTCGCCGTTCAGCCATCCCGCATAGCCGTCATCATAGCGCAGTCGCAGGGTGAGCGATGTCAAACGCGCCGGCTGGTCAACCGTAAACGGAATCCGCAGGTAGGCGGTGGGATGCATTTCGTACATCTCCGCCTGGAGATCCGTTCCGATGAAGGGATCGTAGACACTCGTATTTTGGTCATAGCCAATCCCCAGGGGGCCTTCCGTCCAGGTGTCATCCCCGCCCCCGGCCTCAAAGGCGACCTCGTCACCGCCCCGCCACAGGGTCCCCAGATCGCTCCCGGGGACGAGGGCCTTTCCGATCGCAT
>JAYGGC010000265.1:0-4876 GCA_046581525.1 Roseibacillus sp. | reverse complement strand
CATTGGTCCAGTTCCACATGACGTGTCCCATCGCGTCCGCTCTTCCCACGGATTCCTCTTGTGTTCCGAGCCAGGCCGCAGCCTCGGCCGGTGCTTCTTGAGCCCAGGTGCGACCCAATCTCCCAACATGGTCGCCTCGTTCCTCCGCGGGGAGACTATCCACGTAAGCGGCGGCTTCCGCCGGCGCGGTCGCAGCCCAACCCCCAAGTGCATTCGACAACGCTTCGGTACGCTCGGTCGCATTCAAGGAATTCGCCCAAGCAACAGCGGCCTCCGGCGCTTGCCGGGCCCAGGTCTCCGCGATTTCTCCCAAGAGGTTGGGCCGGTCAGCTGGATCCAATGCGAGAGCAATCGCGCCCGCTCGTTCGGGATTCCTCTCGAGGAGGTTGCCGATGATCCCGGCATAAGCGCCGCTGCGTTGCTCACTGTCTGAAAGACTCGCCGCCCAGGCGAGGGCCGCATCGGAATCCTGACGGGCCCATTCTTCGGCAATCGTCCGCGCCAACATGTGTCCCATCCAGGCTTGTTGTGGCAGGCCGTTCTCAGGATCACTCAGCCAAGCAACCGCCCGCGCCGGATCGGTCGCGGCAAGGGCCGCAAGGATTGTGATGGCATCACCGCCTCCTCGCTTGGCATTGACCTTCCCCAAGCTCGCAAAAGCTGCCTCGGGATCTTCCTGACCCCAGCGCGTCAGGAGAAGATGGGCAATGAGTCTGGCCTCGCCATCCAGCTTGGAAGAACCGGAGCGCAACTCTTTCAGCATTTCCCCAATCTGGTCGGAGGGAAGATGCCTGACGAATGCGAGAAGCGCTTCATAGCGGTCCAGCGGATCGCGCATGGCAAGGATCTCGCTGAGTGTCTTGGGCACTCCCGACTTGGCCACGGTCGCACTCTGATGACCGCGCTTGGCCTCCAAAGAATCAGGATCCAAGCGCCCACCAGTCCGGGAATCTCCTTCGCGCCCTCTGGTCTCCTTGGTGGAGACGCTTGCATTGCGATCTGCATTTTGATCGCCGCGTCCCCCCTGCGAAAGCTGCCAGGCATTGATGCCAAGCGACACCACAAGGGCGGACACCGTTGCCAAAAGGGCTCTCTTCATGACTTCATTTCCTCTCTTTCGTTTCACCGGCGTCCTTGGAGGCCGCGCGTTTCCGCAGGGCCTCCAACTTGGCTCTCGCATCCTCCTTGCTGAGTTTGCCGGCTTCCACCAAGTCGTGGAGTCGTTTGCCCAATGCGTTCAGATCGACCTCTTCCCGCCTCTTCACCTCGGAGGCCCGTTTCTTGAGTTCCCGATAATTCGCATCAGCTTGTTCGCGGGAGATTTTGCCCTCCTTGACCGCGCCTTCGATGCGCTCCTTGATCGATTCCCAATCGACCTCCCGGCCGCGCTCGCCCTTGCGTTCCCTTGACCGTTCACGACCGCGCTCCTTGTCACCGTCACGGGCTCCCTTCCCCGCTGAGGCCCGAAGTCTCTCCATGAGCCTCTCCTTGGGGACTTCCTTGAGCGATGGGTTGTCCTTGATCAGCTTATCGTAGCGCGCTTCCAGATCGGCCTCGCGATTCCCACCTTCGCGTTCCTCTGCACCCGAGGCCCGCTTCTTGATCTCCCGGTATTTGGCATCGGCTTCCTGACGCGAGATCTTGCCATCCTCTACCGCACCTTCGATGCGCTTCCTGATCCTTTCCCAATCCAGTTTCTCGACCCTCCACTCATCGGAACCGCGGCCCCAAAATCCTGCCATTTTCTCGGCAGCTTCTTCGCGAGTCATTTTCCCGGCTTCCACCGCTGCTCCAAGTCGACGCCGGAATCCTTCCGCATCCATCTTCTTGGGCTTCCCGCTCTCACCTTGGGCGCGATATCCTTCAAGGAGGGCAGCCATTTTCTTGCGGCCTTCTTCCTCGGTCATCTCACCCGCTGCCACTGCGGCTCGGATTTTCTTCCCGAGTTCCCCAATCTCTTCCCGGCTGAGCGACCACTTCTTCTGGGGGCCCTTTCCGGCACTCTTCTTCAAGGCTTCCATCATGAGCTTGGCTTCTGCCTGTGTGAGATCGCCTTTCTTGACCGACTTCTGGAGCCGTTTCTGAACTGCTTCGTAGTCCCGCGCGGAGGCAAGTCCAAGGGGCAGGAGCGTGAGGGCTCCCAACACCACACACGCGTGCAGAAAACGGGACTTCTTGGGGACGATTGGTTTCGCGATGATCATTTTCATTCTGTGTTCGAGGGATCCGCCACTATTGATTTCACTGGCCATGGCCGGGGGACGGAGGGCCGGGCAAGCCAGGGTTTCGACAGCTGTCAAAATTGAATTCGCGTAAGATTGAGGCTTGGGACTGAAGGCCGATAGCACCAGGGCGTCGCAGCAAATCTCCTCGGCGGCGCGCAGTTTTCTCTGCGCCCACCACATCACGGGATTCCACCAGAAGAGGACACAGGCCAGCCACTCCAGCCAGCGCACGAAGTAATCCCGCCGCCGCACATGGGCGAGTTCGTGGGACAGCACCCACTGCCACTCCTGGGGCGACATCGTTTCGAGCAGGGTGGACGGGATCACCACCCGGACCCTTCCACCCGTCCACCAGACCATGGGTGAAAGGTGGGCGGAAGTGGTCAGGATCCTCGGGATTGTCTTCAGTCCCAGCCGCTTCGAGATTCCTCTCGCGGCAGCCTGCACACAGTCCGGAGCCTCCGCGGATTCCGCGCTGAGCAGTCGTTGAAAACGCCCCACCCGGAAGAGCGACCAGGCGAAAACAAGCAAACTGCCCGCCAGCCAGAACCCGACAAGCCACGCCTTTCCATGCCGCCACAACACGGGCGCAGGTCCGGCAACCTCGGGCCCGGATCCGGCATCGAGTGCCACCTCACTGATGGCGAATTCCGGCATGCTGTGCGGCACCAGGTGCGCCTCGGGCAGAGCGGAAGAAGGCAGCACCGGAAGGGTCACGAGCGGGGGAGTGACCAGCTTGACGAACACCAGCAACCACAACAAGTGAGCCAGGTGAGGACGTCTGCCCTTGGCCCCCACCAGCATCGCCACCAGCGCCAGGAGCAAGGCGAAGCACGCATTGCTCAAGCCGATCTGAAACAGGAGATCCGTCATGACGACTCCTCCTCTTCGTCCAGGATGGCCCGGATGCGATCAATCTCTTCGCGGGAGATTTTCTTTTGTTCCACCAGGTGCGTGATCAGTGGGGCGAACGACCCCGCCGTCAGGGTCTCGGCGAGCGACTCCAACTGCATCCCGGCATAGGTCTGACGCGAGAGGGCCGCCGAGAAAAAGTGCACCGGCAGGCTTCGGTCACGCTCGACGTAACCCTTGTCCTCGAGGCGTTGCAGTAGTCGCTGCACGGTCCCGTGCTGCGCCTTGCCCGCGTCCGGATAAAGCTTTTCGCGAATCTTCCGCGCGGTCAGTCGGTCGCTCTCCCAAAGAAGATTCATGACCGCCATCTCGGCATTGGCAATGGGTGCGGGCTTCATTTCAAAGGGATTCTACGGCCTGACTCACGACAACCTGTCGCCCTCTTACGACGAATTGTCGGATCATTACGACACTAAGTCGTATAGTGCAACCATTTGTTTTGACCCAGTGCCCTTGGTAGTCAGTTAGGCAGAGTGGCAGGGGGCATCACGAGGGGGTATATCTGTCGGCCTTTCCGAGGTTTGAGGCATCTTGAAAAATGCACGTCCATGGTGCGGCAAAGACCATCTCGGGGCGAGAATGGCCTTCGCGCAGGACCCCTCCACTCCTAGGATTCCGACCGAACACAGCAAACAATCTCATGAAACGATCATTCCCCTCATTCACGGCAGCCGTATTGCTCGGCTTTCTCGCCATTGCCTCTCCGACCTTTGGCGACGTCTTCGAACTACGGACCTACACGACCCACGAAGGCAAACTGGACGCGCTCAATGCCCGTTTCCGCGACCATACCGTGGGGCTATTCAAAAAGCACGGGATCGAATCGATCGGCTACTGGGTTCCGACCGAGGAGAAGCGGTCGAAGAACACGCTGATCTACGTCATCAAGCACAAGAGCCGCGATGCGGCCAAGGCGTCATGGCAAGCGTTTCTCGCCGATCCGGATTGGAAGAAAGCTGCCAAGGAGTCTCAGAAAAATGGCCCGATCCTGGCGAAGCGACCGGAGTCCGTCTACATGGAAGCGACCGATTACTCCCCCACCTGGAAGAACGGCAAGGCCGACGACGACGACGTGTTCGAACTGCGCATCTACAAGGCGGCCGAAGGCAAGCTCGGGAAGCTCGACGCACGGTTTCGCGACCACACCATTGGGATCTTCAACCGGCACGGCATGAAGTCGGTGGCCTATTGGCATCCGACCGACGAACCGGATTCGAAGGACCACCTGATCTACATCATCAAGCACGACAGCCGCGCCGACGCGAAGAAGTCATGGCAGGCGTTTTCGAGGGATCCCGCATGGAAAAAAGCCGCGAAGGAATCCGGCGTCGGACGCCTCGCAAAGGCACCCGATGCGACTTACATGAAAGCGACCGACTATTCGGACGTTCGCTGATTCTTCGCATGCATTGCACCAGGTATTCGCTCTGCGCGGCGGGGCTGGCATTGCTTGGCAGTGCGGGCCTCGGCGTCTCCGAGCAGGCACCGCAAGGGGAGAAATCCACCAAAGCCCGGTGGGTGCAAAGCTACGATGCTGGTTACCTCGACCAGAATGGGGCCTATGCGGGCGGATCCGAGATCATGCACCTCGCGGCCCACAAGGGGAAACTCTATGCGGCCAATGGTTACTGGGTGGATGCCCGGTGGGAGATCCCTCCCGACGGGCAAAAGCAATCGGCCCAGGTGCTGCAGTTGAATGCCGCGGACGGGCGCTGGCAGGTCGACCTCGAAATGGGCCA
>JAYGGC010000181.1:0-5189 GCA_046581525.1 Roseibacillus sp. | reverse complement strand
GTGGAAAAGAACTGAGAGGTGTCCATGGGAATTTCGAAAGTATTGGGCTAGAGACGGTAATCGTCTTTGGCGAGCGAAAATCAAGGTTGTGTCTTCGGCGTCACCTTGAAGTGGTGCAGCACGTTCCCGACCAGTCCGCTTACGGACTCGTCGTGATACAGGCCCCAGGCGGTCGCGATCGCACCCTACGGGGCGAAGCTCTCCTGGCTCATCCCGCTACCATCGCATTCCCGGAGCAGTCGGATGATCTCTTCTGGCTTGTGTCTCTTTTGTTTCATCCTTTGAGGACCTGGCTCTCCAAATCCTCTCACTCCTCATGGACCAGTCCTATTGGCGGCGGTCAAGAGAATCAGGGGCGAGCTCAAAAAGTATCTCGGCTCCGAATAAACCGAGAATATCTGTGCCAGGTCACACACAAAGCTGAGCGAATTTCGCTTTCCGGGACAATCAGGCTCGATACAGTTGGATATGTCTCACTTGCGTTGCACGGGCATTCTTCCGGCTCTGATTCTTGGCACCATCATGGTGGCTCCCAATACCATCGCGGCCGAGCCTGACTACGGAAAAGAGATCCAGCCCCTCCTCGCCGAGCATTGCTACGCCTGTCACGGACCGGATGCCAAGACACGCAAGCGCGGGTTGCGCTTCGACCAGCGCGAGGTCGCGGTGAGCGAACTGAAGTCCGGCGCGCGGGCGATCGTTCCCGGCGACGTGGAAAAGAGTGAGATGATTCGCCGCCTTTTCTCGACCGATCCCGACGAGATGATGCCGCCGCCGGACTTTCGCAAGCGTCCCACCGATGGAACGAAGGCCAGGCTGCGCGAATGGGTCAAGGCGGGAGCCAAGTATGAGAAGCACTGGGCCTTCGCACCGATAGTGAAACCGCAGCCGCCGGCCGTGAAGAACGAGGAGTGGGCGCGCAATCCGATCGATCGCTTTATTCTCGCGCAACTGGAGGCGCAAGACATGGAACCTTCCCCCGAGGCCGGCCCCCGCACCCTCGTCCGCCGCCTCTCGCTCGACCTGCGTGGCCTTCCCCCGTCTCTCGACGAAGTCAACGATCTCTCCCGCGGCGACACCGAGGGGACCTTCGCCAAGCTCGTCGATACCATGATAGACTCCAAGCACTACGGCGAGCGCATGGCGCAGGATTGGCTCGATCTCGCCCGTTACGGAGACACCAACGGCTATCACAATGACTCGGTGCGCGACATGTGGCTCTATCGCGATTACGTCATCGAGTCCTTCAATCGGAACAAACCGTTCGATCGCTTCATCGTGGAGAACATGGCGGGGGATCTCCTGCCTGATGCCGATGACACCACGCGGATCGCCTCGGGCTTCAACCGCTGCGTGACTTTCAATGAAGAAGGCGGCGCCGACCCGGATGAATTCTACGTGACCTACGCAGTCGATCGCACCAACACCACCGGACAAGTTTTCCTCGGGCTCACGGTGGGGTGTGCGCAGTGCCACGATCACAAGTACGACCCAATCTCGCAGAAGGAGTTCTACCAGCTCTACGCCTTTTTCAACAGCATCGAGGGCGAGATCGGAGCGGGCGGGCGCACCGGTTATCACAACAAGCCGCTTCCTCCGCTCCTGAAGGTGCAAAGCCCCTCGCAAAAGAAGAAGATCGCGGAGGTCGCCGAGCGCCTGACTGCCAAGCAGGCTGAGTTGGAAACCGCGAGGAAGAAACCGGAGTTCACCAATTCCGAGGGCCCCCTGGCCGAAGCCACCCGCGCCTGGGCCACCTCGCTGAGAGACGAGGCGCCCGCTTCCCTCGGGGTCAAGATCGGATTGCAACTCCATCTCGACGCGGGTGCTTTGGACGCCCCCGGAGGATTCGTCAAAGAATGGCTCGATCAGTCCGGCAACAAGCGCAAGGCGGTCGCCACGGGCTCGCCCAAACAGTTTGGACGGGCGATGAACGGCAAGCCCGCAGTCCGCCTCAACGGCAAGGATGACTTCCTGCGCACCGCCACCGGCGGAGAGAAGCTGGACGGAGACTTCACGATGGTGGTGGTCCTCAAGTTCCTCGGCATGAATGCTCACCAGATGGCGCTCATGTGGGGCGACGAAGCGCAGGGACACCGACGCGCGCTCTGGAAGACGGACAAGAACAAGCTCAGCTTTAATGGCTATGGCGCGGACGTGGTGGGAAGCGCCGAGCTCAAGGTCAATCAGCCCACCATCGCCATCGTGACAAAGCAGGGCGGCGACAACCTCGTGCGCTTCAGCTTGAACGGAACGCCCAGTGGCGAGGGCCGCGCGCCTCTCGGTGAGTTCAAGAACACCGCCATCACGATTGGGGCCAACAATGCGGGAGCGGAGAAAACCAATGCCGACTTCGCGGAGATCCTCGTCTACGATCGCGCTCTCAATCCCACCGAGCAGGCGCAGGTGGGCCGCTACCTCGGCCGCAAATACGGAATCGCGAACAAGTGGGAGACTGCCCCCAAGGAGATTCTCGCCATCGTGGGGAATGACGCAAAAGAGTGGAGCGCCGACGAGAAGAAGAAGCTCTTCACCCATTTCGTGCAGAACATCCACCCTGCATCCCGCGATCTCTTCCGCAGGCTGAAAGGCGAACTCGCCAATCTGAAAAAGGAACACGAGAAGGCCAAGAAGTCCTCCACCTCCACGACCATGGTGATGGTCGAGATGAAGAAGCGCAAGCCCGCCTATATCCTCATGCGCGGCGACTTTCGCAATCCCGGGGAACAAGTGGAACCCGATGTGCCCGCGATCTTTCCACGCCTGCCTGCAGACCAGCCGCGCAACCGGCTCGGATTGGCCTACTGGCTGACCGACCCCAAGCATCCCCTGGTGGCCCGCGTCGTGGTGAACCGGCTCTGGAAGCAATTGTTCGGCACCGGCCTGGTGAAGACTCTCGGAGACTTCGGCAGGCAGGGTGAACGGCCCAGCCATCCGGAATTGTTGGACTGGCTCGCCGCCAACTTTATCGAGCACGGCTGGGACGTGAAACGCCTGCAGCGGCTCATGCTCACTTCGGCCACCTACCGGCAATCGTCGGTTAATCATGGCCGCTACGACGAAACCGATCCGGAAAATCGCGCCCACTCGCGCGCTCCCCGCTTCCGGCTCTCTGCGGAAGAGGTGCGCGACACCGCCCTGGCAGTGAGCGGCTTGCTCAATCGCGAGGTGGGCGGGCCCAGCGTCTATCCCTACCAGCCTGCGAACTACCTGAGCAGCATTGGGAAGGGATGGAAGGAAAGCTCCGGCGACGCCCTCTATCGCCGCGGCCTCTACACCTTCTGGCGGCGCACCATGCTCTATCCCACCTTCCAGATCTTCGATGCGCCGAGTCGCGAATTCTGCGCCGTCAATCGCCCGCGCACCAACACCCCGCTGCAGGCACTCGCCACCTTGAACGATCCCACCTTTGTGGAGGCCGCGCGCCGCTTCGGAGAACACATCATCGCGAAAGGCGGCGAGGGCGACCAAGCGCGCCTGGCCTTCGCCTTTGCCTCGGCCACTTCGCGCCAACCCAACCAGGCCGAAATCGGAGTTCTCGAGGAAACCCTCGCCGAACAGCGCGCGGAATACTCCGCGAACGCCGAAGCCGCCAAGAAGCTGATCGGTAACGGCAAGTCCGCTCCAAAGGAGGGCGCCGATCCAATCGAATTGGCCGCCTGGACGACGCTCGGAAGCATCCTTCTCAACCTCGACGAGACCATTACGCGAGAATGACGCCATGAACTCCTTCAACGAATACCAGGATCCGCAGACCCGGCGCACTTTCCTCGCGCGCACCTCCGGCGGATTGGGCGCGGCTGCGCTCGCTCATCTCTTCTCGGCGGGCTCTTCCTCGGCCGGCGGAATTCTCGGTGCACCGACCATCGCCCCGAAGGCCAAACGCGTCATCTACCTCCACATGTCGGGTGGACCGTCGCAGTTCGAGACCTTCGATCCCAAGCCCGGACTAGCGGAGTGGGACGGCAAACCGCTTCCCGACAGCGTGCGCGGTAACGTGCGGATCACCACCATGACGAGCAGTCAGGCCACCTTCAATGTGATGGCCTCGCAACACAAGTTCGCCCAGCACGGCCAGTCGGGACAGATGATGAATGTCCTCTTCAAGGAGATGCCCAGGATCGCAGACGAGATGTGCATGATCCGCAGTCTCCACACTGATCCCATCAACCACGATCCGGCGGTCACCTTCCTGCAAACGGGCAGTCCCCTTTCCGGACGCCCCAGCATGGGTTCATGGTTGAGCTTCGGGCTGGGCAGTGACAATGCCAATCTTCCCGCCTTCCTTGTGCTCCTTTCGGGAGGTGGTCAGCCCGTCCCCTCCCGCTATTGGCACAACGGCTTCCTGCCGAGCAAACACCAGGGAGTGAAGCTCCAGTCCGCCGGTGATCCCGTCCTCTTCCTTTCCAACCCGGCAGGCATGTCGAAAGAAAACCGGGGCAAGACGATTGGTAGAATCAGCGCTCTCAATCGCCTCAAGTTCGAGCAAGTACGCGATCCAGAAATCGAAGCCCGCATCGATGCCTTCCAACTCGCCCACCGCATGCAAACCTCCGTGCCCGAACTGATGGACATCTCGCGGGAACCCAAGCACGTCCTCGACCTCTACGGCGCGCAGGCGGGCAAGCCCTCCTTCGCCGCCAATTGTCTCCTCGCTCGTCGCCTCGCGGAGAGCGGGGTGCGCTTCATCCAGCTCTACGATCGCGGATGGGATCACCACGACGGCATCACGAACGCCATCAAAGGAAAGATCAGCGCCGTCGACCGGGCGTCCACCGCCCTCATCCTCGATCTGAAAGCGCGCGGCATGCTCGACGACACTCTCGTCATCTGGGGCGGCGAGTTCGGCCGCACCACCTACGCGCAGACCCGCAACAAAAACTTCGGCCGCGACCATCATCCCGCCTGTTTCTCGATGTGGATGGCCGGCGGCGGCACCAAGCCCGGCATCATTCACGGAGAGACCGACGAATTTGGCTACAATATCGTCAAGGACGGCGTACACGTGCACGACCTCCAGGCCACCATTCTCCACCTCTTAGGGATCGACCACGAAGCCCTCACTTTCCGCTTCAAAGGCCGGGACTTCCGGTTGACGGATGTGCATGGCCGCGTGGTCCAGGAGCTGCTTGCCTGATCCCGTAGTGTCCGGAAATTGGAATCGCTGATAGTTCATGGGTTCACGCCGCATC
>JAYGGC010000051.1:0-10896 GCA_046581525.1 Roseibacillus sp. | reverse complement strand
TCGACGAAGACCCCAACGGTTGCTTCTTCGGCTGATCCTTCCCCATGCCCGCTCAGTCCCTCGCCTAGATCCTCTCCGAAGCCTTCGTCACCGAACTGACAAATGATGAGCACCAATACCAACTCCGCCGCCTCCTCTCCGATGAACCATGTTTTCGTGGATTTCGAGAACGTGCATCACGTCGATCGACCTTGAGGTGATCGGTGCCAAGGCCATGACTCTCCCCGAGTACCACCCCCGAAAATTTCTGGAAAATTTTTCAGCAGGCTTTGATGCGTAGGGAGCCTCTCGATACGATCGCACGTCACGGATCCGGGTGGCCCCCCGTCCGAAGCGTCACGCATCATCGCCGATGTCATCGCGGACCGCGTCGGGTCCAAGCTCTCGCGTGACTGGATCGCCCGTCTAGAAGATCCCAAGATACCGTGCAACCGACCGTGCAATAGACACGACAAATGCCGACATCTAGGGACATCTTGCCGCATTTTCGCTGGCGGCGTCCGAACAAAGAAAAACCCCTCAAACGCTATATTTTCAGGGGTTGCGCGAGATTTTCTGTTAGAGAAGAAGTGGCGACCCGTACGGGACTCGAACCCGTGTTGCCGCCGTGAAAGGGCGGAGTCCTAACCACTAGACGAACGGGTCGCGTTCGAGGACGCGGCGAAAATGCCACCGAGTTTTCGAAAGGCAAGCCGATTTGATCGGGAATTTTCTCTCGGGGAGGGAGGTGGGGAGGGCCCCCATTACGCGGATTTTTACTCGGTCTCGGTCTCGGGTTCGTCCTCGTCCTCGTCTTCGTCTCTTTTGCCGTCGGGCTTGAGACGCTCGCGGCGGTCTTCCATGTGCTCCAGAGCTTGTTCCGCGCGGAAGTTAACTTTGTCGTCGTCATCCTCAACGAAGAACTCGACAACCGCGAAGGCCCAGTCCTCGATGATGTTGGCGAGGCCGGTGAAAATCTGCATTTTCTCTTCACGGGTCTGCGCCTCGCGTGCGAGGTCTTTCCACATGTCCTCGAGATCGAGATCGTCGCGTTCCCGATCGATCATGAGGAACTGGAAGGCGGAGTCGAACGCGCGACGGCGGAGGGTATCGTTTTCCTCATCGGCCATGTAGTCGAGCAGGGATTCGAACTCAGTATCGTCGGCCCAGCTCCCGAGGGCCGCGATTCCCGCAAGCCTGGTTTTGGTGTCCTTGCTCTTGAGGGCATTCTCGACAATGGAAGCGGCGGCGTCGCCACCGGCGGATCCGAGTAGTTCGATGAAGACCAGCTTGGCTCTATCGGTGGTGGCGTTCTCGAAGGCGCTCATGAGGGCGTCGCCGAGGGTCTCACGCGATTCACTGCGAGCCGCGAGGGATGAGACGGTGTGCTTGGCGCTCTGCCGGACGTCTTCGTGGCTGGTAAACTGAATGATCTTGAGGAGGGCAGGGACATCCTTGTCGGTGGCCAGCTTCTGGGCAGCTTTGAGGGCGGCAGTGGCCGTCTCGGGTAGGCGGGCGTTCCGGGCATGCATGATGAGATGCTCAAGGGAAGACGCGCCGCGTCGGCCCTGAATCACCTGGAAGAGCTTGATGCGGATGTCGGCACTCATCTTATTGTCCTCGTTGGAAGCGTACTCGGCGATGAAGCTGTCCAAGTCCGTCCCATCGGACTTGGCAATCAGGAGGCGTTGGTAAATTGCCTCGCGCTTGCTGGTCTGATTGAGCGAGATCCCGGCATTGAGCAGGATTTCCGCATCGTCGGCAGTGGTCGGGAGATCCTTTGCGTTCGCGTCTTCGACTTGGGCGAGGAGCGCATTGAGCCGGGCGGTTTTCTTGTTCTGGCCCGACTTTCCGATGACGACGATGCCGACGAAGATGATGGCGACAACGAGGACGGCAGCGATCGTCATCTTGACGGCAGTGCTGATGCCCTTCGCTCCGGCCACATCGGTACTCCCGGAGATGAAGGTGGAAGGACCTGTGGGGGCTCCCGGGACGGGACCTTGCGGAGCCGGGGTGACCGCTGCCGCGGGTGGGGTGGCCCCCGTGAGTTTAATCTGGCCCGGAGGGTGCACGGGTGCGGCGGCAGGTTGCACAGGTGCGGCGGCAGGTTGCACAGGCGCGGCGGCAGGTTGCACGGGCGCGGCGGCAGGTTGCACTGGAGTGGTGGGAGGAGTGGCCGGTGCGGCAGACGGAGCAGCAGGTGCAGCGGGCGGCGTTGCTGGAGCGGGAGGCGGGGTTGCCGGATCAGCGTCAGGAACAGCTGGCGTGGCAGGGGGAGTGACCGGTGCTGGTGGAGCAGCCTGGACGGGCGCGGGTTCCACGGGTGCCGGGGCCGGAGGGGGCGTGACCGGGACAGGCTCCGGGGCCGGGGGTGTTGAGGCAGTGACTTGAGAGGTGGTGTGGATGCTTGGCTGCTGTCCCTCTGGCGGTTCGATCGGTTGCGGTGCGGTGGGAACTTCTTCCGGGGGCGTTGCAGCCGGGGCCGGCGGAGGCGCTCCCGCCGGATCGGACGAGGCAGCTACGATGGGGGCGGCCGGTGGATTCTCGGCGCCGGGGAAGACAAGCTTCGGACGCTTCGGTTGATCCGGGGTCGGGCTCTCCGGATTTTCGGGATTCTGTTGTTCGGTCATGAGGAACTTGTGGAGGGATTCTCGGGCATTGAAGGGGCGCTTGTCCATCTCCCGTTCGATATGCCACATCACCCAGTCGCCGGCCCAAGTGGGAATGTCCGGGCGGAGCTCGGCAATGGGGGTGAGGCGGTGCTGCAGGTGCGAGGCCATCACTTCTGGCGCGGTTTCACCACTGAATGGTTGAAGACCAGTCAATGCAAAGTAATACATGCACCCCATCGAGTACATATCGGTCCGCTGGTCGAGAGGAGTTCGTTCAAACTGCTCTGGCGCCATGAAGTGGATGGATCCAAGGACCGTGTCCCCGTGGTTGATGGTCTGGAGAGAGGGCTTGGGAGAGAACTTCGCGAGTCCAAAGTCGACCAACTTCATCTGGAACTTGCCGCTGGGCAGCCAGATCACCATCACGTTGGTGGGCTTGAGGTCACGGTGGACGATGTTGAGATCCTGCGCGGCGATGAGTGCTTCCTGGGTCTGGATCGCAACTTCGCGAAAATCTTCGTAGGTGAGCAATCCACGCTCGATCATTTCGTCGAGAGTGCGGCCCTCGAGCAATTCCATCACGACGTAGGGCCCCTCTTCATCCACGCCGGCGTCGTAGACGGTGACAATGTGTGGGTGTTGGACGGAGGAGAGGGTCTTCGCTTCCTTGAGGAGATGCTCAATCGCCTCGTCCTGGTTCTCGAACCCGCCGTCCGGGAGAACCCGCTTGATGGCGATATCGCGGTTGAGGCGGCGATCGAAAGCCCGGTAAACGACTCCAATGCCACCCTGTCCGATCTTCCCCTTGATCTCGTACCGTTCGTCGTTCATGGAGAATTGCGCATGCACGTGCGCCGCGGGGGCGATCTTCACCATACACCGGGGAGGCGCAACATCGAAAAATGATTTGGGGGCCCGGTTTTTCGAGTCAGGAGGTGGCCTTCTTGATGTTCTTGCTGCGGTAGGCGGAGGGCGAGCAGTCTGCGAGGCGGGCAAAGCTGCGATTGAACTGGGAGAGTGATTGGAAGCCGACCTTGAAGGCGACTTCCGAGATGCGAGCGGTCGGGTGGAGGAGTTCGCGCATCGCCCAGCCAATGCGGCAGCGCGTGATGTAATCGGTCAGGGTAAACCCGGTCAGTTCCTTGAAGACGCGGCAAAAGTGGGAATCCGAGAGCCCTGCCTGTCGCGCCACAATGGGGAGAGGGAGGGGTTCGTCGAGATGGGCGTGCACGAAATGCCGGGCCTTCACAACCGATTCGGGTTCACCTCCCTCCCGCACGATGGCGAGGTCCTCGGCGTGACGGGAGAGTTGCTGTGCGAAGCTGTCGAGGAGAGTGACGATGGAGGAGTATCTCTGCGGATCCACCGCCTGGGTTTCAAAGTAAGCTTTCTTGAGCTTCTGGACCTCGTCGGTGCTGAGTCCCTGCGCAACGAGTTGGTGGGCGACCTGGTGGAATTCCTTCTCGGTGGGAGTGCGCTGAAAGACCTGGCCGGTCTTGAGGAAGGCAAAGATGCTGGAGCCGACTTTGACCGGGACGGCGGCGGCGCTCATGCCCACAAAACAGTCACAAGTGCTGGGGCCGTCCACTTCCTTGGAATGATTCAGGAGCAGCCGGTTCGACTCGATAAAGGCTTCGCATGCTTCCTTGCAAAGATTGAGAGCTTTGCAGGGGGTGCCTAGGTTGGAGCGATGTTCGGGCAGGCACCATTGCTCATCAACGCCGACCAAGCGAAGCGGCAGACCGGTTGCGGTTCGGAAGGCATCTTGGTAGGTGCGGTAGCGATCCGATTGCGTGAGCCGATCGAAGAGGCGCCGTTCGTATTCCTGCAGTGCTGCAGATTCGGACATTTGAGGGGGAACGCTGGAGAGGGAGGAGTGAATTAAAGCAGGGTTCGACCTCTCCTCAAGCGCAGGAAGCGAAGAATTTCAATGGATAGGCAGCGGTGTTCCATTGGTCCTCACGAACTTTCAGAACACCGAGAAAGGGAACATCGGGATGAAGAGAAGGATCCAGGTAGTGAGAACGCGGAGCCCAGGTGGCTGGATCGGGCAGGAACTGTGCGGTGGCAGCTTGCGTGATTGCGGGGGTGGCGTGGACGTGTC
Source organism: Roseibacillus sp. (assembly GCA_046581525.1). Lineage (GTDB taxonomy): Bacteria > Verrucomicrobiota > Verrucomicrobiia > Verrucomicrobiales > Akkermansiaceae > Roseibacillus_B. The sequence goes on along the minus strand of JAYGGC010000051.1, from coordinate 6,198 downwards.
AACAAGGGTCGCGATGTCGCGCAGCAGTGACTCGCGAGGAGATGGAGGTCTTCGGCGCTTGGCAGCGGCCTTTCCATCAATTATCGCTGATCACATGCGCGCCTCCCCAGCCCAACTTGCAACCTGGCTGGTATGCAGGGAGGAGATCCTCATGAGGCCGGGTTTGTCGCTCGATGAACGACTTGCCAAAGGATGATAATTGGCGGGCCAACAATTGGCAGCTGTATTCGATCGTGTCAGCGGTAGGGAGACGCGCAATTATTTGGCGCTCACCCTCCGAATGCGAAACTCGGTGATCTTCGCCCAGCGCTCGACCTTGAGTGTTCCCTGGTAAACCTGCAGGCTCAGCTTGGGTTTGCCAGCTGCGGGCAGCGTACACTCTCCGGCCTTCACCCAGGTGGTGGCTCCCTCCGGCCGGTAGTGGCCCCGAATTTTATCACCTTGCACCGAGAGACGCAGCCTCATGATGGGGGTGCCCTTTGGGATGACCGCAATCGTCCGCGTGCGATCCTTCTCCTCGCGCCCCATCACCACGCACAGTTTCTTGTCCACCTGCTCCAGTCCGATCTTCACCATGTTACTATCGTTGTAGTACCAAACCAGGTCGACCTGCTCATACTGCCCGGCGGGCTTGTTTTCCACCTTCACGGAAACCTCGATCCGATCAGGGCCGGGATCAGGAGCCGGACGCACCAGCACGTTTTTGGCATTGTTGGGCGGCCCCCACATGTTGCCGGGAAGGACGCGGATCTCGAGCCCTTCCGGCGTGCTGCGCCAGGCCTTGGGATCTTCCCGCACCCACTTCCAGCCCTCGGCCAGCCCGTTCTTGAAATCGTCCTGAAAGACAAGCTCCTCCGCGACGAGCGGCGCGGCGGTGAGAAGGAGGGGAAGGAGAATGAGAATCGTGCGCATGGCTCAATGGGAATAGCAGACCATCTCCCTATTCTCTAGCAGGGTGTTGAATTTCTCCGCAACGCCGCAACGCCGCAACGCCGGAGGTCCTGAATTCTGGCGCTGAGATTTATTTGGAAAATGGCCGGTCGAATTTTCGCCGGAAACCATGAGACTCCCGAGCCAACCGTCCCTCTGCATCCTTGCGCCATTCCTGCCAGGACTACGATTCAGAGTGGCAGGGAGATGGGGGATGGGATATAACCCGTTGAATTGAGGATGCCAGGAAATCGTCAGGGCTGCAGGGGACCATCACGCCGGGCCTTTCTCGAACTGGGTGCCTATTCGCTCTGCGGACTGGGTTTGAACGAGCTGGCGCGTGCGACCGAAAGCGGGCGCCTGATGTCGGAGGACGATCCTGCCGTGATTTTCGTTTGGCTTCCGGGCGGTCCGCCCCACATGGAGATGTACGACATGAAGCCGGATGCCCCTTCGGAGTATCGCGGCGAGTTTCGACCGATCCGGACCAACAATCCGGACTTGCAAGTGTGCGAACTGATGCCCCTGCACGCCAAGTGCGCGGACAAGTACAACATCATCCGTTCGGTTCATCATACCTTCAGCGACCATGGTGGCGGTCACAAGCGGTTCATGACCGCACGGGTGCCGAAGGAGCCCACCGGAACGGTCAACGATGCGCCGGCGATGACCTCCTTCATTCAAGCGGCCTTGAAAATGCGCAACGAGGACGCGGCCGCCAATGGGCTTCCGACCAACGTGGCGCTGATCAAGAATGGGAGGCACCACATTGACACCTTTGCGCTGGGCGGGGCCTGGTTGGGCGGCCACAACACCCCCTTCATTGTCACCGGCGACCCCAATGCCGAGGATTTCAAGATCGACAGCCTGGCCATCCCCAATGGAATGGCGGAGCGTCTGGAGGATCGGTTTGCGCTGCTCAAGGGGCTCGATACCCTGCGCCGGGACATCGACGCCGATGGCTCGATCCACTCCATGGACGAACACTATCGGCAAGCGGTTGAGATGATCTTCTCGGAACGCTTTCGGAAGGCCTTTGACCTGGGTGAAGAACGGAAGTCGGTCCGCGAACGATTCGGCCGCCACGCCTGGGGCCAGCGCGCCATCCTGGCCCGGCGCCTCATCGAGGCCGGGGCCCGCTTTGTCACGGTGGTCATGGAAAATCCCTACGTGTCCGGAATCAAGATGCCGAAGTACGGGACCTACAACTGGGATTCCCACGCGGTGAACTGCCACCTCTTTCGCGATGCAGAACTGCGCTTTCCGATCTACGACCAGGTGATCACCGCGATGATCGAAGATCTTTACAGCCGCGGGCTCGACCAGCGGGTCCTCCTGGTGGTGACCGGTGAGTTCGGGCGCACCCCAAAGATCAATGTGAGCACGGGATCGCAAACGAAAGTCGCGCAGCCGGGACGCGATCACTGGCCGAGAGCCATGTCCATGCTGGTGAGCGGCGGCGGAATGCGAACCGGGCAGGTTATCGGCGCGACCAATGCAAAGGGCGAACACCCGGTCGAACGCGCCCTCGCTCCCGAGGATATCTGGGCCACGATCCTGAATCACCTCGCCATCGATCCGAACCAGACGTTCGAGGATCACGGTGGGCGCCCCCATCCCATTCTGCCCTCCGGGAAGGCGGTCGAGGAGTTGTTGCGGGGATAGATTGTCTCTAGGGCTTTGGTTGCAGGTCGGCTTCGGTCAAGCGGAGGTCCCACATCTTCTTCTTATCCATCTGCATCCATTGAGCCACCAAGGTGGGAGGATTGTTGGTGGAGTCGACCTCGACGCGGAGCCACACATGGGGGATCGGTTCACCGTGAATCAGGTCGGGGTGTGCCACGTTGAGGGAAGAGATGGTGCTGTTGTGAATGGGGGAAACGATACATTGATAGATCGGATATCCCACCTGCGCTTCGGTCTTATAGCGCAGGAGCCGGGAGCAGTGGATATCGCCGCCGATCAGGAGAACTCCGGAGATCTTCTCCTTGCCGATGAAGTCGAACAAGGCCTTGCGTTCGTGCACGTAGGTCCCCCAGTCATCGGACTCGCGATTCTTCTTGTCGTCCCAGATCATTCCACAGGCCACGATCTTGAACGGAGCGGTGGATTCCTTGAGCGTTTTGCGCAGCCATTCCCACTGGTGTTTACCGAGGAGAGTCGGTTTTCCAGGTTCGACCGGTGAGGGTTCGGTGCGGGCAAACCAACGGGTGTCCAGCAGGATCACTTCGACCGGACCGCGCCGGAAGCTGGTGTAGATCCCTTCCTTGTCGTGGCCGTAGGAATCATTCGCGCGGTACTCCAGGAAGGCACGCCTTGAGTTCTCCTTGCCCTTGAGCCGTCCATCAGAGTCATTCTTTCCGAAATCGTGGTCGTCCCAAGTTGCCCACACCGGGGTATTGCGCACGAGGGCCGCCAATCCGGGGACGGAGAGGAATTCCCGGTGTTTCCGGCGCTGCACCGACAGACTAGTCGAGTCGATGTAGGGGGTGTCGCCCAGCAAGACCAGGCCCTCAGCGCCGTGATCTCCCATCTGTTTCCACAAGGGTAATGCCTGCATCTTGGCGCAGGAACCGATCGCAAGCACGACCTTGGATTTCGAGTGGTCCGGGGGAGCGGTTGTGAAATGACAGGAGTCTCCCAAATCGATCGGCTTCTTCGCCCCCGGCTCCAGGATCGCGTAGCGATAGCGTTGGTTGGGGTCCAGTCCCTCCAAGCGCCAGGTGAGAGTGCGGTCGTTTTCTTCCTCTGAAGATGCGGATGCCGTCGCCACGGTCTTCCCGGCGCCGTTGATGACTTGAATGGTGTAGGTTCCTTCTTTTGCAGGGCGATACCACACCGAGGCCGTGGTGGTGGAAACATGTCCGACCATCGGGCCGGTAGCACCTTCTGGTTTGGGGTCGTCCTTGGCAAAGGCGGAAGTCGGATCCGAGAGGAAGGCGGCGGTTGCAGAGAGGTTGAACTTGCGGCGGGAGATCATTGCTACAATTAGGTGATACTGTTTAAGTGATTTGAGAATTGCCGAGTGGCATGGTGTTTGTCCTCGAGGATGAGCGGACTAGTCGACATAGAGCGCTTCGTTGGTATTCAGAAGGGCCAGGCAGAGGTCGGAGAAGGACCCGGCGTCGAGAAGAGGGGCGGCGATCTGCAGTTCACGGGCGGTCGGGGGACGCCCGAAGAGGTGGAGATAGAGGAGCTCGATTTGACTTCGGGTGCTGCCCGCAGACGCCACGCGGTCAGCGAGGGTGGTCGCGATCTTCAGAGTGAACGCGGAGTTGAGCAGGGTGAGAGATTGAGTAGGGGTGGTCGATTCATTGCGGCGCGGGCAACTGGCGTTGGTGTCCGGCCGGTCAAAGACATCGAAGATCGGGTAGCGCAGGTTGCGTCGGACAAAGATATAGATGCTGCGGCGGTTGTGATCGGCGGGATCTTCGCTGACTTTCCACTGATTCTTCAGGAGGGTGGAGGTGACTTCGCGAGGGAGCGGAGGGCGCACGCTGGGGCCACCCGCCTTGCGATTGAGGAGCCCGGCGGCAGCGAGAAACGAGTCGCGGATCGCTTCGCCTTCCAGTCGGCGGCGGGACATGCGGGAGAGTTGGAGGTTTTCCGGATCGCGCTCGAGGGTGGTGGACCACGCCTCCCCGGAGCCCCGACTGGCCTGGCGGTAGGTGCGGCTGGTGACCATCAGGCGGTGCATGGCCTTGAGACTCCACTTCCGGCGGGGGAGCTCGCAGGCGAGCCAATCCAACAATTCTGGGTGCGAGGGCGGCTTGCCGGTGTGGCCGAAGTCATTGGGGGTGGGCACCAGCGCGCGTCCAAAGTGATGTTGCCACAGGCGATTCACGATGACGCGGGAGGTGAGGGGATGTTCGGCGCGCGTGAGCCAGGTCGCCAGCGCGGCGCGCCGCTGCGAGGAGGTGGCGCCCGGCGGGGCGGGGGCAATTTGCTGGCCACCCGGATTGGCGATGCGCAGCAAGGCGGGATCGACGGGGGTGCCCGGACGCCGGAAGTCCCCGCGTTGCATGACGAAGCTGTCCGGCGGGTCGGCGTTCGGCTCCGCGATGAAATGAGCCAGCTGCTTGCTCTTCTTGGGATTGACCACGGTATTCGCGAAGATCGCGCGGAAGCGATAGAAGTCCTCGATGCTGACGGGATCGGTTTTGTGGGCGTGGCACTGCGCGCATCCGAGAGTGAGTCCCAGGAAGACCTCCCCGACTGCCTGCGTCATCTTGTTGAGAAATTCGTGGCGCCGCTCGGTGGCGAGATTGATGTCGATCATGTCCGGGCCGGCGACGAGAAAGCCGGTCGCGATGCGCGCCTCTTCAGTGTCGGGAACACGTTCGTCCCCGGCGAGCTGCCACTGCACGAACTGGTCGTAGGGCAAGTCACTGTTCAGGGCCTCGATGACCCAGTCACGATAGCGCCATGCCTCCTTGCGCTCGTGGTCGAACTCGAAGCCATCGCTCTCGGCGAAGCGTGCCACGTCGAGCCAGTGTTGGGCCCAGCGTTCGCCGTAGGCGGAGGAGCCGAGGAGGCGGCTGACGACGTGTTGCCAGGCGTCCGGGGCGCGATCGTTGAGGAAGTCATCGATCTCTTGTGGGGTCGGTGGAAGACCGGTGAGGTCGAAGCTGAGCCGGCGCAGGAGGGTGCGGCGATCGGCTTCCGGGGCAAAGCTGAGATTGTTCTCCTCCAACCTTGCGAGGATGAAGCGGTCAATCGGGTTTCTGACCGCGGCGGCGTCCTTCCCGGCGGGGAGGGCAGGCCGGACGGGGGGGCGAAACGACCAGTGCCTGCGGTCCTGATCGGTGATGGGTTTTTCGGGCTCCTCCGCGGTGCTCGATGCTGCGGCAGCAAGGAGGAGGCAGATGACAGTCGCGGGAACGGCCTTCATCTTAGCTGAGAATCTCATGCACGACCTTGCCCGCCACATCGGTAAGGCGATCCTTTCTCCCATTGTGCAGGTAGGTGAGATTTTCGTGATCGATGCCTAACAGGTGGAGGAAGGTTGCGTGCAGGTCGTGCACGTGGACGGGCTTGTGCTCCGCGCGCAGGCCAAGCGCATCGGTCGCTCCGTAGGCCATGCCGCCCTTCACTCCGGCTCCGGCGAGAACAACGCTGTAGCCCCAGGGATTGTGATCGCGGCCGGTGCCCTGCTCGCTCATGGGCATGCGACCGAATTCGCCGCCCCAGATCACGAGGGTTTCGTCGAGAAGGCCGCGGGATTTCAAGTCGCGCAGGAGTCCGGCGACCGGCTTGTCGGTGGCGGCG
>JAYGGC010000002.1:0-29052 GCA_046581525.1 Roseibacillus sp. | reverse complement strand
ATGCTGGCCGAGGACCAACGATTCGGGATCGGCTATCTCGGGTTCGGCAGCTACAACGACACCGGCATGGTTGCCAAGGCGCGGGTGTGGGCGCCGAAAGCGCAGACGGTCACGGTCAAGCGCACAGGCACCTTGTTCAATTCGGACAAGCCTTGAGTTGATCGACCGCTCGCTGAGCGAAGCTCCGCGGATTGCGGTAGATGCCTCAACCGCCAAGCGACTCGGCCTGCCGAAGCGATTTCCCGGCAATTTACAAAGAATCCGCCGAGTGCGGTGTTATTACCAACATGAAGATTCTCTTCCGCGCCCTCGCCATTCTCTTCGTCGGCACGTCCCTGTCCCCCGGCGGGCAGGCGATCTATATTTCGAATGAGGATCTGGTGGCGAGGGCGCAGCTCATCGCGGAGATCGAGGTGGTGAATGTGGAGAAAATCGACGTGAATCGAAAGGTTGGTGTCGCCCGCGTGTACGTTTCAACCGCCAAGGTGCGCAAGGTCTTCAAGGGTCGCCAACCGGACAACACCATCCCGATCCTGTCCTCCACCTATCCGAATAGCTCCGCCGTCTGGCCGCGCATGAAGGAGGGCCGCTACCTGGCCTTTCTTCGTTCAAGAGCAGGCGCACTACCGCTTCGGCCTCTTGTGGGCGATGCGCGAGATCGATGCGAAGCAGTCCGTGTCCTGGCACGAGGGCAAAGCGGGGAAGGATCTGAAATTCACTCGCATCGGAATCGACGTGGCGGGGAGGAAGATCGAAGCGATTATGAAAAAGTTGGCCACGAAGTAAGACCGCTGACTTTGGACTGCGGCATTTTACCACCGCTTTCACTCCCTTGCACTGACCCCAGCACAGCACGGGTCAAGTTTCCCAGCGTGGACAACTCCGGACATTGTGGCCTAGGATCCTCCCATGATGCGACGCACTCTTCCTCTTCTCATCGTGGGAACTCTCCTGAGCGGGGCGAGTTCCATGGCCGCGCTCACGGTAGCGAGCCTCTTCAGTGACCATGCGGTGCTGCAACGCGAGCTCGCGGTTCCGGTCTGGGGCACGGCAACTCCGGGCACAGAAGTGAACTTGACCTTCCGAACCCAAACGAAGACCGCGACCGCGGACAAGGACGGGGGGTGGCGACTCAAACTCGATCCCTTGAAGGCCGGCGGTCCCGATGCAATCACAATCACTGCTGGCAACGACAAGGTGACAGTCGCCGACGTGCTGGTGGGCGAAGTCTGGGTGGGATCCGGCCAATCGAACATGGCAGGTGGAGCGGGCGGCTATGCCAAGCGCGATGCCACCCTGGCAAAGCTCATCGCAGCAGCCCCCTACTCCGGGATTCGCCTGATGCGGGGAGGGCCGAAGCCGACCTGGCTCGAGGGCAAGGCCGACACAATTCCTGGGTTTTCTGCGATCCTCTTTTCGTTTGGTGAACGCCTGCACCGTGAACTTGATGTCCCGGTGGGTTTGATCCTCGGGGCCGTCGGAGGAACACCCTCGGGCGCATGGTTGAGCCAGGACGCCTATGATCAGTCCGAGACCTGCAAGAAGGCGCTCGCCGATTTCGCAAGGACCCACAATCCGGACGCGGCCCTGAAGACTTACAAAGCCAAGTTGGCGGTCTGGGAAAAGCGAGCCGCGGAAGCGCGTGCGAAGGGAGAAAAGCCCAAAGGACGCAAGCCTGCTCCGCCCGTCACGCCGGGGCATATGACTCGCGGACATGTTGGCAATCTCTACGAGCGTTACATTCGCTCCGCGGTGGGCTACGGAATCCGCGGAGTGTTGTGGGACCAGGGCGAGTCCGGGACCGCGATCCATGGCGTGGACCAGTATTCGGTGATGAGCGCCCTGATCGCAGGTTGGCGACGCGAATGGGGACAAGGAGAGTTTCCCTTCATCTATGTGCAGAAGCCCAGCGGGGGCGGTCCGGCCCTTGATCCGAAAAGTTCCATCACCCGCGAGGCCGACGCCTATCAGCCGCCTCCCGCCAACGTGCCCAATGTCGCCGACGGATCCCGGCGTCTCGAGTTCATTCGCATCATGGACAATCCCAACGCACACATGGTATCGGCCGCCGATCTGGGCTCGGGCGTCCATCCCATCAACAAGTGGGGCTACGGAAATCGCGCGGCGCAAGTCGCGCTCAGCAAGGTCTATGGCAAGGATCTGCTCGCGCACGGTCCGCGCTACAAGTCCCACACCATCGAGGGGAATCGGATTGAGATCCGATTCAGCGAGGTCGGCAAAGGCCTCACCACGGCGCAGGGGAAGCCCCTCACTGGATTTGCAATCGCGGGAGCGGACCAGAAGTTCGTCTGGGCCGAGGCCGTGATTGTGGGCGACAGCGTGGTGGTATCCTCCGAGGCGGTCGCCAAACCAGTTGCGGTTCGCTTTGCCTGTTCGAAGAAACGCAACTGGGCGAACTTGTTCAACAAGGACGGCTTGCCGGCGCTGGCCTTTCGGACCGACGACTGGTGATCCGGTTGACCAAGGCCCTCAAGTCGAACGACGTCGGCTCACTGGGCTCCGGCCTTGGAGAGCTGCCTCAGGATCAACCCGGCCACTCCATTCGGCACGATCAGCAAGTTACGCCAGGATCGCCTTCACCACCTTGGCCGGCTCCACTCCGGTGAGGCGGAAGTCGAGGCCCTGGAACTTGTAGCTGAACCTCCGGTAGTCGATGCCGAAGAGATGCAGGAGCGTCGCGTGAAAGTCGTGCACGGTGACCACGTCCTTCTCGGCGTTGTAACCGAGGTCGTCGGTGGCTCCGTGACTGACTCCGCCCTTGATCCCGCCGCCGGCCATCCACATTGAGAAGCCCTTGATGTGGTGATCGCGTCCGCTGCCCTGCGCCATCGGCGTGCGGCCGAATTCGCCGCCCCAGATCACGAGGGTGTCCTCCAGCATCCCGCGCTCCTTGAGATCCTTGATCAAGGCCCCGCTCGCCTTGTCCACGAGGCCGGCCGTATTCTTGGTCCCGCCCTTGACCCCGCCGTGGTGATCCCATCCTCGATGGTAGAGTTGGATGAAGCGCACGCCCCGTTCGGCAAGACGCCGCGCGAGCAGGCAGTTCGAAGCAAAGGAACCGTCGCCCGGCTTGGCCCCGTAGCTTTCGAGGACGTGCTTGGGCTCCTTGGAGACATCCATCAATCCCGGAACGGATGTCTGCATCTTGAAAGCCATCTCGTACTGCGCGATGCGGGCCGCAATTTCGGGATCGTCGACCTCGCGGTCGTGAATCTTGTTGAGCGCGTTGACCGTATCGACCACCGAGCGCTGATCGGCACTGGAGACCCCTTTCGGATTGCCGACATAGAGCACGGGATCACCCTTGGCATGGAAGGGAACACCCTGAAAGCGGCTGGGTAGAAAGCCGCTGTGCCATTGGCGCGCCGCAATCGGTTGGCTCTGACCCCCGCCCACCGAGGTGAGCACCACGTAGCCAGGAAGGTCGTTGGCCTCGGCACCAAGTCCGTAGAGCAGCCACGATCCCATGCACGGCCGGCCGGAAATCTGCGTGCCCGTGTTCATGAAGGTGTGGGCCGGATCGTGGTTGATCTGCTCAGTGACCATCGAGCGCACGATCGCAATCTCATCGGCAATCTCGCCGATGTGCGGAAAGATGCTGCTGATGTGCTGGCCGCTTTTCCCGAAGTTCTTGAACTCGTGCTGCGGTCCCAGGCACTTGAGGTTGTTTCTACTGCCCTGCAACTGTGCGATGGGCTGCCCCTCGGTGATCGACTTGGGCATCGCTTTGCCGTTCATCTCGGCAAGCTTGGGTTTGTAATCGAGGGTCTCGAGGTGCGAGGGACCACCCGCCATGCAGAGGTGGATGACGCGCTTGGCCTTCTGGGGAAGGTGCGGCTTTCCAATCACGCCAGTCCATTTCTTATCCGCCACGGCGGCATAGGAATCATTCAGGAGCGATGCGAGGGCCACCGCGCCGATGCCCGTGCTGGCACGATTGAGAAAGGAGCGGCGGTTGAGGAGATCTTGGTAGTCCATGGGAACCTGGGTTCAGTATTCAGTGGAAAGTGCTCAGGCTGGAGAAGCCCTTACTGACGAGTAATCGTTTCGTGGAGATTGAGGATGATTCGCGCGACGGTGGTCCAGCTCGCGAGGTCGGCCGGCGGAAGACCGGCCGGCAGGGGACGCATGCCCACGCCGAGAAATTCTTTCGCGGCGGCCTCATCGCCTTGGTAGCGCTTCAGTTGCGCGGCGTGGAGGTTGATCACAACTTTGAGCTCGGCAGCAGTGGGAGTGCGGGAGATCGCCTCGATGAAGGCCCAGCGGATTCGGGAGGCAGGATTGCCTCCGCCCTCCTTCACGATGCGTTCCCCGAAGGCCCGCGCAGCCTCGACGTAGGTCGGGTCGTTGAGAAGAACGAGGGCCTGGAGCGGAGTGTTCGAACGCGGACGCTCGGCGATGCACTCTTCGCGCGAGGGCGCGTCAAAGGCCAGGAGGCTCGGGTGCAGGAAGCTGCGTTGCCAGTGCGTGTAAATCGCACGGCGATATTGGCTCGGGCCGCCATCGGGCGCCCACTTGCGACCGGGAAAGTTGAGGTGGCGCCAGTAGCCGGCCGGTTGATAGGGCTTCACGCTGCGCCCACCAATTTGTTCGACCAGAATGGCGCCGAGCGCCAGAGCGTTGTCCCGCACCATCTCAGCGTCCAGACGGAAGCGCGCCTGCCGGCCGAGCAGGATGTTCAGGGGATCCCGATCGCGGGTGGCCACCGTCGATTTGGATGACTGCGCGTACGCCTGGGAGGTCACCAGCAGTCTCACAAGTCGCTTCACGTCCCAGCCGCTTTCGACGAAGTCGACCGCAAGCCAGTCGAGCAGTTCGAGATGGCTCGGCCACTGACCCTGGGCACCGAGGTCGTCGACATTGCGCGAGAGGCCCGCTCCGAAGAAGAGCTTCCATACCCGGTTCACGAAGGTGCGCGCAGTGAGCGGATTTTCCCGGTCAACCACCCAGTTGGCGAGGTCGAGCCGCGTGGCGCGCCGATCACCGGTGTCAAGCTTGCCGAGGAATTCGGGAATCGCGGGCGTGACGAGGACTCCTGATTTATCGAGCCAGTTTCCTCGCGCAAGGATGCGCATCTCCCGCGGATTGGTGGCGGTAGTCACCAGCGTGCGTGGCAGCTGCTTGTCGAACTCGGCCTTCTCCTTCTTCGCGGCCTCGAGCTTGCTTCGCGCATCGGCCAGCGCAGGGGCGATGGAGAGGTAGTAGTTCGCCACCTCTGCACGTTGCGCGTCGTTGCGCTTGTCGAGGGGAATCTTCACGCTGGCCACCACCTTGGCGGGCACATTGCTTCCGCCCGCCTTGAAGTAGAAGCCCGCGCCCCCGCCGAAGTTCACGATCTTCATGAGAAACCGGTTGTTTCCCTTCTTGAGCTGGATCGTGATCTTCTCCTGATCGGGCGCCGGTCCGCGCGACACGTTCTTGCTCAGCTTTTCCTCGCCGTTGACCCACACCCGGATGGCATCGTCGGAACCGAGCGAGAGGGCGAGCTGGGTGGCCTGGGGCGCGTTGATGGTGCGGTAGAGATACCAGGCCGAGTTTGCGTCCTGGGGCAGGGCGTGAACTTTTCCATCCGGGAAGTCGCTCCGCTTTTGCCACTTCTTTCCCCTGATCTCCGCCTTGGGATCGATCCCCCTTTCCGGTCCAAACTCGGTCTTGAACACCTTGTCGGGACTTCCCTCGGAGAGAGGACCAATGAGATGCCACTCGCTGAGCGTCGGCTCCACGGAAACAGCGATGCTCTTTTCCCACTCGGCCTGGGCCGCGAAAATTGCGGGCGTGGGCACGGTGTTCGCCTTGCTGAGGCCGGCAATTCTCGCCTCCAGCTCCTGCGCACGTTTCTTGTGCGAGGCGGTCGCTATCGGCATCCCGGCCGCGCGGCGCCCTACCGGTTTCTCCTTGATGTCGGCGAAGAAGGCCCCCATCGAGTAGAAGTCCTTCGAGGTGTAGGGATCGAATTTGTGATCATGGCATTGCGCGCAGCCAAGCGTTCCGCCCAGCCAGGCTCCGGAAATGTTGCGGACCCGATCGGCCGCGTAGATCACGACATACTCATTCGGCTGCGCGCCTCCTTCTTCCGTGGTCTGCAACAAGCGGTTGTATCCGGAGGCCACCTTCTGCTCGGCGGTCGAGTTGGGAAGCAAGTCACCTGCGAGTTGCCACCGCGTAAACTCGTCGAACCGCTGGTTGGAGTTGAAGGAATTGATCACCCACTCACGGTAGAGGAAGACATCCATCGGGTTGTCACTGTGGTAGCCGATCGAGTCCGCATAGCGCACGAGGTCTAGCCAGAAGGTTGCCATCCGTTCACCGTAGCGGGGGCTATCAAGAAGTCGGTCGACCGCGGCGGATGCCGCGCCGGAAAGATCGGTGGCAGCCTGCCTGGTGAAGGCCGCGACCTGGTCCGGGGTGGGCGGCAGTCCGGTGAGATCGAAACTCATGCGACGGAGCAAGGTGTGCGGCCTGGCTGCCGGTGAAGGCTTGAGTTCTTCTGCTTCGAGACGTTGCCCGATAAAATGGTCCACCGGATGTGCGCCATTCGGCACGGTTGACTTGCGCGGCAGTTCGTAGGCCCAGTGGCCTTCCCACTCCGCGCCCTCGGCAACCCATCTCTTGATGAGAGCGATCTCGTCCGGGGTCAGGGTCTTCTTGGCCTTGGGCGGCGGCATGACCTCCTCCTTGTCATCGGTGGTGAGGCGGAAGATCAACTCGCTCTCATCAAGCTTGCCGGGCACGACCGCGATCACGCCCTTGCGATCTTCGAAGATGCCGCCATCCTTCACATCGAGTCGCAACTTCGCCTTGCGTTCGTGCTGGTCTGGTCCGTGGCAGGCAAAGCAGTTTTCAGAGAGGATCGGACGAATGTCGCGATCGAAGCGAACGCGCTCTTCCGCTGCGATCGTCACAGACGACAGGACGGCGAGAAGACCAGCTGAAAGAGGTAGTGAAGAATTCCTCATGAAGTGAGCGGTGGACTGTCAGAAAACGATCGGAGATTGAGAATAAGATTCGGCCCACTCCGGCAAGGCACGAAGGTATTACGATCACAAATCCGCAATCTATTCAGCCTAACGGAGCAACTCGTCGAATTTCAGTCCGGAGCCGTTGGGAACAACGAAAAAGATGCCCGATGACGAACAACAGCCTCATTTGCGGAGCTACTTCTGAAATGCCGTATGCCCCACCTTGCCCCCTGAACTGAGGTACATCAGCAAATCGAGGATCTCTTCCTCGGTCAGGGTGTTCAAGAGAGTCGGCGGCATCATGGAGACCTTGGAAACTACTCGTTCGGCGATGTCGCCCTTGATCACCTTCACGATCTCCTCCGGATTCAGCGGATTAACCGCCAAGTTGAGAATATCGTCATCACCGCCTACTTCGCGTCCGAAGAGCGTAGAGCCATCTTTCAACTTCAAGGTCACGGCCGCGTGCTGATCCGAGATGACTTTAGAGGGCTCAATAATCTCGGTAAGCAGAGTGGCGTAGTCATATTTGCCACCCACCGAGGAAAGATCGGGACCGAGCGCCCCGCCTTTGCCGTTGAAGAGGTGGCAGGTGGCACAGAGGCCGGAGTGGAGCCTCTTGCCACGAATATAGGAGCGGCCCGTTTCCACCCGGACGAGCGCCGGCTTGAGGTCTGCCACCTTCCACTCACGAACGTGGTTCCGCGCCGCCAGCACGGGCGGTTTCTCCGCAGGCTTGGCCGCAATCTGCGCGCCGACAGCCTTCTTCTGATTCTCACTCAGGCGCGCGAGGGCTTCCTTGCGGACCATCTTCAGGAAATTACCAAAGTGCCCACCACCGGTGTAGTCCCCGCGATTCGACTCTGCAGTTTGGATCCAGCCGAAGTAGGCGCGCAGATCGTCATTGCTCCAGCCGTCTTTGATGGATCGCAGATGATAGGCGTAAAACATTTGATCAGCCTGGGTCTCTGATGCGCCCAGTAGCTTGACCGACTTCGCCACTGCTTCCGGAGCGTTCAGGTAGATCAGCATCTGGCAGAGCTCGCGATTGAGGGCTTCATCGCCCGATGGGTAGTGCGGCGAGAGCCGAGCGATCAGAGAGCTTTTGGTCGCCGCACTCGGGGCGCCCATCCGAATGAAAATCAATCCGTAGGCACGAAGCAGATCGAGTTTCTGCTCGCCTTTCAACGACGCGAAATCCAGCCGCCCCAGGTTCTTCTCCAGGCCTGCCTGGTATTGTTTTGCTCCCATCCGCGCGAGAGCGACCGCCCCTTCGATGGCGGCGAGGGAATGCGACTCTCCCACCGCGCGTTCGGCCCACCAGTCCGCCGGCTGATGTTCGATCGCGGTGCGGGCCGCATATCGAATGGCGCGATCGGAATTGGAGAGATCCGGCCAGGCTTTGGCCACGGTCCCGGGATTCGCTTTGCCGTGCAGGGTTTCCAGCCGGCGCCTCACCTGGCGCAATTCGCGGCCCTTTTGCTCAGTAATGGTCGTGAGGCGTGAAGGGTAGGTGTAGGGAATCGTTGATTCCGAGCCTTCGTAGGTTACCCGCACGAGGGTGCTCTTGCTCCGCCGGCCGCCTGTGATGAAGTACATCGCGCGATCATGGCCAATCACGATGTCCGAGACCGGGAGGCCACGGCCGGAGAGGAAGGTCTCAAATTCGCCGGTGTAGGTCGCGCCATCCGATTTCAGGTGCACGGCGTAGATCTTGCCGTAGGTCCAATCGAGGACGTAGAGCGCCTGTTGGTACTTGGCGGGAAATTTCGCGCCGTAGCCAAAGATCACGCCAGTCGGACTTCCACGCCCGATGTCAATGGTTGTGCCCGCGGTGTCCGGATACCAGTTGGGCCACTTGCCCGCTCCGAATCGCCAGCCAAATTCGCCGCCACTCACGCAGTGATTCACCCGCGTGGGCCGATACCACGGGGCTCCCACGTCATACTCCATATCCGCATCGAATGTAAACAGCTCCCCCTCGCCGTTGTAGGCGAGGTCGTAGGGGTTGCGGAAACCCGCACAGAGAATCCGGCGATCTGTTCCGTCGGGCCGGCAACTCACCACGAATCCACCCGGCGCCATGCGGTTGGTGTTGTGTCCGTAGTAGGTGCTGCGCGGGAGGAGATGATCCTCCGATTGCCCACGGAGGTGCCGGGTGGCGATCTGGTCGGGCATGTCGGTGCTATTTCCACAAAGCATCACGAGCCGATCTTTGTCGGGGTTGAGAATGATCGCGTGCCCGTGGTGGTCGCTGCCCACGCGCACCGACATGAGGTGCTCGACCTTGTCGTAGTGATCGTCGTTGGTAGTATCGGTGAGCCGAAAAAGTCCGGATTTCCCCTTCCACTTCCCGGATCCGATCCCCATGACGTAGAGACTTCCAAACGCTTCGAGCAGTCCGTTCGCCTGGCCCACCTCGACCAGAAGTTTCTCCACTTCCGGCAGAGTGTTCTTCGCTCCGGCCGGGGGCAACACGATGCGATAGAGCGGTCCCAGCCGGTCGGAGGCGATTAGCCGGCCCTTGCCATCCACGCCGAGTGCCACCCACGATCCTTGGGTGGAAATGTTTACATCGTAGAGCCGTTCGGCATGAAATCCGTCCGGCAGCGTGACGTCGAGCGGTGGGAGAGCACTTACCTTGGGATCCGTATAGGCGCGAAACTGAACCGAGCCGCGGCTGTTCTTCTGCTTCGTCGCCTCGGTGTCGAGGCCACCGTGGGCACGAAAGAGGGTGTATCCTGCAGGCAGTTTGTAGACGATGAGCGAGGTCGCGTGCGTTCCAATCCCCTTGGCGACCGGCTTGCCATCGACCAGAAGCGGACCCTGCCCGTGATTCTTGCCCACGTGTGTGCCGTTGGTCGCAGAGATCCATTTCAACTCGGTGAGGGAACGCTCAGTCCCATCGGCCGCAACGAGCCGCGGCTCGACCCAGTCTGCCCAATCGTAAGCGCTGTCGCCTCCATCGGTTACCTCCAGGACAAGCTGCTTGGCTCCCGTGATATCGATTTCGATCTCGACCTGGTGGCCGGGCGTCTCTTTTGTGATTACCTCACTTGCGAATTTTTTGGGCGCCGCGTTGGCACTGAGTCCTAACAGCGGGCAGAACAGGATAGCGATTGGGCGGGACAGCCTCATAGTTGGTTTCGGAAGGATGGGCATTGCCGCCGGTGGATCAAGGACGATGTCGGGAGGTCTTTGGTTGACGACGCCCCCGCCCTCTCTCCATGGTTCTTGGCATGAGTTCGCGTCATACCTACTGGGGATTGGTCGCCTGTGTCGCGGTCGCAGGAGCGAGCACCTCGGGGGCTCAACTTGAAGTCACCGGGGTGTTTAGCGATCACGCGGTGCTTCAACAGGGAGTGCGCGTTCCGGTTTGGGGAAAGGCAACTCCAGGGGCAGTGGTTAGCGTGGAGTTTGCAGGGCAGAAGAAGGCAACCAAGTCGAGCAAGGCGGGCGAATGGATGCTGCATCTCGATCCCCTGAAATCGAACCTCACGGGGACGGCCTTGAAAGTGCGCGACGGAAAACGCGAGATTAGCTTCACCGATCTCGTGGTGGGCGAAGTCTGGCTGGCGAGCGGACAGTCGAACATGCAGTTTTCGCTCGCTGCCTGCGCCAGTCGCCTCCCGGAAGGGCAGGACGCAATGACAAATCCAGCGTCGCTTGGGGTGCGCATGTTGCGTATCGGGTGCGGCGCTGCCGAGCATCCAGTGGCAGACATCGATCGCGAGCAGTACCACTGGAAGACCGATTCCCCGAACGTGCGCAAGGGGCAATCAGCGGCGGCCTACTTCTTCGCGCGCCGCCTCCACGAGGAACTCAAGGTCCCGATTGGCATCATCGAAACTTCGTGGGGCGGCAAACCGATTGAAGGATTCATTCCGCGTCCGGAATTCGAAAAGCACGAGGCCTTGAAACCGATCCTCAGGCTCGCAGATCAGAACAAGCTGGAGGAGCTCAAGCGTCTCGTAGGCGGAGTCTGGGTGCGCAACGACGCCGGACTGCCCGGCCGCATCTTCAATAGCCGCCTCGCACCGGTCGCCCCTTACGCGGTGCGCGGCGCGATTTGGTATCAAGCCGAGTCGAACGCGGGCGTGGCCGAAGATCCCCGCAACTATCGCCTCAAGATGGGCGCCATGATCGAAGGATGGCGCCGGGTGTGGAAGCAGCCCGCCATGCCGGTTTACTTCGTGCAGCTGCCGGGATTTCGTGATGAATTCGATGGCTGGACCCGCGTGCGCGAAGAACAACGCTTGAGCCTGGAGATCCCAAACACCGGGATGGCGGTGACCATTGATTTGCGCGACGCCGACATTCACCCCGCCAACAAGATCGACGTCGGCGAACGCCTCGCGAAATGGCCCCTCGCCTTGCACTACGGAAAGAAGGACGTCATTCCCTCGGGCCCTCTCTTCAAGTCAGCCCGGTTCACCGGCACAACCGTGCGAGTGAGCTTTGCACACTTGGGAGGGGGATTGATGGCCGCCCGCAAGGAGGGCCTTGCCGCGCCGAAGGAAACCCCCGCGACCGACCTCGCCCACTTCGAACTCGCGGGCGAGGATGGCGTCTGGCATCCCGCCCTGGCCAAGATCGCAAGCGAGCAAGTGGTGGTCACTTCAACCGCCGTTCCGAAGCCGGTGGCGGTGCGCTACGCCTGCAGCGGAGCGCCGAAGAATGCCAATCTCTACAACCGTGCCGGCCTTCCCGCCTCACCCTTTTGCTCGCGACTCGACTTCCTGCCCTGGTCGCCCCCGGCCGCAAGGAAGAAGTAGCGGGCTACTCGGCTTACCGCCCATCCAGGATGCGCTGCCCTGCATCCCGCGCCGGGCCGGCCGAACGACACAATGCGCCTGCAAAGTCAGGCCGGCGCGCCTCCCAGGGCGACTGGACTACTTGCCTCCGGTGCCGGGCAGGAAGCGGTAGTAGACCTCCAGCATGAGGGTGGCGAGGCAGGAGACGTAGTGCTGATTGCCCAACCCGTGACCGGTGTTTCCGGGGATTTTCCAGGAACCATCGGCGTTCTGGTTGTTCAACGTCTGGTCGCGGAAGAGTTCGTTGTACTCCTTCCAGTATTTTCCTCCATGGTTGATCATGGCCTGGGAGGCGTAGTAGTGGCCGTAGAGGTCGGTGTCCTTCCCTCCCCAATTGCACTTGATGCCCTTGTTCACAAACCTGCAGGCCTTTCTTGGCACGGAGTGCGCTTCCTTGCCCCAGATCTGAAAGCAGAGGGCCCCGGCGGACGAGAGCGTGGTTCCATCGTCCCGTTGATTGGAATTCGTGTAACCGATCACCCCGCTCGCTCCCTGGTTTCGTTCGAGAGCGGAAAGCCCGTCGCGCACACACTTGGTCATGTTGCGGTACTCGATCCCGGTGTGCTTGCAAGCCTTGAGGGCCTGGAGGCACCAACCCATCACAGAAGTATCGTTGCGCTTCTCTTCCGAGAACCGATAGGTCCATCCTCCGGAGGCGTTCTGACCGTCGATGATGGTCTGTCCGGAGTTCTGGACTGCCTCCATGAGATTGGGCAGGTTCACTCCGAGTTGCTTGCAGAAAGTGTAGGCCTCGGCGATCGCATAAGTCGCGATGGCGTGTTCGTAGACCCAGGCATTGCCCTGAAAATCGGAGCCCATGCGACCCTTGTTCTTGGTGCTGACATTGACGAGGTAGACGATCGCGTTGGTGACGGTTTCGCCGTACTCCGGCGAGAGGGGGGTTTCGCAGTGACCAAGGTAGGCCAGGAGCGCCAAACCAGTGTAGGCAACCTTGAAGTTGCCGCCCCAGGAACCGTCATTTTGCTGGGTGGTCTGGAACCAGTCGAGGGCCTTCACGACGGCCACTTCGCACTTCTCGGTTCCTCCATTGGACAAGAGACGTTGCAGGCGGTCTGCCTTCGAACAACGCTTGCGCATGACGGCCGGGATGTTCCCGAACCCACCACCACCGCCATCGCCGCCGGATCCCCATCCGTCACCAAAGTCGTCGCCGCTTCCGTAGTCAAGATTGGGCTCTGCCTCGGTTTCGGGAACGGGAACGGCAGTGGGAGAGGGAGTAGTGGAGGCAATCACCTTTGCCATCGAGGAAGACGGGGCCGAAGGTTTGCGTTGAATCTGCGGATTGATCTCCTTCTGATCCATGGTGTCCTCTTCCGGACCACCCGCCTGGTAAGTCACAATGGTCGGCGACTTGATGGCCAAGCTGGGTAACAGAATGAAGACGAGGATCAGGATCACGAGGAGCATCGAGAGCAGGGAAATCACCACGCTGGTGATGACCGAGTTTCTCTTCTGGGCCTCAAGACGGGCTTCGGCTTCGGGGCTTAGTTTTGCGTGGAGGCTCATTAGAATTAGATGCGACCCTCATTATCGGGCGCAGCGGGTCGTTCGAAAAGCCAAATTCCCGCTACTTTAACCCATTTGGGCTTCGCAACAACCCTGGCTTTCCGGCCGTGTTTCCGGCTTCAGCCCTCTGTCTACGGGCGTTATCTCCACTGCGTCACGACTGAGCGGCGGCCCAACACGGGTTGTAAGCCATACCTCACCCTGATATCGCTGCCCCCAGATGAAGACATGGATCCCTTATTTGCTCGCCGCTGTCCTGTGCCTCCCCTCCGCGCTTTGGGCCTCCGACCGGCCCAATATCCTGATCGTGCTCACCGACGACATGGGCTTCTCCGATCTCGGTTGTTTTGGAGGAGAGATCGAGACGCCCAATCTCGACGCCCTCGCGGCAGGGGGGCTGCGCTTCACGGAGTTTTACAACACCGCACGTTGTTGGCCCACCCGCGCGACCCTCTTGAGCGGTCGATACAGCAACTCCCTGGGCAAGAACCAGGTCACCATCGCGGAGGTTCTCAAGACCGCCGGTTACGATACCGGGATGGTGGGCAAGTGGCACCTCGGGATGAACCCGAAAAAGGACGGACCGATCCAGCGCGGCTTCGATGACTTTTACGGAACGATGACAGGCGCCGGATCGTTCTGGGATCCCTATACCCTCACCCGCAACACCGAGCCCGCCGTGCCGGATGGCGAGAAATACTACTACACCGACAAGATCGGCGTCGAAGCCGTGCGACAGATTGAGAACTTCGCCAAGTCAGACAAACCGTTCTTTCAGTACGTCGCCTTTACCGCCGCGCACTGGCCCATGCACGCACCGGAGAAATCGATCAACAAGTATCTCGAGCGCTACGAGGGCGGCTGGGACAAGTTACGCAACGAGCGCTACGCGCGCATGCTCAAGATGGGCATCATCGACAAGGAGCGCTTTCCTCTCCCCGAGCGCGAGGGACGAGTCAAGGATTGGGAGAGCATCGACCACAAACCGTGGCGCATCCGCAACCAGGCCATCTATGCCGCGATGGTCGATCACATGGACCAGGCGGTGGGCCGGATCGTGGGTGCCCTGAAGCGCACCAAGCAGTTCGAGAACACCCTCATCGTCTACTTCCACGACAATGGTGCCTGCCCCGAACACCTCGGGGGCAACGGCTGGAACACTGCCAACAACATCCTCGCGAAGGCCAGGAAAGAGGGCAAGACCGTGGCGGTGGGCGACAAGTACGATGTCCCGATGGGAGGTCCGCTCACCTACGGCAGCGTTGGTCACAACTGGGCCTGTGCGCAGAACACGCCCATGCGCCGCTACAAGATGAACGTCCACAACGGCGGCGCCTGCACGCCCGCCATCATGCACTGGCCGGCCGGGCTCAAGACCAAGGCCGGATCGATCACCGAACAACGCGGACACGTCATCGACATGATGGCGACCTGTGCTGAGCTGGCCGGCGCGGAACTCCCGGAGGAATTCAACGGAAAAACAATCGATACCCTCGAAAGCCTCTCCCTCGTTCCGATCATGAAGGGGAAGACCACGAGCCGCGACCACGCCTACCTCTTCAACCACGCCAACACCCACGCGATCGTGAAGGGCGACTACAAGATCGTGCGCGAAGGTGGCAAGCGGCCCTGGGCCCTCTATAATCTCGCCAGGAATCGCACGGAGACGATCGACCTCGCCGCGAAACAGCCAGAGGTAGTGACCAAGTTGGCGGAGATCTGGGAAGCGCGCTGGGGGAAAAAGAAGTAGCCTTCCCGACTCGACCTTCGAACTTCCGACCTCCGACCTTCGACCTTCTCATTGTTCGGATAGGTGATCGTCCCCATCGCCCAGTGCTGATGTTTGGCTTCTTGTCCTTGTCGTGGATTTTCTTGAGGCGGATCTTGTCGAGGTTGATATCGATCTCGACTCCAAGGTCGATGCGGGCGGTCCGGATCAGGGTGGCGAGACCGTTGAATTGGAGATGAGGATCCGCTTCTCCATCACCGATGATGATAAACTTACACTGCCGCCGCAGCGGTTCCATGGTGGCCCGGTTTTCGAGGTGGCCTCCGTCCGACAGATTGACCCAGCGGGAGGTCTCGTCGAGCATGCTGACCATTTCCCGCAGGAAGGCCGTGTGCCGGATCCGCCATTGGAACCGCTTGAAGAGCGTGTTGTGGCGCTCAATCAGGACTTCGCCAGCCTTGACCTATCTCCAGTACTCACGAGGAGCCGTTCGAACTTCGAGAAGCGGCACTCACGCTGCTCATCCCGATATGTCCGGGAAGCCGAGAGCGATGGGGAATGTCGTCCGGGAGTTGTTGATTCGCCTACAGGAATTCAACACTAACAGTTAGGGAACCCTATCTAATGTGTCGAGTGGCCAACTCGATTCCCCATTTGCTTCCGCCCACCGCCCGACAAGATCCAACTCACCGGCATTGCGCTCGAGGTGCCAGACCGCGCGGACCTGAGATACCACTCGGCACCTCGGATCGACTTCGAAGGTGAGCGACAGCTCTCCCCTTCCGACGGACGACCGCAGAGAGTAACCAGCAAACCGTGTCCAGTATGCAGACGACCTGCTTCCCAAGTCTGGACACTGCTTACCGTAGCTGTCCACTTCCCCTCACCCGCGGCAACTGGGAGGTTGGGTTTTTCCGCACCCCGCGTGGCCTCCGATTTCGCGGCTTGAGGTTGCGCCCTCTTCCCCATAGGGACCTCACCGTTCGCATGGCCACCCTCCTCTCCGCCAGTTCCCTCGATCTCGCCTACGGCTACCAAAAGCTGCTGGAGGGCGCGGCCATTGCCATCGAAGCCGGGGAAAAAGTTGGCCTGGTCGGTCGCAACGGCTGCGGGAAGACCAGCCTGCTCAGGATTCTCGCCGGCCAGGAGAAGGCCGACAGCGGGGAGGTTTCCATCCAACGCAGCGTTCGCGTCGGCTTCCTCCCGCAGGAGTTCGAACTCGATGAGACCCTCACCGTGCGCGAGAACATCGAGGGAGGTGCCGCCGACCTGGTTGCCGCGGTGCGCAAGTACGAAGCGGGCGACGGATCCGACGCTGAACTGGCGAATCTTCTTCATTTCATCGACCACGCCGACGGCTGGAACCTGGACAGCCGCATCAAGTCGCTGGTCACCGCCCTCTACGCACCCTCCCTCGACGAACCGGTTGCTCCCCTCTCTGGTGGAGAGAAGCGCCGCGTCGCTCTCTGCCGCGCCCTCGCATCCCAACCCGACCTGCTCCTCCTGGATGAACCGACCAACCACCTCGACGCCGAGTCGATCCGCTGGCTCGAGCAATTTCTTCAGTCGTTCACAGGCGCTCTCATCTTCGTCACCCACGACCGCTACTTCCTCGACCTGATCGCCACGCGGGTGGTCGAACTCGACCAGGGCAAGTGCTTCTCGCACGCCGGCAACTACACTGCCTATCTCGAATCGAAGGCGCTGCGCCAACAAATCGCGGGGCAGTCCGAGCGCCGCCGCCAACGATTCCTGCGCGAGGAACTCGAGTGGGTGCGGGCCGGGGTGAAGGCGCGCACCACCAAGTCGCGCCATCGACTCGACCAGTTTTATGCGGTGGCAGGCCTGGAAGCTCCCCCGGAAGAACGCGAGATGGACCTGCTCCTCCCGCCTCCTCCGGATCTTGGCAACGTCGCGATTGACCTTGAGGAGGTCGGGGCGTCCGTGGGCGAAGGGGAGGAACACCGCTGGCTCTTTCGCAAACTCACCGTCTCCCTCAAGCCGGGCCAGTGCACCGGCATCGTGGGCCGCAACGGTGTGGGAAAAACCACGCTGCTCAGGATCTGCCTTGGCGAGCGCAAGCCCGACGAAGGACACGCCATCATCGGCAAGCGCTGCCAGTTCAACTACATCGACCAGTCGCGCCTCGTTCTCGATGGGAGCGGTTCGGTGCTCGATGAGATTTCCGATGGGCGCGAGACCGTCGAGTTCGGCGAGGAGACCCTGGGTGCCCGCGCCTATCTGCGGCGCTATCTCTTCAGCGATCAACGCATCAAGGAACGCGTCGATATTCTCTCGGGCGGTGAGCGTGCCCGCCTTCTCCTTGCCAAGGTCCTCAAGACTGGTGGCAACGTCCTCGTGTTCGACGAACCCACCAACGACCTCGATCTCCCCAGCCTCCGCATGCTGGAGGAAGCGCTCGCCGACTTTGGCGGCACGGTCCTGGTGGTCAGCCACGACCGCTACTTCCTCGATCGCATCTGCGACCAGATCGTGGCCTTCGAAGAAGGCGAGGTGGTGGTGCAGACCGGGAACTACTCCTATTACCTCGAAAAAAAATTGCAGCACGAAGCGCGCTATCGTCGTCTCGAGCAATCCTACAAGAAGACCACCGCCGCTCCGAAAAAGCACGAAGGGAGCACCCGCCTGCGCAAACTCACCTTCAATGAGACCCGTGAACTGGAGGGCATCGAGGAAGCAATTCTCGCCGCGGAAGAGAAGGCCGCCGAGATCGAGCAGAAGCTCAACGACCCCGACTTCTTCGTGGAGCACTACGAGGAGGCCACCAGGCTCAGCGACGAGCTTGAGCCCGCCAAGACCGCAGCAGCCCGGCTCTACGACCGCTGGGAGGAACTGGAAGCGATCCGCGCCGCAGCGGAGAGGTAGGGAGCGCAAGGGGAAGGCCGGTGATCGTCGCGGAAGGGCTTCCCCGTCCGTTTCTTCGAGCCTTTCCAATTCCGTGATGCTGGGATCAACCCACAAAATCGACGCGAAGGCGTGCCGCTACGGGCAGCGCTGCCTAGTTGGATTTGCGAAACTCGGCCATCTCCGCGACGAGACGGGCCACGATTTCCGGATGATCGGCGGCGATGTTGGTCCGCTCCCCAATGTCCTTCGAGAGATCGAAGAGGAGGGGAGGATCGTGCCTGGCAACCGGTTCGCGCTTGCGGGTGTCCGGGTTGGAAGAGCGCTCCTTGGTGGTGAGGTGGATCTTATAGTTCCCGGACCGATAGGCGGCGCCGTAAAACCAGGTCATGCGCGGACTCGCTTCGTTCCGCAAGAGAACTCCCGAGAGGTCCTTCGAGATGTAGCCCGGCTTCTCCTTGGGCTCGCTGCCCTTGGCGAGGCTGGCAAAGGTGGCGTAGAGGTCAAGATTGGCGGCCAGCGCATCGACCACTCCCGGCTTGATCTTACCGGGCCAACGAAAGATCCCCGGCACTCGGAATCCACCTTCCCAGGAGGTCCCCTTTTCCCCACGCAGCGGACCGGCGGTGCCGCCGTGGGGACCGAACATTGACCACGGGCCGTTGTCGCTGGTGAAGACCACGAGGGTCTGCTCATCGATTCCGGATTCCTTCAAGGCAGCCATCACCTGCCCCACCGACCAGTCGATCTCCTCGATCACGTCACCGTAACGGCCACCGTCACTCTGGTCCTGGAACTTGGGAGAGGCAAAGACCGGTGCATGCGGCATGTTGTGGGCAAGGTAGAGAAAGAAGCGCTGGTCCTTCTTTTCCTTGATCCACTTCACCGCCTCGGCGGTGTAACGCTGCGTGAAGAGCTCCTGGTTGACGGGAAACTCCACCACCTCACGCCCGCGGATGAGAGGGACCTGGAAGGTGGTCTTTTCGCACCGGTCGAAGAGCACTCGGTTCTGCACGGTCCCCTTCGGAGCCGGCACATCGTTGCTGCCCGGTGTTCCGAAGTGATAGTCGAAACCGCACTCCAGGGGATGCATGGGACTCTTGGTGAAGTCCTTGGGATAACCGGCGAGATGCCACTTGCCGAGGATCGCGTTCGTATATCCGCAGCCTTTCAACATCGCGGCCATCAACTCCTTTCGCGATTCGGCGAGCTGACCTCGTTTGACCTTGGAAGGATGCCGGCCACTCATGAGTCCGGTGCGACTCGGCACACAGGTGGCACCGGAAGAATAGAAACTCGTCCAGCGTTGCCCTTCCACGGCGAGACGATCCAGATTCGGAGTTTTGATCTTCTTGTTTCCGTAGCACGCCAGGTCGCCGTAGCCCATGTCATCGACAAAGATGAGAACGATGTTGGGGGGCTCGGCCGCGGGCAGCGGGGCGGAGGCCAGCAGCGAAATCGCGCAGGCCAGCGCCACGAGCAGAATGAGGTTCGGGTGAGAAGAGCGTGGAGCAGCCATATCGGTTGGCGTGCAGACTACGTGCCCCCGATTTCGATTCCAATACGGATTCACGCTCATGATGTCCACCGGGCCGGACGATACCCGAATGTGCAGTTGCCACCATCCGGATCAGCCCCTAAATTGCCGAACCTTAACTCGTCACATGACCCTGAATCCCCCCTCCGGGCTGCGTGCGCCCATCACAAAGCCCGTACTCGCACTCTTGCTTACCACCTTTGGGGCTTCTGCCCAGTTGCTGGTGGACTTCAATTCGACCTCGCAGGATAGCGGACCTCATCCGGAAGCGGGTTACAACTCGTTCGACGCAGCTCATGAAAACAGTGCGCAGATTGCCGGGGTTCGGAACTTCTCCGCCTTCGGATCTTCGGTAGCGGTCTCGGTCGACTTTCCGGATTCCACCGACAACCGGGTGGAGCAGATGATCGACCGCGGTGGCGGAAATGACGCGAACTGGTCGGGCAACAACATCAACCTGCTCACCGACTGGATCGGAGTGGACACCCGCACGGGCAACGGCGGGAACGGTAACTACAACGGCGTGATAGGATCTCCCACCCGCATCGCCTTCACCGTGGAGAACCTCCCCGGCGGAAATTACCACTGGCGATCCTACCACCACGACACCGAGCACATGAACGGGCTCTTCCTGGTGGAGTTCTCCACCAATGGAGGAGGGGCCTACACCCCCGTGACCGGCCCCGGGGCGGGGGGTGCTTTTCGACAGACCGACAGCACGCCGGGAGGAAGTCCGGCCAGTGCGCAAACCTACAATGGCATCCCCGATCCGGATCCCGCGAACCTGCCTTCCACCGTGGACTTCGATTTCACGGCGGTGGGCGGTCAAGACGTGATGGTGCGAGTGATTCCGCTTTCGTCATCTGCAGGCGTGCATGCGCAGTTCGCGGTCATCAACGGATTTGAAATCACGCAGATCTCAGCACCCGACGCGCCCACCAACCTGCAACTCTCGAACGCAACGGTTTCGCGCTCGGCGACCATCGGGACTCCGGTGGGCACCTTCACCACCACCGATCCCACTCCGGGGGACACCTTTACCTACACCCTCGTGAGCGGGACCGGGGACAGCAACAATGGCGATTTTGACATTGTGGGCGACCAGCTGCGCAGCGATCGCGACCTCACCGTCTATGCCGCAGGAGCCCAGCTCACCATTCGGGTGCGCACCACCGATGCGGTGGGCAATGCCCTTGAGAAGGCCTTCCCGATCGAGGTCGTGAATGATTCTGACGGCGACGGCCTCGATGATGATTGGGAGTTCACCTACTTCGCCAACCTGACGGTGGCGACTGGCGCGGGCAACAATGATGGCGACCTCCTGACCAACCTGCAGGAGCAGACCCTGGGGAGCAATCCAACCCTGAGCGACACTGACAGCGACGGGCTGAACGACGATCTCGAAAACGGGACCGGAATTTTCAACGGCCCGGGCGATCCCGGCTCGAGCCCCCTTCTCCCTGACACGGATGGCGACGGGCTCAGCGATGCGCTGGAGGTCTCGACCGCCAACGGGCACCTCACGGACCCGAACCTGACCGACACCGATGGGGACAACTTCAGCGATCCGGTCGAGATCGCGGAGGGGACCGACCCCAACAACGCAGGCGACTTCCCCAACATTGTCCTTCCTCTCGTGCTCAACGAGATCATGACGCGAAATGGGATCGGCCTGCGAGACGGCTTCGACACGCGGGAGGACTGGATCGAAATCTACAACCCGAATCCAGCCAGCCTGAACCTCGACAACTACTTCCTCACCGACGACGCCGCGCAGCTCATGAAATGGAGTTTCCCGAGCGTGACCATTCCGGGAAGCGGCTACCTGATCGTGTTCGCCTCCGGGATCAACCAGGTCGACCCCGCCGGCAATCCGCACACCAATTTCCAGCTGAACCCGACGGGCGAGTATCTCGCGATCGTGCGGCCGGACGGAACGACGATCGACGACGCCTTCCACCCGACCTATGCGGAGCAATTTTCCGATATCTCGTATGGTCCGCAGTCGACCGACGGGGCGCTGCGCTTCTTCGGGGCGCCCACTCCGGGAACTGCGAACGGAACGGGATTACCAGGGGTGGTCAAGGACACGAACTTCGACTTCGACCGGGGGTTCTACAATGTGCCCTTCGTGGTCACGATCACGAGCGCCACCCCCGGGGCGACCATCCGCTACACCACCGACGGCTTGCGGCCCTCCGAAACGGTAGGCACGATTTACTCGGGACCGGTGGCGATCACCAACACGACCTCGCTGCGCGCGATTGCCTACCTGCCGGGTTGGCTCTCCACCAATGTGGATACCCAGACCTACATTTTCGCGAACCAGGTCGCGCGGCAGCGCCCCAACCCGCCCGGCTGGCCGACCGACTGGTCGAACTCGGGCGATCCCAACTCCATCCACCCGGCCGACTACGAGATGGATCCGCGCGTGGTGAACAACACCCTGCCGGGTTACAGCGTGCCGGAGGCCCTGCTCGACATTCCGAGCGTCTCGATTGCGATGAAGCCCAGCGACTTCCTGAATTCGGAGGCCCAGCCCGCGACCGGGATGTACTCAAACCCGAGGAGCCGATTCGAGCGTCCCTGCTCGATCGAGTACATCCGTCCGGATGGCGTGCCGGGCTTCCAGTACGACGCCAAGATCGAAGTCCACGGCAACGCCAGCAGGCGGGCGGCGCGCATGCACAAGCACTCGCTGCGGGTGACCTTCACGACGGAATTCGGCGGTCCGGGACGCCTCGAGTATCCCCTCTTCCCGGACTCCCCGGTGGACCAGTTCAACAAGCTGGTGCTGCGGGCCTGCTTCACCGATTCGTGGGGACTCGTTTCGTGGTCGAGTGCCCGCTACCGGCCGAACGATTCGCAGTACTTTCGCGACGTCTGGATGAAAGACAGCCTGCGCGACATGGGACAGCCCTCGAGCTACGGCAACTTCGTCCACCTCTACGTGAACGGGCTCTACTTCGGGTTGCACAACCTCACCGAGCGCCTGGAGGACGACTTCTATGCCGAGCACCTTGGCGGCGAGAAGGAAGACTGGGAGATCAACAAGGATCTGAGCGCGGGAGGATCACGTTGGAACCAGATGATGAGCATCGCCAACGGAAGCATCACCAACAATGCGGTCTTCAACTCCATCAAGGCCTACCTCGATGTGGAGAATTTTGCGGACTACATGCTGCTGCACTTTTACGCGGACTCGGAGGACTGGCCTCATCACAATGGCTACGCCGCGGTCAACGCGGTGAGCGGCGACGGCAAGTTCCGCTTCTGGTGCTGGGACCAGGAGATCGTCCTCGATAAGTATAGCTGGAACCGCTACGGTAGAAGCAGCGGCGCGGGGGCGCCCTTCCAGCGACTCCGCCTCAACGAAGAGTTTCGCCTCCTCTTCGCCGACCGTGCACAAAAACACATGTTCAATGGCGGGGCGCTGAGCGAGCAGGCCTCCATCGACCGCTACCTCGGTCTCGCCAACCAGATCGACAAGGCCATCGTGGCGGAATCGGCGCGCTGGGGTGACACCCAGGACAAGACTCCCTACGGAAACACGGCGGGATCCTCGACCAACATCGACGCGGATTACTATCCGCCCACCATCAACAACCCGATTTACTTCACGCGGGAACAACACTGGGTGGTGGAGCGCGACAACGTGGTCAACAACTACATCCCAACTCTGCACAACGAGGGGGACGGGCGCTCCATCATCAACGAGCTGCGCTCGAACAACCTCTTCCCCTCCATCAATGCGCCGACCTTCAGCCAGTTCGGAGGCGTGGTGCCGAGCGGCTTCGAGCTCAACATGGCCGGCAACTCGGGGACGATTCACTACACCCTGGACGGATCAGATCCACGACTGGAAGGCGGGGCCGTGAACCCGGGCGCAGGATCGATCGCGACTGGCGTGGCGGTGGACACCTTCCTCCAATTTGAAGCGGCGGGCTGGCGCTACCTGGGCGGCGGGGTGGCCCAGAGCGCGAGCAACGTGGTCATTGGTCATGGCTCATACAACACTTCGGACTGGAAGCATCCCAATTTCGCGGACGGGGCCTGGGGAACGGGACCGGCCATGCTGGGAGGCGACAGCGCCAACGACATTTCCGGGGAAACGCTGCAAACCATCGTGGACATCGGTCCGGGCGGAGGACGCTACCCCACCGTCTATTTTCGAAAGCCCTTTTCGGCATCGAATGCGGGGGACTACACCACCCTGACGATCGGCGTGAAGCGCGACGACGGCGCGGTTCTCTACCTCAATGGCCGCGAGATCGGACGCACCAACATGGCGGCGGGCACGATCACCTACTCGACATTTACGCCCGCTCCAATGAGCGGGAGCGCCGAGAGCGCGGTCAACACCATCGTCTACACCCTCAACCCCGGTGACTTGATGAACGGCACCAACGTGCTCGCGGTTGAACTGCACCAGTCGAGCCTCGGAAGCGGCGACCTCGGAATGGACGTGCAACTGACCGGCACCAAGCCGGCCGGTCCGCCCACACCCGTCACCCTCAGCCAGACCGGCACCGTGAAGGCTCGCGTGCTGAGCGGCGGCGAGTGGTCGGCGCTCAACGAGGCGGACTTTATCGTCGGCACTCCGGCTGCCTCCTCCAACCTGGTGGTGGCCGAGATCATGTACAACCCGATCGGCGCGAGCGAAGACGCGGAGTACATCGAGTTGATGAACATCAGCGAGACGGAGGGCATCGACCTGACCGACGTGCACTTTATCGGCATCACCTACCCCTTCCCCGCCGGGTTCGTCCTCGCTCCGCTCGAGCGCGTGGTGGTGGTGAAGAGCCAGACCGTCTTTGCTGCGACCTATCCCACGGCGGGAATCACGATTGCGCCCGGGCAGTATACCGGGAGCCTCTCCAACAGCGGAGAGGAGCTCGCGGTGATCGGGCAGAATGACGCTGACATCCGCCGCTTCACCTACCGGGACAAGCTGCCGTGGCCCCCGAGTGCGGATGGGCTCGGCTACGCGCTGGTCCTGGTCGCTCCGACCAGTGATCCGGATCACTCCCTGCCGGAGAACTGGCGGGCGAGCGTCGCGCTTGGCGGATCACCGGGAGGCACCGACGCCGTCCTCTTTGTGGGAGATCCCAACGCCGATGTCGACCAGGATGGGCGCTCGGCCTTCTTCGAACACGTGTTCGCGAAGAGCGACTCCGATCCAACCGACGGAGATATCCTCACCCTCGGTCTTACCGCTTTCGACGACGGCTTCGGGGAAGAGGACTACCTCGACATCACCTTCACCCGCAACCTGGCGGCGGACGATGCCCTTCTCACGGTGGAGATCTCGACTGACCTTCTCGCCTGGAACGGCCTGCAGGTCGAGCTGGTCACCATCGTCAACAACGGAGACGGCACCGCAACCTACACCTACCGCTCGACCTTCCCCATCGGATCGCGGGTGCGAGAGTTCCTGCGCTTGAGAGTGACCCAGTGGTAAGGGAAGTCACTTCGCGGGGACAATCCAGGAATGAGCTGGCAGCTCCGCAGGGAGCGGAAGGCTTCTAATCGTCACTTGAAAGACGATAGAACCGAGGACTCTAACTACTCCCCCTGCAGTAATCCCAGCCAATTTTCTCTCGGAATCTATTGGCTGCCAGCAGCTTGCCGGACTTCGCCCAACCTCGAACGTAAGAGAGCTGTCCTTCCAGGCTACCTGCCATTGCTACACAAAAAAAAGCCGGGGAAGATAAACCCCGGCTCTTTGGAAACTCGATTGGCGACTCCGCCTAGTTGGGATCCTCCTCGGGATCGCGGGTCCAGATCACCCCTTCCTGCGGGAAGATGATGCGACCGGCCCTGGTGATGAGATCGGAGACCGGACGCACTTCGACGTGACCGTCGACAAAGAGAAGGATGCCCTTCTGGTTGTGGCGACCGGCGAAGGCACGCGGGTTGGCCTTGGGACCTGCGTCGAAACCGCGCTGGGCATTGGAAACTTTTTTGTCACCGGGCATTCCGCGCTCGAGGAACACGACCGTGTTCACGGGCTGCTGGATGGAAGCCAGCGTGCCTTGCTCCTTATTGCCGTCATCATCCCTGCGCTGCAAACGGCTGTTCATGGCGATCGCGAAGTAGGGCTTCCTGAACTTCTTCTCATCCTTGGGATAGGGAGCACCGGGCACATAGAGCGGGTAGCTTTCCTGGTAGAAGCCTTCCGGGTTGTTGTCACTGGCAAGCTCGCCGACGGTCCGGACACCCATGCGTTGAGTGAGGGCATTGTACCATGCTTCGCTCGCTTCAGGCTTGCTGGCAGTGTTCCAATCATCGGGTCCGACCGCATCCTCATAGGGAAGCAATCCACCACTGTCCGCAGTGTAACCCACAAACGCTTCCCCGAGGTTTTTGATCTTCTGGGTAGCGCGTGCAAGGTCGGCGCTTTCCTTCATGTTCTTCGAAACTGTGAAGGCGATGGTGGCCAAGACAATCACAATCGCAACCACCACGAGCAACTCCATGAGGGTGAAGCCCCCTCGTGTTGACGCATTCGGCCTGTGTGTGTAATTCATTGGATTTAAGGAGTTTAAGAGTCGAAACTTCGCTGCGTGGAGGTTAGTATAACACGATTGTTTCCAGAGGCGACCTGCAATTTCTCCATAAAATCAGACACTTTTTTGCCGGGTTTCAGGAGGATTCCCCACCTGAGTTCCGTCATCATTCCGGCCTGGATCGACTCCACGCTGATGAGTTCGGTCTGGTCCGCATATTCCTCGAATATTGGGAAAAAGGCCTCGTCATACTGAATGTCGTTGTTCACACGGATGCGCAACTGGTGGGATGCTTGCTTGGGAGCAAAGGCCTCCTTCTTCGAAAGGATGTAGATGGCCGCCACCATCACGATGGTGGTGGCGAAGGCCTGCGGATAGAGCCGGGCCCCTACCACCATGCCGGTCATCATCGAGAATAGAATGAAGGCCAAATCTCTTGCTTGTCCAAGATTTCGACGAAACCGAATCATCGCAAAGGCCGCAAACATCCCGAATCCGATCGCGCCCGCATTTTTGTGGCTGCCCACCACCAGGATGAGCATGGTGGTCACCGTCCCAACGATCACGAGGGTGTGAACATAGTCCTGTGAATAACGCGTCCCGCGATAGGTCGCTTTGTAGAGGGTGCCGATGATGAGGTTGAGTCCGAAGCTCAATGCGAGAGCAAAGAAAACTTCGGGGATGCCCGGTTGATCGTAGTCGAACCCGAGGTTTTCCCGGACGCTCTCAAAGGTTTCGAGTAGTGTTGCGACGATGGTCATGAATGGGGGAGGGGAATGAGGGGATTGTTATTGGTGGACTCAAGCGGCGGAGGAGGCTCTCGCATCCTTGGCAGCTTGAAATTGGCCTCGCAACACGGGATCGTGCTTCTCGAGAGAGGTGCAGTACTTACTGAAACTACGCCGGCTGAGCCCTGTTTCCCCGGCCCGTTGGCGGAGCCAGTAGGGAACCGGACCGATCGACTTGATCTCCATGATGGACTGGTCTTCGGGAATAATGAGATTGCTGAAGCCCTGGTCGTCAGGAATGAGCCGGGGGAATGAAGTGCGGCATCGGAGCAGGGTATCAAAGGTGATCCGGAGAGTCCCGTCGGGCGAACTGAAGGCGTTCCGGTCGTAGCGAATTTGAATGGATGGAATGTGTCCCGCGGCCCGCATTCCCAGCACCTCGTCGATCACGATCCGGCCTGCGCGGCCCACTTGATCGTGCATCCCACGCAATACCTCGTCGTCGCCCAAGGCAAAGGCTTGAGCGGTCTCCACGGGCATGGGCAAGCGCCGCTTTACTCCCAGTCCATTGAGCTTGTGCTTCACCTCGAGAAAGCCGGCGGGCGGGATTTGAGCGGTTTCGGAACCATACACCCGGACCCGAATCTTGCGGCGGCTCCTGAATCGGCGCTGCTTTTCCCAGTAGCAATCGCGGTCAGCGGTGTCGAAGTACTGCGACAAAATCGGGTAGTCCCCCGAATTTCCCGGGTTGTCGTCCACCGCCAGACGCTGCGAGATCTCATCCTTCCATTGATGATACTGCTCCTCGTCGATTAGGAATTTGTACTCAGTCCTACTGGCACTCACAGATCAATATTAGGGGTCGAAGTGGGGATACAGTCAAGGCGCAGAGGCGACGAGGGCGGCACCCTCACCATTTCGCAATTTTTGTCAAGACGGGACGCCGTTCGAGCGTCCTATTTTCCGGTGATTCGATCAGAAACAGCTCTGGTTTTCGCGTCATTCTCCAAGTTCCGATTATCACGCTGATTTAGTAAAAATCGGAACTTTCTGCTTTGCCGATTAATTGGAAAGGCAAATTAATGGGCGCGATCACTGTTGCTTGCGGCGCCGGGAGGCAAAACCGGGAATGGCCACCTCGTCATCCGGGTAGCGGATGACATTGTTCTCGGGATCTCATCCCCATCGCGACCTCTCTCTCCCGTGGAAATCCGGTCGCGGTGATGACTTTCGACGGACCCGGTTCCCCCGCGGTCCACCAAACGCCTTCGAGCTCACGGTGCCGGGTGCCACTCCAGGAACGCGGTAGGTCCTGCGCCGTTGCACCGATGGGGCGACCTTCACCGATGCTGGCGCGCCCTTCACCCCGGCAGGCAGCAGCTTCACCGCCGGGGACGGCGCACCGAAAGCGCTGCACGCCTCCCCGTGCAGCGCTTTTTGACTGGTGAGGCCCACCCGGTGTTCGGGTCCGGCGATTGTGCGTTCAGCCTCAATGGCTTGCTGCGGCGAAGATTGCAGAGTACGATTCCTCACACGATCTACAAGACGGACGCGATCCTTCCCCCATGCCTCTCACCCCCTCTTCCTGCCGGCGTGTTCGCCGAACCGTTCTCTTTCTCACCCTGTCGGTAACCCTCTCGCTGAATGCGGCTGCAGGTCTCCTCTGGTATTCGCCCATGGATGGCAATGCCGATGCAGTGGTCGGCTCCAACGGCAGTCCCGTGGGCAGACCCTCCGCAACCACCGACCGCGACGGCAACGCCGGTTCGGCGGTCTCCTTCAGCGGCTCCGGCCAATTCTACAACCTCGCGAATTTCGGAACCCTCTCGGCGGGCACGATGTCGACCTGGTTGCGGACCGACACCAACTCCAGCCAGCGCGGCGCCTTTTGTGCCGGTGCCAGCGGCAGCGGCACTACCGTCTACTTCTCTTTCATGAACAGCAACAGCGGCGTGATCCGGGTCGACCTCGACGACGGCTCTTCCCGCCGCGCTGCCTCGGGCGGAGGCGCGCTCGCAATCGGTCAGTGGTACCACGTCGCAACAACCTGGACCGCAAATGGCACCCTGCGCCTCTTCCTCGACGGAATCCAGGCCAACACCCGGAGCCTCTCCGGCGACGCCGATCCCTACTCCATGACCAACAACGGACTCATCGGCACCGAGCGAACCGGCAGTCGTTATTGGGACGGCGCGCTCGACGACGCCGGACTCTGGAACGAGGAGCTGAGCGCCCGCAAGGTCGCCGCCATCCATGGTCTCGGAAAATTCCAGGGCCTGGGACTCAACCACGCCGCCATCGACACGGTGGTGGCCTTCAGCTCCCTGGGACAATCCACCACGGTGGGATCCGTGAGCTGGGAA
>JAYGGC010000234.1:0-1717 GCA_046581525.1 Roseibacillus sp. | reverse complement strand
GCACCGTTGCGGTGAGCTGACCCTCCAGTCCCTCGGCAATCGCCAACAACTTGTCCTCGCCCTCCGCTTCCACCATCAAGGTCGCCGGTCCGAACATCTCGTTCGCCATCGAAGCATCGGCGAGAAAGTCGTCGGCCTGTGTTCCGAGCACCACTGCTCCGGCAAGGCTCGCCTCCGCGTCGGCCACCACGTGGGCCAAGCACTCCACCGCGTCCTTCGAGGTCATCGCTCCGACCGCCGCGTGATAACTCGCTGCGATTCCCTTGTGCAACATGGTCGCGGGTGCCGCATCAGAGGCGAGGGCGGAAACCTGCAGCGCAAACTCGCTCCGACCCTCGGTCCCGGAGACCACCAGGCCCGGGTTGGTGCAGAACTGTCCGACCCCCATGGTCAGGGAACCAACAAGGCCCTGCGCAATCTCTTTCCCTCGCTCCTTCATCGCCCCCGGCAGGATGAAGACCGGATTCACGGCACTCATCTCAGCCCAGACGGGGATCGGTTCATCGCGGGCCGCGGCGGAGTCCATCAAGGCCCGTCCCCCCGCCCGCGAACCGGTGAAGCCCACCGCCTTGACCTCCGAATTCTTGACAAGGGCCTGGCCAATCGTGCGTCCGCTCCCAAAGAGAACCGAGAACACACCGTCGGGCATTCCGCACTTCACGACCGCCGCGCGCACCGCGGCACCCACGATCTCGGCGGTGCCGGGATGCGACCCGTGCGCCTTCACAATGACAGGACAACCGGAGGCGAGGGCACTGGCGGTATCGCCGCCCGCCACCGAGTAGGCCAGGGGAAAGTTGCTCGCACAAAAGACCACCACCGGTCCCAGCGGTCGCCACATGGAACGGGCATCCGGCTTCGGCACCGGTTGCCGATCGGGCTCGGCGTGATCGATCCGCGCGTCCACCCAGGATCCTTCCTCCAGGAGTTCTGCGAACAAGCGCAGCTGAAAACAGGTGCGCCCCTTTTCCCCGCGGCACCGTCCTTCGGGCAGGGCCGTTTCCGCACCCATGCGCACCACGATGTCCTCCTCCACCGCATCGATCTCATCCGCAATCGCTCGCAGGAAGGCGGCTTTCTCCTTTCCGCTCTTCTCGCGGTACTCGTGGAAGGCTTCTCCCGCCAAGCGGCAAACCTCCGCCGCGCTCTCCTCAGTTTCCGCAAGGTAGGCCGGCTCCAACTCTTCGCCGGTGACCGGATTCACCGCTTTCGATTCTCCTGCCCCGCCGCTCCCGCGACGCGCCCCTATCAATGACGTTCCTTGCAAATCCATCGTCTAAAATCCTCCCTAGTCCAATTCCGCGTCGACTTCGTATTCGCTGAGATCGATCCAAATTGTCTTGGTGACCAGGTACTGGTCGAACGCTTCCAATCCATTGTCACGCCCGCCGAACCCGGAGTGCTTCATCCCTCCAAAGGGGGTCGTGATGTCGCCCTCGCCGTAGCAATTCACAGTCACCGTTCCCGCCTGGAGGTCCTTCGCTCCGCGCAGGGCGTTGCGCACATTCGAACTGAAGATGGAGGCCTGCAGTCCGTAGCAAGTGTCATTCGCCAACTGCAGGGCCTCCTCGTTCGATCCTGCCGTCATCACCGCCAGCACGGGACCGAAGATTTCATCATTCGCAATCGTCATCTCGCGGGTCACTCCGTCGAAAATTGTCGGTGGGATAAAACACCCGCTGCCTTCATCCAGCGATTCGCCTCCGAGGATCAACTT
>JAYGGC010000084.1:0-9310 GCA_046581525.1 Roseibacillus sp. | reverse complement strand
GAGGGAGCCCGGGATGAGGACCCGGGCACGGATTGGGGTGCGGTCGATGCGACCCAGAAAGGGCACAACAGCCACTACGGATCATTGAGGCCCGATGAGAGGACCATCGACCCGGTCGAGTCGCCTCGAAACAACAACTGGTTTCTCATTGTCATTGGCGCCAGGCGGGGCGTGAGTTTCCTGCAGGAACAACCCGAGGTGGATCCGGACAGGATCGGTGCCTTTGGTCATTCGATGGGAGGAAAGCTGACCGTCCTGCTCGCTGGAGCGGACAAGCGGATCAAGGTTGCGGCTCCCTCCTGCGGCGGTTGCGGGACTGCTCCCGATCACATTCGCAACCGGCCCAATGCCGGCGTCCGTCCCAGGAAGTCGGCGCTCTACCACCAGACCATCGATGACGCGCAGTATCTCAAGCGCATCGCGGCCCCGATTCTCTACATGGGTCCGCAGAACGATTTCAATGGGATCCTCGATAACATGTACGCCAACTGGGAGAAGCTGCAGAGCGAGGTGGTCAACTACACCGTGAATCCGCACATGAACCACCGGGCGACCGCCGAGCACATCTATCCCGGCATGCTCTTCTTCGAGGATCATCTCAAGGGTGCCTTTGACTTCCCCGCCACGCCGGGGCTGAAGGTGAATCTCGGGGCCGATGGTGGGACGCCGACTGCAATGCTCGTGCCCGACCAGTTGGAGAAGGTTGCAGGGGTGGAGATTTACTACTCGGTTGACTCGCACATCCTGACCCGCTTCTGGCGCACCGCAAAAGCCACCCGCGAGGGCGTGGCATGGATCGCGAAGCTTCCCCTCTTCAGCAAGGACAGCCCCCTCTTCGTGATGGCGAACGTTTACTACAAGCTGGATCACCCGGTGGTCGGTTATCCCTGGATGAAGGAGGCGCCGGAGACCTTCGGGGTCTCGTCGAAGATGCTCAGCTTCACACCTGCGGAACTTGAGAAGGCGGGCGTGGAGGGAAGGCCGGTGCGAAGCAGGGTGATCGAAGGTGACTTCGCGACGTACCAGGATTGGTACCGGCTCGACTGGGGAAATCCGAGCTGGTGGAGCGCCTACACCCGCAAGGTGAAGGATCCGCAATTTGCCGCCCCTGATGGTGCGAAGTTGCTCCTCGACGTCAAGGTGGAGCATGATGCCACCCTCTTCATTGACCTGCAGGACAACAACTGGAACGCCTTCCCGGGTGAGAAAAAGGGTCACTACTACGCACAGCTGGACATCATGGGCGCCGACCACTGGCAGACCGTCGGAGTGACGGTAGCCGACTTCAAACCGATTCGTGAACGCACCGAGCATCCACTCGTGAGTTGGCGTCGCGTGACCGAGCTGGGCCTTCGAGGCCGGATGGCCTTGAACCGGGACGGCAAGCGCATTGAGATTCCGGAGCTCGGGAAGAATCACCGCTGGCCTGCTCCACGCGCCTTGCGCAACTTGCGCTGGGAAGGCGGAAGATTTCCCCCCGGCGGATCGTCGTCCGGGAGGGAAGACCAGCCCCTGTCGGAGGACGAGTTCAAGAAGCAGTTTCAGAAGGGGATCGACGATTCCATCGAACTGGAGAAGCGCGAGGAGGGGTCCCAATGAAACGTGCGAATCGACAGATCAGAATCCATGGACACACTGGCGCCGCTTTGAATTCGTCCCCGGTCCGTCTCATCCTCGCTCTCGTTGTGACGGTGCTTCCCTCCGTGGCATCCGCCCAGGAGGTGGAGCGCATTCTCTTTCCCGATCGCGCGGCCTTCGCTGCGCACGAACGCGAGCTCGGCCAGGTTCCGGTCTCGGCCTTCCAGCTGGGCGGCGAGCAGGCGGACGACCTGAAGATCGAGGTGTGGGCCCGATCGCCCATGATCTTTTCCCCCGTTGCGATGGACGTGGATGCCAAGGGGCGCATCTGGGCCACCGAGGGTATCGACTATCACTGCGCGCAACGGGTGAAGGCGGGGCAGTCCATCATTGTGCTGAGCGACACCGACCACGACGGGGTGGCGGACAAGTCGCACGTCTTCGTGACGGAGAGCGGGGCGCGGCAGGCGCCGTTGGGAATTGCGGTTTTTGACAACCGGATCGTCCTTTCCGCGACTCCCTCGATCACGGTCTACACCGATGTCGATCGCAACGCGGTCTTCGATCCTGCCATCGACAAGAAGGAAGTTTTCCTGACCGGTTTCCAGAACAAGCAGCACGATCACACCCTGCACGGGGTGGTGGGCAGTCCGAGCGGGCAGTGGTACTTCAGCTACGGAAACTGCGGAGCGGATATCAAGACGGTCGATGGCCGGCACTTTATCTCGGGGTGCTACTACGGTTTTCCGGAGGCGATCGGAAAGCGGAGCTCGGATGGTCATCTCTACGTGGGCGGGGTTGCCATGCGCGTGAATCCGGATGGCACGGGCCTCACCCCGGTCGGGCACAACCTCCGCAACACCCACGACATGTTTGTGAGTTCGATGGGCGACGTGTTTCAAAGTGACAACGACGATCCCGCCCACTGCCGGTCCACCTGGCTGATGGAACATGGGAACATGGGCTATACCGATATCCGAGACGGCAGTCGTTCATGGGAGGAGGTGGCCAAGACCTGGGAAGAGCCCAGGGAGTGGAACAAGAATCGACGCTACTCGAAGTCGCACTGGCGGCAGAACTATCCGGGGACTCTGCCGCCGGGGACAATCTACGGTGCGGGCTCGCCCACGGGGAACGTCCTGATCGAAGGCGATGAGCTGGGGGCAAAGATGCGCGGGCTCTATCTCGTGTGCGACATGGTGCGCAAGGAGGTGATGGGCTGTTATCCGCGGGCGGTGGATGCGCAGATCGAGATGGGGGAGCACCATCCTCTTGTCCGGTTGAAGGACGCCGAGAAAGGGCGCTACTTCCTTCCAACCGACGCGGTCCTCGGAATCGATGGTGCGCTCTACTTCAGCGACTTCTACAACGACACGAGCCGCCGCACGAACCAGGTGACGGGCAGCATCTATCGCATCTCGCGACGGGACGAGACGGTGATTGCTCCACCGGTGATCGATCTCGATTCGAATCGTGGTCTGCTGGCGGCCCTGAAAAATCCCGCCGTGAACGTGCGGACCGAAGCGGTGCGGCGTCTCATTGGTCGGGGCGATGCCCTCGTGCCGGCCCTTCGCGAGATGTTCGGGACGGCAACGAATCCCTACTACCAGGCTCGGGCGCTCTGGGTCATGGCGCAGCTCGGACCGAAGGGACAGGACTTCGTGGCGCGGTTGCTGAGTTCCGAAGAGGTGCAGCATCGCATCGTGGCATTCCGTGCGCTTCGCTTCGGCGCGCCAAAGTCCCTGTTGCGGAACGCCAAACTTCTCTCGCGGGATCATTCTCCGGCGGTGAGGCGCGAGGTGGCGATCTCATTGCGGGAGGTGTCCCTGGACGATTGCCACGACGTCTTCGCGGATCTCTTCATCGGCTACGACGGGAAGAATCGCTGGTACCTGGAAGCGTTGGGGATCGCCGCGACCGGAAAAGAACGTCAGGTTTACAATGGAGTGGTGAAGCTGATGGCCGGTGGGAGGTCCTTCGAGGAGTGGGGCGATCAGCTGAAGAACCTCGCGTGGCGGTTGCACACCCCGGAGGCGATCGCGGATCTCCACGAGGTGATCCAGGTGCAGAAGCCGAAGCTCGGGGAGTTCCGGCATCTCGTGATGGCCTACGCGACCTTCCGGAACGATGCGGAGCGGATGGAGCGGAGATTGAAGCTGGAGCAGTTGGCCAGGCTTCCTGCCTTCGCCGGGGAGGAATTTCAACTGACGGTGAAGGAGATTCTTGCCAAGGACCTCAATGCCCTGAAGGGCGAGGGC
Organism: Roseibacillus sp.; assembly: GCA_046581525.1. GTDB lineage: Bacteria > Verrucomicrobiota > Verrucomicrobiia > Verrucomicrobiales > Akkermansiaceae > Roseibacillus_B. The sequence continues at coordinate 5,474 of JAYGGC010000084.1, read as the reverse complement.
CTCGCGACAAGTTTCCGCATTCCGACCTCGTTCGGGGAGAAGACCAGGCTCTCCAGCGTGGCCGCGATCGCGGCCCTGAAGGGAGACTCGAAGAATGGGAAGCTCAAGGCCCAGGCCTGCCTGGTCTGCCACAGGATCCAGGGCGTGGGCGTGGCCTTCGGGCCGAATCTCAGTGCCTGGGGCCAGCAACGAACCGTTGCGGAAGTCGTTGCGGAGATCGTCGATCCCGGGGCGAAGTTGGCTCACGGATACGACCAACCAGTCCGCTTGAGGAAGGGTGAACACGTGGCGGAGGGCTTTCTGATGAACTACAGCCACCACGCAGGTTCGCTGCGCATCAAGTTGTTCGGAGGAGAGATCCGCAAGATCCTCTTTCGACGAAAGGGAGTGAAAGTGGATCGGCTGAAGGACCACTCATGGATGCCGCCGGCATCCGCGATGGGATTGCAGGACCAGGACGTGCGTGACATCGCGGACTACCTGCGCGGGTTGTGAACGCAGATCCAGAGCCAACTGCGGCGCCCCGCGGCGGGCACGGGCGCACTTTCTGAATTGCGGGATTGAACGATTCGATCCGCTCCTCAGTCTGGCGCCGATCATGAGCCGCGACCCACTGCAGGAACTCCTCCGCCTCTCGCATGAGATCGGGCGTGAGGAGCGCAAGTTGACCATTTTGGGGGAAGGGAACACCTCCGCGCAGATTTCCGAGTCCGAGTTCCTGGTGAAAGCCAGCGGGTCGTGCCTTGCCAACCTGAAGGAAGAACAAGTCACCCGTTGCAAGGTTGAGACCGTGCTGACGCTGCTGGAAGATCGCCCATTCACCAACGAAGAGGTGGACGAGGTGCTCCTGGCGAGCCGGGTCGATCCGGAGTCGAAGAAGCCGAGCATCGAAACGATGTTCCATGCCTGGTTGCTCACCTTGGCAGGGGTGGACTTTGTGGGGCACTGCCACTCGGAGGCCGCCAACAGGATTCTCTGCTCGCCGCGAGGGCGCGACTTCGCCGAGAACCGCATCTTCCCCGACGAGATCGTCTGTTGTGGTCGCGCTTCGGTCTTCGTGGAGAACTGCGATCCGGGACTGCCCCTCGCGATCGGGATCCGCGAGCAGACCACCAACTTCATCAAGGAGCACGGAGAAGCGCCGCGGCTGATCCTCTTGGAGAACCACGGTATCATCGCGCTGGGCAAGACCGCCGACGCGGTCTTGGCCTGCACCTGCATGGCGGACAAGGCCGCGACCATTTTTGCGGGCGCAGCCGCGATGGGCGGACCGGTCTTCCTGCCCAGGGAGCAGATCGAACGCATTGCGGGCCGGCCCGATGAAGTGTATCGGCAGAAGCAGTTGAACATGTGATGAGTGTCCTGGCATTTGTAGCGGGAGGGCTTCCCCTTCCGATTCCCTCGAGTGAAGTGAACTCCAGACCAGGCGAGGATTCCTCGTCGGCACGGGAAGCCGTGCCGCTACCGACCCAATCCTGACGATGGCGTTTCTCGGGATTGATTTGGGCACTGGAGGCGTGCGTTGTCTGCTGGTGAAAGAGGATGGCGGCATCCGGGCGGAGACTTCGTGCGGTCTTGTGAACCTGAATGTCGCCACCGTTGATCGCGGATCGGAACAGGATCCCCGGGAGTGGATCGAGGCTCTCGAGTCCGCGCTGGATGAGCTCTTTGCCGATCCAGCCAACCGCGAGGTGCAGGCCATCGCGGTGGACAGCACCTCCGGCACGGTCCTGCCGGTGGCGGATGACGGCGCCCCGTTGGGAACGGCCTTTCTTTACAATGACATGCGGGCGCAGACGGAGGCGGAGGCCTGTGCCGCAGTCTTCGGAGGCTCGTGTTCGCCGACCTTTTCACTGCCCAAGATTCTCTGGATGCAGGCCCACATGGAGCTGGCGGACGATTGCCTCTTCCTGCACGCCACCGATTACCTGAACAGCTGGCTGGCCGGGACCACGGAGGTGCCCACCGATTTCACCAACGCGATGAAGACCGGCGTGGACCTCGAAACGGAACGATGGTCCGGTGCCATGCCGGAGCTCCGCTTGCCCGAGGTGATCGCGCCCGGGAAGAAGTTTGGAGTCTTGCGCGAGGACCTGCGCTCGCGCTGGCAACTGGCGGGGGAGGTTGCGCTCGTCAGCGGTGCGACCGATTCCAATGCGGCCTTCTACGCTTCGGGAGCGGCGTCGGCCGGCGATTGGTCGACCACGATCGGAACCACCCTCGCAGTCAAGGGACTCAGCGAGGTGCGGATCAATGATCCGGAAGCGCGCATCTATTGCCACAAGCATCCGGACGGGACCTGGCTGCCCGGCGGGGCCTCGAACGCAGGTGGTGGAATCGTGCGCCAGCGCTTTGCGGACACCATGACCGCCTTGGAGGCTGCCGCGGCGGAGCGCAGGGAGACCACCCATTTCATCTACCCCTCCCTCTGTCGCGGTGAACGTCTGCCGTTTTCTTCCCGCTCCTTCGAGCCCTTCTTCGTGGGAGACGAGAGTGACGAAGTGGGCGTCTTCCTGGGCTGCATCGAAGGAGTGGCTTTCGTGGAAGCGATGGTCTACGAATTGTTGGAGAGTCTGGGAGGGACGGTGGGCGACACCATTTATGCGACCGGCGGGGCCGCCAGGAGTTTGCTCAGCCTGCAGGTGCGCGCCAATCTCCTCCAGAAGTCGCTCTGCGTTCCCTCCCATCCCAATTCCGCGATGGGTGCCGCGGTGCTCGCGGCAGCGGGCTTTCTCGAGCGGCCGGTCGGCGAACTCTCGCGGCAGATGGTCAGCATCGATCGCACCGTCGAACCGCGTCCCTCGTCGTCGTCTTACTACCAGGATCGTCTCGCGGAGTTCCGCGGACTGTGCAATGAAGCCCTCGCCTGACCATGCCCCTGGAACTCGTCATCTCAGATCTCGACGGAACCATCCTCGAAACCGAGGACTATCATCGGCGCGCTTACAACGCGCTCTTCGAGGAGTTGAAGCTGGCGCAGCGTTGGAGCAGGCAGGACTACAGCGACCGCTTGACCACCATGGGCGGAGAGAAGTTCCGCGAGGTTTTCGCCTGGCTCGATCGTCCGGAAAAGGAGTTCGAGGAAACGAGGAAGGAACTCTACGAGAGAAAGACGAAGCTCTATGTCTCGCTCATCGTGGCAGATCTGGAAGCGAAGAAACTTCCCCTCCGCCCGGGAGTGGCGCGCCTCTTTGGCGAGCTTGGTGAGCATGGAATCCCACTGGCAGTTGGTTCCGCCTGCGTCAAGTGGGCCGCCCTGGATGTGTTGCGAGCCGCCCTGGGGGAGGAGTTCGTCGGGTCCCTGGCCGCGATCTGTGCCGGCGACGATGTCAGCCGCAAAAAACCTGACCCCGAGATCTATCTCCTGGTCGCCGAGCGATGTGGCGTCGCACCTGAGTATTGTCTCGTGATCGAAGACACCGCGCACGGATTGCAGGCCGCGCTCAAGGCGGGCATGACTTGCGTGGCAACTCCCAGCGAGTTGGCCCTCGAGGACGATTTCACGGGCGCGCACCTGCTCGCGGAAAGCCTGGAGGTGCCGGCCCGGATCGAGGTGTCAACCCTGCAGGGCTTGCTCGTGGGTTGACCACCCTCATTTGATGGGCAGGGGATTTGTAGGGCGGCCGCTCCGGCTGCCGATCATGATGAGTCATCCGTGGGGAACGGCAAGCGGAGCGCGCGCCCTCCAACCCTTCGAGCGAGCCCGGTTGAACTGTGATTGCCTTTCGGACCAAACCGCCGAAAATTGATTCGTTCAAGTTGGAGCGGATCCGTGATGCATCGAATCAAGAACCACCTCGCCCCCGCGCTGCTCGTGGTGGTGGCTCTGGCGCAATTGGCTACCGTCGAGATCACTGGGCTGAGCCGTTGGGAGGGTGGGGGTTTTGGCATGTACAGTGAGCTGCCGCCCATGACCAGGCACGTCGTCATCGATATCAGCCAATCCCCCAATCGACTGCCCAAGAGTGCGGCCAAGGCGCTCGCGAAGAATACGGAACGGTTCCAGGTCATTCCCAATGACAACAATCTCGATGCGGTGGGAGAGGTCCTTCGCCGGCACTCGATCGCCCCCTTTCGGATCGAGGCTTGGGCGGAGAGGTTCGACCTTTCAACGGGTCAGGTGGTCTTGACGCAAATTGGCAAGCTCTCCGCACCCTCGGGCTCAGAATGAGTTCAACGCACGAAGCGCCGCACCCGAGGTGGGACCTCGCTTTGGTGGCTCTCACCCTCCTGGCCGCTCTCGGCAGCCCACTCCACATCGGCCCGATGGGCCGGGCGATCGTGCTGGTCGCCGCGGGCCTCGCGTTTGCGGTCCGGCCGCAGATTCTCCAGCATCATCTCGCCTGGTTTGTCCTCGCGGGCTCGTTTGCGGTCACGATCTTCAGCGACCTGTTTGCGATGGGCAACCACCACTTCCTGGGCGCCTACCTCTCTCTCGCGACCGGGCTGGTGCTGTGGGGTCGCTCTGCGCAGTGGCGCGAGCAGTGGGCGAACAATGGTCGCTGGTTGCTCGTCGGGGTGATGGTCTTCGCCGTCGTCCAAAAACTGCTCTCCCCCGAATATCTCCGCGGCGACTTCTGGGGCTACTTCCTATCCTTTGGCTTGGCCGGAAAATTCGTCTTCGCCACCGGATTCTGGGACGGCACCGTCGAGGTCTTCCGCCAAAACCGCGAATTCCTCGCCGCCTTGGGCGGATCAGGATTGACCGATGGGGCCGCCGCGACCCTCAAAGAGCCCTTCCCCCATTTTAAGATCATTGTGCTCGTGCTTACTTGGGGGACTCTCGCTGCCGAGGCCCTGATTGCCCTGGGGTTCCTTCTCTTCCGCCGTGCCCTCCTCGCGCACATCTTTCTTATGGGTTTCGTACTACTGCTCACCCTCATTCGGCCGGAAGTCGAATTTGCGGCCCTGCTCCTCGTCCTGGGATTCATGGTCTGCAGCAGCGCCCGGCAGCGGGTCCTTAGGATATCCTATGGAGTTGGGGTCGCGCTCTGCCTGGTTTTGTCCCTGATCCTGCAAAACGTGGGACTTGGCGTCGCATTCTGAGTTGTCACGGTTGTCATGACTGTTCATGGCAGCGGTGTTCAAATTCATACCAGTATTCTCTTGCCAAGACATTTCGGAATTGATGCGCTGGCAGCGTGAAAACCTACTCGGTTCACCCGAAGCCGCGATTGTGGCTGGCGTTCGCCCTGCTGGCCTCGACGGTGGCGGCCCCGGCGGCCATTACCACCTTCTCTTATACTCAAACCGATAATGTCACGGGCGCGGGCACGATTGCCGCCCCGGCACCCACCAACTTGGGTGGTGTCACCATTACCTGGAGTGCAACTGCCATGCCAGCGGCTTCAGTGCGCGACCCGGCCGGAGCCGGCGCGGCGGGAGCGGTGGGCGGATGGGATGCTGAGGAGGGTAACAATGGCGGAAACGGGCGAGACGTCGCGCTTTACTGGAACGCCAGCACTCTTACGACC
>JAYGGC010000032.1:0-7128 GCA_046581525.1 Roseibacillus sp. | reverse complement strand
GACGGGAGGTTGCGGTGTTCCAGCATAGTCGATCTGAACACGGAATACTGAATTCTGATCGTGGTCACTCGTCCCGCCAATGATCGGCGATCCAGGGGACTGCTCTTACGGAATGATGGGTGCGCTTGCCCTTGTAGCCTTCGAGAGCAGAGTGGGGATCGGGGCGGCCGTGGAAGGCGAGCATCTTCGCGCCGGTTGGGAACTTTGGAGTGAGGATGTGATTGAGAGGCCAGGCCGGGCGACAGTGGCGCTTGAAGCTACGGACCCAGTCTTCGGGCCAGAATTCCATGCGCTCCTTGATGCAGTGGGTGAGGTAAGTCTGGGGTGGGTGAAAATTGGCGAGAGCATGGTCGCGTTCGGAGTTGTACTGATCGACCACGTGTTGGCTCTTGCCGGATTCGAAGCGAAAGACGGAGGAGTTCCCGATCTTGGGGCGGCCTCTGAAGAGCTCCTTGCGGCGTTCAATCCAGTTGTAAATGATGCAGATGTTGTCGAGGCGGTAATCGAAAAAGCAGTCGATGTTGTCGGTGATGAGGAGGTCGAGATCGAGAAACATACTCTGGCCTTCGAGGCCAGCCAGGTCATCGCCGAAGAGCGCGAGCTTGAGCCAGGTGGTGGTCTTGAGCCGGTCGGGAAGTTCGAGGGTGGGCAGCGGAAAGGGCTCGATGCCATCGTCAAGTCCAGCGCTGTCGTCGGTGAAGCAGAGGAAGCGAAACGGTCTTGTGAGGTGGCGTCGCACACCGTTGAGGAGGCGGTTGACATAGTGCGGACCGTAACGGGTGCCCCACTTGAGGGTGAGGATGTTGACGGGATCGCTGGAAGACTCGGACATGAGTGGCGCAGGGCTCAGGAGGGAGTGGTTTCGGGCTCGTAGGCTTGATGCTTGGGGCGCCAGCTGCCATCGAGGCGCCGATGCGTGAAGAGGCCGTCGCCGACGCCAATCCGGAATTGTTGTTGTCGCCACCACATACAATTCAGAGGGCGTTCCGGCGACTGGAATCGGTTGCTGGTCCCCTTCGAAAGATGGGCGCGGACGTAGGGCATGATGGTGTCGAGAAAGAAGGAGCGGGTGGTGAGTATCGATTGGTTGGTCCAGTTGAGGAAACGGGAGTCGGTGAGGAAGAGTTCGTCCTCTCCTTCGAGGCGGCGAATGCGGCCACGTTGAACTGTTTCCGGGGACTCTTCGATGTAGAGGGCCCGACCGGAGAGATTCCTCGCCTTGGCGGGGCGGAAGAGACGGCGGAGAGCGGCGACGGGCGACGACGGAACGTGCTTCAATTGAGCCTGTTCGGTGAAGTTGGGGTGGATCGATTGCGGCAGAAAAAATGCGAAATACTTTCTGAGTTGGAAGGCGTCCCCAACCTTCCAGCGATGGCGGAGGCGGAGAATGTCGAGTTGGTCAGAGGCGAAGAGGCGGCGGGCGCGGTCGAGTTGGGATACGACACCCGCAGAGGGCTCGACGGTCGGGCAGTCGTTTTCGAGGAAGAGGACGAGGTCGGTCTCAAGAGTCTCGGCGATCTTGGCCATGCCTTCCGCGATGCCGCAGTTGGGCGCGCCCGCAGCCTGGAAGCCGAATTCCTTGGCAATCGCTCGATCCGCGTCATCGAGGTCCTGAAACCAGATCATGGACTGATCCACGGCCTGAGTGAGATTTGCCGCACGATGAGCCTCAAGAGTGGAGCGCAGAGTATCGTGCGATCTCCAAGAGACAATTCCCAGCCCCAGCGATAGCTCACGCATCTGGGAAAAGGATAGAGGAAGAGAGGGGCGGACCCAAGCTCCCAAATCCTCAATTCGCAAAGAGGGTCAGCTACGAGTTGCGTCTCGGACGGGAAGCTCCAGAGTGGCGGCGTCACAGTGAGAAAATATTCCCAAGAGTCCCCATGATACGGACGACCCAAGTGATGCTGTCCTCGGGCTTTGGGGGGGCGGAGCGCTCGTTCATCGACACCGTTCATTCCCTCGCAGAAGCTGGACACGAGGTTCAGGCGATTTGCGATGAACGCTTCGGGCATTTACCTCTTCTGGAGGGAGTGGCTGGAGTGGAGGTCCGCACGTTGCGCGTGCGCGGGGAGTGGGATCGCTTTGCGGTGTGGCGACTGCGAGCCTATCTTCGTGAATTTCAGCCGGTGGTGGTTCACACTCAACTGCGGCGAGCGGCTTCTCTGGCCGGCCGGGCCGCCAGCCGGGAGGGCATCCCAGTGGTCGCCAAGCTCCACAATTACGTCAATCTGAAAGCCTACCGTTTTGTTTCAAGATTGATTGCGACGACGCAGGACGAAGAGCGCTATGCGGTGGAGTCGGGGTGGCCCCGGGAGCGCGTTCAAGTGATCCCCAATTTCACGCGCATGGCGGCGGTGAGAGAGGTGCGGAGGCCGGAATCTGAACGCCCCTGTCGCCTGCTTTCCTATGGCCGCCTGGTGGAGAAGAAAGGCTTCGATGTCTTGCTCCGCGCGGTGGCCAGGGTCCGCACGACCGGCCTTCCGGTGGAGCTGCGGATCGGGGGGGAGGGAACGTGCCGTGCTGCGCTGGAGGCGCTCCGGAAGGAGCTCGCACTGGGAGAGGGAGTCGAGGTCGGAGCATGGATCGACGATGTGCCGAAGGCTCTTGATGCGGCGGATCTGTTCGTATTGCCCTCGCTCGACGAACCATTCGGGATTGTCATTTTGGAGGCGATGGCGCGGGGCGTGCCCATTGTGTCCACCCGGACGCAAGGGCCGAGTGAAGTGCTCAGTGCGGAGACCAGTTTTCTCGCGGAGGTGGGCCAGGTTGCTTCCTTGGCGGAGGCGATCGAATCCGCGGTGCGATCACCGGAAGGGCGCCAGGAGCGAGCGCGGAAGGCGCTCGTGGAGTTTCGCGAATACTATAGTGTCGAGGCTGTGGTGCCGCAATTTCTCGAGGTCTACCGCGAGCTGAGCAGTTCCTCGTAGACGGCGAGAGTGCTCTCGAGCATGGCTTGGAGAGTGTAGGGGTGGTCCCTCGGGGGCTGGAGAGTGGGTGGGCCCTCGCGATACCAGGACGCGAGAAGTGTCGCGCAGGCGTCGAGATCATCGGGAGCGATCGCCCCCTCGGGAAAGAATTTCTGCATCTGTTCTTTGACGCCTCCATGAGCATAGGCGGCTACGGGGCGACCCATGCTGAGGGCTTCCAGGGTCACGCGGCCAAAGGATTCCGGAACGTGGGTGAGGGAAAGGACCACCTCGGACACTGCGAGGATCTCGCGCATGTCATTGCGATGACTGATGATGGTGAGGTGTTCCGCTACTCCCTCCCGCACGATCATTTCGCGCAGGGTGTTCCCGAATTTACGACGCTTGGGATGGGTGTCGCCAAGGATCAAGCCGTGGGCCGGGATGCCTGCCTTCCGAAGGCGCGCGACGATCCTGATGAGATGATCTTGTCCTTTGATCGCGGTGATGCGCCCGGGAAGAGTGATGAGGAATTTGTTCGCGAACTGCGGGTGCTCGGCATTCCAAGTTGCCAGCCACTCCGGGGGGGGCTGGTAGCCGTGGGCAAAGTGAGCCGGATCAACTCCGCGCGGGATGATGCGGATGAGCTCCGGATTGGTTTGAGGGTAATTTTCCAGGAGGTATCGCCGCACGCATTCGGACACGCCGATGAGGCGCTCGCCGCAGGTCATGATGCGAGAGTATCTGTTGACCGAATGGAGGCCGTGGGTGGTCGTCACCAGTCGGGGACGCGTCTGGGGATCCATCTTCTTCCAAGCCAGCCAGGTGAGCCAGGCGGGGAGGCGGGAGCGGACATGAATGATGTCGGGGGCCTCGTCATGAAAGAGCTTGCGGAGGGGAGCAACTTGCAGAAGCGAGAAGAGGGACTTCTTGTGAACGGGCAGGGTGATGTGTTTGGAGCCTTCCTCCTGCAGGCGCTTCACGAGCAGGCCGCCGTTGGAGACCACAAGGGATTGGTGTCCCCGGGAGGCGAGGAAGGCAGCCACTTCCAGGGTCCCGCGCTCGACGCCACCGGAATTGAGATCAGGAAGTATTTGGAGAACCTTCACGCAGGGGTGGGGTAGAATCGGTGGAGGATCCCACGTGCGCAACGGATGGCTTCGTGGAGGATCCCCGGCGGCTCGGGGAGTTGGTTGAATTCAGAGTTCAGATCTCAAATTCCTGGTGACGGCTAAAGGTACTCCCACTGGAGCGGCGGGTCGTGCATGCCGAGGATGCGGAGAACCTCGAGCCAGCGTTCGGTGGTAGGGAAAGCGGGGTCGGCGGCGACGAGATTCCAGTGTTTGTTAGACTGCTCCACTCCCGGGAGGGAGTAGGTGGGGCCGGCGAAGAGACGGGCCAGCTCGCGGGCAGCAAGTTCTTCTTCGGTGAGGACGATGGCGACCTGGAGTCGACCATGGAGGGCAGCGGGCAACTCATCGTCCTCGATGGCGTGAAAGGAATGAGAAAACCCTGCCGCTGCGGCGGGCGCGCGCAGGCTTTCACGGGCCAAGAGGTGGATCTCCATGTCCGGGCGCGAGGCCGCAAGGGCGCTCAGGGCGGGGACGGTTTCCGCGAAGCGGTCGGCATGGTCGGGAACGCGCACGAGGACCAAGAAGGGATAGAGTGGTTTGTCGCGATCCCGTTCAAAGCGCACGGGTCCGGTCCTGCCTCGGATTTCCAGCGGACGCCGCTTGTTGATGCGCCACAGGTTCTGCATCCAGAACTCATCGACCACGGACTCTCGAATGATATTCTCCAACAATTCGGCCATGTGGACAGTGGTGAACTTTTCCCCCTCGGCCAGCTTGGGTTCGTGAAAGCGAAGCGTCCACCGGCCGGGTGCGTTGGTGCGCATGGAGATGCCGAGGACCGGAGCGCCGGAGAGCCTGCTGAAGAGCTCCGGGAGAGGCGACATGGACATGAGGCGGCCGAAAAAGGGCGTGAGGGTGCCGAAACGGCCGGCCCGCTGGTCGACCAGGAGGACCAAGGCCTGGGTGTGTTTGAGGAATTTGACCGGACCGTGAAGAGAGGTGAGCTTGGCAAACATCTTCATGCCATTTCGTTCGCGGCGCTCGCGAAGGACTCTGTCAAGGTAGATGTTGTTGAGCGGTCGGAAGATGCTCGCCATCTTGATCTCGGGCTGGTAGGCGGGCATGGCCTGGGCCAGGAGTTCCCAGTTGCCCATGTGCGGGATGATGATGATGGTGCCCTTTTTTTGAGCGTAGACGCGCCAGGCGGCCTCCTCGTTCTCGATGGTGAGGACTCCGCGAATCTCCTCGAGCGACATGTGCGAGCCCTTCAACGTGGTGAGGAGGTTGGCGGCGGTGTGGCGAAAAACGTCGCGGGTGAGAATTGCGAGTTCCTCCTCGGTGGCGTCGGGACCGAGAACGGTGCGCAGGTTGTTGCGCACGGTGGGCCAACGGGAGGCGAAGAGGCGGGCCAAGCCGGAGAGTCCTGCGCCCGCCTTCCAGAGTGTATCAATGGCAATGAAGCTCAGGAACCGCTCGACGGTGAGGAAGGCCAGGCACTCCGCCCGCCACTGCAGCTTCTTGAGGAGCCCGGTCTTCTTGCGTTTCATAGCTCGGTGGTCATCCGGTAGCGGCGACGGGTGAGGGGAAGGCAATAGCCGATCGCCCCCAGCAGGACAAAGTAGCAGGCGAGCAGTTCGAGATAGGCGCGGCAGACCCGCGGGGTGTCAGGGTGGTGCTGGCCGTCCAGGGTGGCGCTCCAGAAGGCCTCGGATCCGAAGACGCGACTGAAGGCATAGACCAGGATGATGGCGGCGAGGACGAACCCGGAGGCCGGATGGCGGGAGGCAAACCCGATGAAGTGAAGCGTTTCCTTCCTGCGCCGGAGGAGGGTGAGGCCGGTCCAGATGAAGAGCGCGACGATGAAATATTCGTGACGGAGGGGATCGATGAGGTTGTCGATCGCTTCCCCGGTCTCGCCGAGGAGGGCCGCGATGGTGATGAAGCCGAGGGAGCGATAAATGGCGCGATAGGGGCCCGCATGGGGCGCGGTCGCGAAGAGGAGAGCGGCAGAGAATCCAAGGAGCGCCGATTGCAGGATCTCCACCGCGCTGTCTTCCATCGGCAAGCTGGGTTTTTCCGGGAGCCAGGCTGGGAAGAGAATGAGAACCGCACCGAATCCCATGAGGAGTGCGATCACGACCGTGCGCAGCCACGGAGGGGGATTGGGAGAGAGCTTGGGCACGGAAAGAGACGTTGGACCGGAAGCGGTGCGCGGTGGAGAGTAAGCGCAGAGCGGGGGTGGATTTCAAGCGCAGAGAGTGCTCCAAAGAGATCACCTCGGGCACCAGGGTGCGACCGTCCAACCTTGACGCGGGAATTGTGTAAAGTGCTCGAGCGGGACGGCAGCGAATGCGATCACACCCTCAGCCTCGACAAGAGTGGGGGAACCGGCCCCGTGCATGCCTTCCGTTCTTGCCTCGCCCGGGGTGGGGTCTAGGATGGCGTCTTGGATCTCACTCCCTCGTGAATCTGGAGCTCCCGCTAAATCGAATCCTGCCAGCAATCATCGTTCTGCTGATGGAGGGAGCTACCGCTCAACCTCAGGTGGATGGTGCCGAAGACCGCCCGCTCAGCTTTGTCAGCGACGTCCTGCCCATTCTCGCCAAGTCCGGGTGCAGCAGCTCCGGGTGTCACGCGAATCCCGAGGGACAAAACGGATTCAAGCTCTCGATCTTCTCCTACGACCCGCAGGCCGACTACGCCGCGATCGTGAAGGAAGGGCGCGGACGGCGAGTCTCCCAGGGGGTGCCCGAGCGCAGCCTCCTCCTCCTCAAACCGACCCTCCAACTTCCTCATGAAGGAGGCGAACGGCTCACCTCCGACTCCAGGGCATATCAAACACTGAAACGGTGGATCGAGGAGGGGATGGTCTATCGTCATCCCGACGAACCTGGCTTGGATCGCATCTCGGTGGGGAAGTCCCGCCGAACAGTGAATCCTGAAGAGAAGGGGGAACTGGGGGTCCTCGCCTACTATACGGACGGAAGCGTGCGCGAGATCACGGAGCTTGCGGATTTCACATCTTCCGATGACAGCTTTGTCGAGGTGGACGAGGCTGGGCAGTTCACGGTGGGAATGAAGAGGGGAGAGGGAGTCATCGTGGTCCGCTACATGGGGAAGGTGGCCATTACGATCCTGACCGCGCC
>JAYGGC010000009.1:0-27498 GCA_046581525.1 Roseibacillus sp. | reverse complement strand
AGCAACGGTTGCCGCGGATGATCGGCGGGGCGTTGTCACGATTGCCGATACCCGCCATTTCGTTTTCGTAACAGTCGTTGTCCTCGACAATCGGCTGTGTCTCCATCCCCGTCCGGATGCCGATGCCGGCGCGTCGGTTTTGGTAGCACTTGTTGCCGCGCACGATGGGTTGGGAATGTCCGCTGATGCCGATGCCGGCGCGGACATTTCCATGGCAAACATTGTTGATGACCAGCGGGCTCGCGTCGTTGTGCCCGATACCGGCGTAGTAGTTCTCAAAGCAAATATTCTTCTCGATAATGGCCGTCGAGTTTTTCATCGAGCCGATGCCGCCGCCCATGTTCCGGTAAGTAACATTACGGTAAATATGCGGCGACACGCGCCTGCCTTTCTCGCCCGTGATAGCGATGCCCGTGTATCCGATGTGATGCACAATGTTATGCGCCACCGTGCAGCGAGTGATGCCCAACACCGCAATGCCCGCCGTGCCGGGCGCGCCGATGTGCTCGTGCGGCTGTTCCTCCCCCAGCGTGGCATGGTGCTTTTTCCAGAGCGCATCGTCGTATTGGCCAACACCCGTCACGGTGAAGCCATCAAGCGTCGAGTTCTCAGCCATCGACACACCCGGCCCCTTGGCTCCCGCAACGTTGCTGTCGATGATTGTCGCCTCGGCACGACGCAGGCCCAGTTTGCCTTTGGTGTCATTACCGACGCTTTTTAGTGTGATGCCCTTTTTTAAGCGCACCCGCTCCTTGTAAGTGCCCAGCGCAACAAACACTGTGTCCCCATCCTTCGCCGCATCAATTGCGGACTGGATGGTCTTGTGTTCTTTCGGCACGTGCAACGTGGCTGCCCGAGCAAGCGCAGTGACCAGCACGAGGGCGCAAAGCAAGATAGGAACGAAAATATTTCGGCGAAAAGTTTGGAGGGAGTGGTGTGTTTTCATGGCACGATTCATGGATGCTTGGCTTTAAACTCCGGAAAAGGTAAAAAGGTGTCTCTGATCTCGCGTTCTGCCTGACGGATAATTGAATTTGTTTTGCCCGCTTTGATCGGGGCACCCTTTTTGGGCCAGTTGGAATGTTAGGACATTTCGACGCGGCGAGAAGACGTCTGGCGAGTTTGCAACTTGCTTAAAATAAATAGGTTGCAAGAAATACCCCGGAGAGGAATCGAACCTCCATCTAAGGTTTAGGAAACCCTTGTTCTATCCGTTGAACTACCGGGGCAGGGGAGGGAGGTTACAGGAGGAGGGGCAGAGTGACAAGGAATGCGGGGCGGGTCGAAGGTCTGAAGGTCGAAGGTTGGGACCCTGAGTCCGGAGGGATGGCGTGGCGCTTGGTCTGGGAGCTTGAGGACTGACAAGGAAGGGGAAGTGGGTCTGAAGGTCGAAAGTCTGAACGTCGAAGGGGGGAGCCCAGAACCCGGGGCCCGGAATCCAGAGGAAAGACCCGGGGTTTGGGATCTGACAACCGAGAACCACGTCCCTTTGGGATTGAGTTTGCCGGGGGTTGGGGGCAGGGTGCGCGCCCTCGCAGGGCGAGCCCAGTCGATGAGTAAAGCAGCAAAACAGGTGACGATCTATGACACGACCCTGCGTGACGGCACGCAGGGCGAAGGATTTCAGTTATCCGGCCTGGACAAGCTGCGAATTGCGCACCGCCTCGACGAGTTTGGGGTGGACTATATTGAAGGCGGCTGGCCGGGCTCGAATCCCAAGGATGTGGAGTTCTTCAAGGTGGCCGCGAAGGAGGAGTGGAAGCACGCTAAGATCGCGGCATTTGGATCGACGCGGCGTCACGACTTGACGGTGGAAGAGGATCCCCAGGTGAAACTTCTCATTGATGCGCAGACGCCCGTGATCACGATTTTCGGGAAGAGCTGGAAGCTGCACGTGACCGAGGTGATCAAGACCACGCCGGAGAAGAACACCGAGATGATCCGCGACACGGTGCGCTATCTCAAGGAAGCCGGGCGCGAGGTCATCTACGATGCGGAGCACTTCTTTGACGGCTACAAGGATGATTCCGAGCACGCCTTGCTCACTCTCGAAGCGGCCGCAGAAGGAGGGGCCGAGTGCCTGGTGCTTTGCGACACGAACGGCGGAACGATGCCGGACGAGATCGTGGCGATCTGCACAGCGGTGAAGGAACGGATCCCGGATGTTCCCTTCGGCATTCACACCCATGATGATTCCGCGGTGGGAGTGGCCAACGCGGTCATGGCGGTCGACGCCGGTGCGGTGCAAGTGCAGGGAACGATCAACGGCTACGGCGAGCGCACCGGGAATTGCAACATGACGTCCCTCATTCCCATTCTGCAACTCAAGCGCGGGATCAAGGTGGTGGAGGATCTTAGCAAGCTGAAGGAACTCTCGTATTACGTGGACGAGGTTTCCAACAACCTGCACTACAACCGGGCGCCCTACGTGGGACGCACGGCCTTCTCCCACAAGGGAGGGATGCATGTGAACGCAGTGCAGAAAGTGGCGCACAGCTACGAGCACATCCGCCCCGAGGAAGTGGGAAATACCCAGTTCATCCTGGTGAGTGAGCTCTCCGGGCAGTCGAATATCCTGATGAAGGCGGAGGAGATCGGTCTCCCGCTCGAGAAGGGGAGCGCCGAGGCGAAAGCGGTGCTCGCCAAGGTGAAGGAGTTCGAGAAGGAAGGGTATTCCTACGAAGCGGCCGGAGGGTCGCTGGAACTTCTGATTCGCCGGGAGACCGGGCAGTACGAGAAGCGCTGGATCCTTCGGGAATACCATTGCAGCTTCCGACAGTACCGCGACGGACACAACCCAGTGTGCGAAGCGACGGTAAAGATGGAAGTGGGCGGAGTGTCTCAGTACACCGCGGCAGAAGGCCACGGGGTGGTGAACGCACTCGACAAGGCACTGCGGAGAGCGCTCATGCCCTGCTATCCTGAGATCGAAGAGGTGTCCCTCATCGACTACAAGGTGCGAATCGTGGACGGTCACGCCGCCACCGCTTCCAAGACCCGGGTGCAGATCGTGCACAAGGACGACGAGCGGACGTGGGGGACGGTGGGTGTCTCGGACAGTATTATTGAAGCGAGTTGGATCGCGTTGACCGAGGGGATCGATCTCTTTCTCCAGAGGATGAAGTAGACCGAAGGGTCGGAGGGCGGAGTGGTTCTCGGCGTTGGAGGGTCAGTGCGGGAGTCGCTTGGTTTCCGGCGAAAATTCGACGGGCCAATTTCCAGATAAATCGCACAGCCAGAATTCAGGACCAATTCGCGGGTGGGTAGCTCCGATATGGGAATTGGGACTTGGTGCTGAAGCCTATTTGGAAATTGGGAAGTGGAAGATTCGTGGAGCTGTCGAGTGTGGTCGGTCTGGATACTGAACACTGAACCCCGGAAGTGCAGTCTGGGAATCTAAGCTTTGTGGTCGCCACCCCGAAAGACCACTGGACTTTTTCGGGTAGGAGGTGGGATGAAACTCGCACTACTCACCCTGCTCGCTGTTCCGGCCCTGGCTTTTGGGGATCACCACGAGGGCAAAAGCATCTTCAATGGCAAAGACCTCACTGGCTGGAAGGTGCCCAAGGACAATATCTGGTGGACGGTAGCGGACGGGGCGATCGTGGCCAAGAGTGGCCCCAAGAAGAAGGGCTCGAATCTCTGGACGGAAAAGTCCTACACCGATTTCGAGATCGAGTGTGAGTTTCGCTTCGATGGAAAAGGGGACTCGGGGGTGTTCATCCGCGATGGTGGACAGCAAATCCAGATCGGGATTTCGGGCTCCCTCAAGCGCGACATGACAGGTTCTCCCTACATCTCGGGCAAGGGCTATCCCGTGGAGGCGGAGGAGGAGAAAGGGGTCAAGGGCGTGAAGAAGCTGCTCAAGATCGACGACTGGAACACCCTGAAGATCCTGGCGGTGGGCACCAAGTATGACTGCTGGCTGAATGGGGTGCATGTCATGACCTACAAGTCTGAGAACGCCAAGAAGGAGGGGCCGATCGGGCTGCAACTGCACGGAGGGAAGGTGATGTCGATCGACTTCAGGAAGCTGCGCGTGCGCGAGGTCACGAAAAAGTAGTCGAATCGACTCGAGGTCGCGGCGGTAGTTCCGCGCAGATGATTCAATAGCCCGTAAGAGTCGCGGGATTCAGCCAGAATCGCGCGCTGTGGGCGGTCGGGAGGTGCCGATTCTGCTGAGAATTGTCTTGTCTACAGGTGGCCTTGGTTTGTGAGAATGTCCAAGTGCATACACCGCGTTTGTGGCGGCGTGCGGAGAGCCCCAACTCACCAACAGCAGAACTGGAACAACACGATCCCAATGCGGAATGGGGCACAAATTGGAACCGAGTTTGATATCGACTCCCCCAACGCGACCCACCTGACCGACAGCAATGGAGCGCTCCTGGACTCCAATGGCGATGCCACCTTCCTGGAAGCCGGCCGCTTCGGATTCCGTGCGAATGCCAACCTCGGCAATTCCCATTTGTCGGACTTCGTGGTGAGTGCGGATGACGCCTCGATCCAGCCCTATCAAGCGGCCAACGTCGTGATCCTCGAGGACGTGACATTCACATCGATTGGGATCGAGAACGTGTTGCCTTTTGCCAACCCGATGAACACGGGAATCTTCGCGATCCAAATTGTGGAAGCTGTCGATCCCGGGCCGGAGCTCACCCTGACCGATGTCAGCTTGACCGGTCCCACCTCCTTGCGGGTGTCGTGGTCGGGCGGCGACGGAACGAACACGGTGGAGAGGTCCACCGATGGTCAGAATCGGAGCGATGCCGCGACGGGCGTGGGTTCGCCCGCTACCATCACGGTGGACACCGCGGCTGATGAGAGACTGTTCGTGCGAGTGATTGAGCCCTGAGGGGGAATGGTATGCGAGGCTGAGACGGCAGATCGCGGAGCTACCGTCCCGTCTCTTGGCGAGCCGTCGCCAAAGTCAATCCAGCCCACGTTGGCTCTGTAGGCCTTGCCGGAGAGAAAGAACTCGCCCACCACCACTCCATCGGTCGCGTGGCCGGCGAGGTTGATCCATCCAAGGTTGGCCCCGTAGGCAATCTTGTTGTCCGGGGTGAAGGGGGTCTCGGCGCGGACAAGTGAGCACGCCAGCAGCTCGGAGGAAGGGAAGATGAAGAGGGCGCTCTTGTGCTTCATGGCTCTGGGCGGGGTGAGTCAGGAACCTCGAAGAAGCCAGCAAGAGTGAGGGTGCAAAAAAAATGTGACCTGCAGGTGAATACATCAGCTGCCGGCTCCGCCTCACCAAGGTCGCACTTCGCAAGTTGTGCGCCATCCGGTGACTGGGGGTTGCCGGAAACCACACACCTACATCAACAATGAGCTCATTCGTGAGATTCGGGGCCCTCGCGGGCGCCCTGGGGGTGACATTGTTCACTGCCTCCGCCGCAACCAGCCGGCGATCGTTACAGGATCATGACGTCGTGATCGACAAGGAACTCCTCATCACAGCCGTCGAAGTGGTCGATTCACCGCTTGCGACCTACCCGGGGCCGTGGTCCTTCGGCCACTTGATGGATGAAGCCTACGGTGCCGAGAAGGCGCCGGCCATGGTGGCGCAGTGGCTTGAGAGTTGGGCGGAGGGGAAGCTGCCCGGCAACAGCGGGGTGTCGATCGAGGGGAGAGAAGGCCTTCGCAAGCTCCTCATCGAGCCTTGGCAGAAGGCAGATGGCTATCAACCCGGAGAGAAGGAGGGAGAGGACGGGTGGTTGCCCAACCTTGCAAACGCGCCCTTCCAACTCCTCGCCATCGCCAATCGCATGGATCTCTCGGTGCCCCTCGCATCGTTCAATGATCCGAAGTCCATCCCGCTGCCGGCGGGACCTGCCTACTATGGCTCTCCGGGCGGCTTCGACAGCGCCGGCGGAGAGGGTCGGCTCGTCTTCGCGGCAACCGACCAGGAGGGCAATCCCCTGAGCCCCGGGGTCACTCTCATCCTCGAGTACGGCCTCGATATCGCGAGGGAACAGGACCGCTTCCTTGACTGGGCCATGGCTTGGCACGAGTTGGGATTGCATGAATCCCACGATGCCACCTACCGCGCTTCCCTTGCCAAGGTGACCCGCGCCTTTACGGATCGGCGGGAGGTGAACGATACCAAGAACCCGGATCGGCCGGTCTTCAAGCCGGAGCAATTGCGCAAGCTCTCCCTGATCGATCGGCTGACCAGTATGACCACGAACATGCCGATCCAGCTCATGAGGATCCGGACCAACGACGGAGCGTTTGGCAAGGTGCGTGAGTTTCGTGAATTCCGATGGACCGCGAGGGGATTCGACGCCGCGCCGTTGGCGGGGACTCCTCGTGAGATTTTCTTCCGCAAGGGGACGATGGAGAACCGCTGGATGGCGCGCTGGCTTCGAGTCCAGGGGACCGAGAAGGTCACGGCCACCACCGCGCGAGATGATCCACAGAACGAGATCCCTAACAGCTTCGTCCTGCCCTCCTCGGTGCGTGTTCGCGGGAAGATGGAGCCGGTGGTTGCCCACATCGCGCCGGTTCCCGGGAACAGTGCGGCGTATCATTGGGATGGCTGGGGGACGCGGCGTCAGGGCCTGCGTCGCGCGTTCTCGACCCAAACGTGCTGCGGGTGCCACTGTGGTGATACCAACACGGAGTTCTTCCATATCGGGCCCCGGATACGGGGAGAGGAAACCAAGCTCTCGAAGTTCCTCCGGACCGATGGCACGCGTTGGCGGGCGGTCGATCCCAAGACCAGGCGGAGCTTTCTCTCAGCGGAGATGGAATTGCGCAAGGAGCTCTTCGAAGCAGCGCTCAAGCCCGATTTACGGAGCCGCAAGATCAAGGCCTTGAAGGAGAGCCGGCAGGAGGCGGCCGACTGAACTGAGGTAACTTTCTTGGATTGGTGAAGACCTGAATTGGCAAGCGCGTCCCCATCGTGGGCACCCTCGGGGGGAGGGGAGCCACGATCGGAGCGGGGCGCGCTTGCCAAATTTTATTTTGAACCGGGAACCTGCTGCTGCTGCGGATCTTAGCGAGCTTCCTACACGTTCGAGCTTGCGCGATGATGAAGCCTCGACCAGAGTGTCAAATGTGGGTTCACCGCCCACGATCCCAATGAAGACCTATGCAATGAATTGGGCACCCCCGGGTGCCTTGGCGGTACTGTTGTGCACTGCCTCCGCCGAAACCGAGCGGCACTCACTGCAGCATCACGAGATCGAGGTCGAGAAGGAATTGCTTATCACCGCCACCGAGGTGGTGGACTCCCCGCAAGCCGAGTATCCCGGAGCATGGTCCTTCGGCCACCTCCTGGAGGAAGCTTATGGCGAGGAAAATGGAGCGCGCGTGGTTGCGGAATGGCTCCACCATTGGTCGATGGGCCAGAAGGCATCCCGAGGGCGGGAAGCCTTGCCTGAGCGTCCCGGATTGGTCGAGCACCTGGTGAGGCCATGGCAAGAGGCTGATGGCTTTGACCCGGAGTCCGGAGAGCGATGGATTCCCGACCTCTCCAACGCTCCGTTTCGTTTGCTCGCGATCGTGAATCGCATCGATTTGGCGTTTCCCATCTCGTCCACCCGGCAGGAATTGAACTCTTCAAGTTTCTCCCCTTACGCCTCATCGGGGAGTTTCTTTGCCGACGTCGGCGGGGGTGAAGCCCGGTTCGTGTTTGCAGCCACCGATCAAGAGGGCAAGGCCCTGAAGCCCGGCACCACCATCATCTTTGAATACGGGCTGGATGTGCTCAAGAGGAAGCAGCACCTTCTCGAGTGGGCCGCCGCATGGCATGGATTGGGAACCTATGAAGAGTTCGAAGGTTTCTACCTGCACGACCTCGAGGAATTGACCCGCGCGTTCACGGATCGCCGTCCTACCGAGAAGAATGCACCGGACCTGAATCTCTTTGGTGGCCCCTCGGACAAGGACTTGGCCGAGCGCTCCGCGCTGCGGCAGGGGAAGTCCCTGTCGGGGCGGCTTGGGACGGGCAACGGAGCCCAACACACGCAGCTGCTGCGCATCCGCACCAACGACGGATCGTTTGGCAGGAAGCGCGAGTTCCGTGAGTTCGAGCGGCAGCGGACCCGACTGGTCGCAGCGCCCCTTCCGGGAACCCCGCGCGACAGGTTCTTCCATTCCGACACGGATGCGAATCGCTGGCTGACCGACTGGGTGAAGCGGCAGGATCGGCTACGGTCGAAAGCGATGACCATTCGCGACCAGGTGAGTGAGGAGGTTCAGCTGGTCTTCCGTGTTCCCGAACGAGGCACCACGAGCCGCGGGACCGGGCCGGTAGTCGCCATGGTTTCGCCGGTTCATGGCGATGCGAGTTTTCATTGGAATGGCAAGGGAGTGGACCCCCACCTCCGGCACGCCTTCTCGTCCCAGTCGTGCTGTGGATGCCACTGCGGCGACACCAATACCGAGTTTTTCCACATCGCCCCACGCGAGCGCGGAGAGCGGGCCAAGCTCTCGAAGTTCCTGCGCACCGATGGTTCCTGGTTCGAGATTGCGGATCCAGCCAGCAACTTCAACTTCCCGTCCGCTGAGATCGAGACGCGGGCGAAGGTTCTCAAGATGCTCCTCAACCAGGAGCTCGATCAATACCAGGTCGCCGAAATTCTAGGCGACCCCTAGACCTACTCTGAATTGGCAAGCGCGTCCCGGAGTTTTGGAAACTTCGGGGGGAGAATCCACACTCCATATGGGGCGCGCTTGTTGAGTAGGTTCTTCCCCCCCGGCCCCGGATCATTCCCTTCAGCTTCACCATTGCAATTGCGGGAAATCAGTGCGATGGCCCCGCGCGCATGCTGACAATTCGGAACCTGACCATGAATTACGGAGGGCAGACGCTCTTCGACGAGGCCGATCTGACCCTCAACTGGGGTGAGCGCGTGGCGTTGGTGGGGCCCAATGGGTCGGGGAAATCGACCCTCTTCCACATCGTGCTCGGGGACGAGATTCCTGACTCCGGCAAGGTGGAGCGCGATGAATATGCGCACGTTGGGTATCTCTCGCAGGAAGCGGGAGATCCGGGGGAGGAGACCGCGCTGCAGATTGCCACTGCGATCAATCCCGAGATTAGGGAGGTGCAGCGCACCATGCGGAAACACGAAGCGGCCGGCACCCTCGACTCTGAGGAGTACGCGGAGGCCCAGGACAAGTTTACCCTCATGAACGGGTTCCAACTCGAGCCCAAGGCCAAGAAGATCCTGGCCGGCCTCGGGTTTCGGCAGGAGGACTTCGATCGGACGGCCAGGGAACTCTCCGGGGGCTGGGTGATGCGGGCCCACCTTGCCCAGATTCTCTGCCTTGAGCCCGACCTCCTCATGCTCGATGAGCCCACCAACCATCTCGACCTCTTGTCCTTGCTCTGGTTCCAGCGTTATCTTCAGAACTATCCCGGCGCGATCCTCATGATCTCGCACGACCGCGACTTTATGGACGCCATCGCGGAGTCGGTGGTGGAGATCGACGAGCAGAAATTCATCACCTACCAGGGGGACTACTCGAACTACCTGGTCGAGCGCGAGAAGCGCTATGAGCAGAAGGTCGCAGCCCACCGCAATCAGAAGAAGGAAATCGATCGCGTGCAGGAATTCATCGATCGCTTTCGCTCGGTGTCCTCGAAAGCATCGCAAGTGCAGAGCAGGGTAAAGCACCTCGAGAAGATGAAGATCCTCGAGAAGCCGCGGGCGCCCCGGAAGGTTTTCAAGTTTCACTTCCCCAATCCGCCGCGCAGCAACCAGAAGGTCATCGAGCTCCAGAAGGTGAGCCAGTCCTACGGCAAGACGCGGGTTTACCAGGGCCTCGATCTTGAAATCGAACGCGGAGATCGCACCGTCCTGGTGGGACCCAACGGGTCGGGAAAATCGACCCTGCTCAAGATCCTGGCGGGCTTGGTGCCCATCGACGGGGGCGAGCGCAAGGTCGGTCATGCCACCAAGCTCGGCTACTATTCTCAGCACCGTTCCGAGTTGCTGGACGAGAACAAGACGGTCCTCGAAGAGATCTGCACCACGGGGGCGGGACTCCGCGAGGAGGAGGGCAGAGGATTGCTCGGCTCCTTTCTCTTCCGGCGAGACGATGTCCACAAGAAGGTGAAGGTGCTCTCAGGGGGTGAGAAGAGCCGGCTCAACCTGGTGAAGTTCCTCGTCGATCCGCCCAACCTCCTTCTCGTGGACGAGCCGACCACCCACCTCGACCTGCTCTCGGTGGAGGCTCTCATCCAGGCCCTCAAGCAGTATGGGGGCTCGCTGGTGTTCATTTCCCACGATGTTCACTTCATCCGCAAGTTGGCAGAGACCACCTGGCACATCGCAAATGGCGAGGTGACCAGGTTCAGCGGGGGATACGACTACTATCTCGACAAGTCCGGCTTGCTGAACGACGAGAGGGGAGCGGTGACGGCGTAAGGCCGCGCGGTCACTCGCCCTGGATGGGGGGGCGGCTCTTGGGATGGGGAAAGACTTTGGCGTGGGCGGCGAGCACCCGCTTCAACTCAGTGATCGGTGTTGCGTGATCATCGACGCGCACGTCGCGGAAGCGATCGTTGAGTCCCGCGTAGCCCCAACCCTTGCGCACGATGAGGAGGGCCGCGGATTGACGTCCGCGCTTGTCGCCGCCGGCCGTCTGTCCGGCTTCCAGCGCGGTGAGGAGGCGGTGGGAGAGCAGACCCTCGGTTTCCTCAAATGCCTTGGCCATGGCCTCGATCACTTCGGGTCCTGCGAGGATGTTGCCTTGCGCCGCGAAGTTCATTCCCACCTTGCCACCTGCCCAAGCGCTGCATTGCTTGCCGGTGAACGACACGGCCGCGCCCCGGGCGTCGATGATCCCAACCTGGCGCACTGGTTTCCCGGGATCCTTGCGGGTGAGGATCTCGAGCACTTCCCTGGGCTCGGCACCTTTCGCGAGGAGCGCGAGTCCGTTGGATCCGTAGGTGGTGTTCGCGGCCGACTGGGTTGCAATCGCACCCACGCCCGCCCTGGCCCACGGGACGACGCCACCGACTGCGGGAAACTTGGAAGCGACCGCCACGCCGAGTTCCTTCGTTTCCGGATCGTAGGCCACGATGGAAAAGGTGGCCACCGGCGGGGCGGCGGAGGCGAGTTGGCAGAGGGCGAGGAGGAAGATGAGCGCTTTCATGGATCGTGGCTGCGGCAGCTGGCCCGGCGGAGCCAGCTCAGTAGGCCCGGCCCCAAAGGGCGCGGCGCTTGGTCGCTTCTCCGGTGAGAATGCAGGGTGCTTCCTCTCCCTCCTGCTGACCGTTGGGGAGACAGCGGATCGTGATCTTGTGTTCCTTGGAGAGCTCTTCCTCCTGCTCACGGGAACCGGCCCAGGGGGTGGTCATCCAGCACGGGTTTTCTCCTGACCAGTGTGCCTTGAATTCCTCGAGGCTCCCGCACTCCGCAATGTTCTCGTCGCGGAAGGCGGTCAGGCGGTTCAGGAGGCTCTCCTGAATTTCGGCGAGAATGGTGGACGCTTCGCGAATGAAGCTCTCCCGGTCGATGAAATCCTTTTCGTTGGGCGCCAGGTCACGTCGCTGCAGACAGACCTTGCGGCCCTCCAGGTCGCGGGGACCGATTTCCAGGCGGATGGGCACGCCCTTCTTGATCCACTCCCACTTCTTGACCCCTCCGCCAAGGTCGCGCTCGTCAACGTGCACCCGGATGGGGCTCCCGGCGTAGCTTTGCTCGCGACGGAGCGTTTCCGCGAGCGCGCGGCACGATTCGAGGACCGCCCCGCGGGTTTCTTCCTTCGGGGTGACCGGCACGATGACGATTTGATGAGGTGCGAGGCGAGGAGGGAGAACCAAGCCATCGTCGTCGGCATGTGCCATGATCAGGGTGCCGATCAGGCGGGTCGAAACGCCCCAGGAGGTGGTGTGAACGTGCTGTTCCGTTCCGTCGCGTCCGGTGAAGGAAATGTCCTGGGCCTTGGCGAAGTTCTGGCCGAGGTAGTGTGAGGTGCCGGCTTGGATCGCCTTCTTGTCCTGCACCATCGCTTCGATCGTGAAGGTCATCTCGGCGCCGGGGAATCGCTCCACTTCGGTCTTCTCGCCGGCGATCACGGGAATGGCGAGGTGGTCGCGCAGGAAGTCCTCGTAGAGAGTGTGGATGAGCTTGGTCTCAGCGATCGCCTCCTCCCGGGTCTCGTGTGCAGTGTGGCCTTCCTGCCAGAGGAACTCGGCGGTGCGCAGGAAGAGCCGAGTACGCATCTCCCAACGCATGACGTTGGCCCACTGGTTGATCAGCAAGGGCAGGTCGCGATAGCTCTCCACCCAACGAGAGAAAGCCGCCCCGATGATGGTCTCGGAAGTGGGGCGAATGATGTAGGGCTCGCTGAGTTTGCCGCTTGGCACCAGGCGCGTCTTTCCCGTTTCGGGATCCTTTTCGCTCTCCAGGCGGTGGTGGGTGACGACCGCGCATTCGGTGGCGAAGCCCTCGGCGTGCTCCGCTTCCTTCTCGAGGTAGGAGAGCGGGATGAGGAGGGGGAAGTAGGCATTCTGGTGCCCGGTCTCCTTGAAGCGGGCGTCGAGTTGGGACTGGATGTGTTCCCACAGGGCGTAGCCCCACGGCTTGATGACCATGCAGCCGCGTGTCTCGGAATTCTCCGCCATGTCGGCAGCGCGGATGACCTGCTGATACCACTCGGGAAAGTCCTCGGCCCGGGTCGGAGAAATGGCGGTTTTGGCTTTGCCCATGTGCGGGGAGAAGAACCACGGATAGGCGCGAATGAACACGAAATTCGGCAACCCCGCTTCCGGGTCGCTGACCGAATTGGCCCCCGCAGCTCTTGGGGACCTGCCGTGCTGCACACGGTGACGATGAGTACGAAATCGCGGTGAGTATTTTGACTGAGGAAGAGAAGCGTGGCAGTATCAGGATAATGGGAAGGGTTGGTGTAAAACATTTGGTCTTGGAGCAATGATGAATCCTGGAGTTGATGGTGGGGATGCCGCCCGATAACTCGCCGCGATGCAGCCAGCTCGCTTCCCACGGCCTTGACGTGTTGCGCCATTGTGGCCGGGGCGTGGATGATCTTCATTCGCGCGCTACGTGATTCCCCCTGGTAGGCCCATTGGGAACTGGGGACCACCGGGTGGGTTCTCTTTCCGCTCACCCTTCTCGTGCCAATTCTGTGCTACCAGTTTGCCCTCGAGATTGGGGGCCGGCAGTTCTGGTTCTTTGCGGGGCTCTTTGGCTGGGTGGTGCCCATCATGGCCTCGATTGTGATGGGCCTCGCGATGGGCGAGGGCGAGCCGGCGGGTGAAGCGGCTAGGGAGCCGCAGGCCAGAGTCCAGCTGTCAATCGTTAGGGAATGATCACGCTCTCGCAGTAGGCGAGGACATCCGCGAAGGGATGGTTATCCAACAAGGCGAAGGCGTCGTGGGTGGTGAGGCGGGCGCGTTTTTTGGAGCCTCCGGGGGTATACCAGGCGCGGGAGGTGGCGGGGCTGGTGAGTCCGCAGAGGAAGCGGGCCAGTTGGCGCGGAGTGCGGAGAGGAGCGTGTTTTTCGTCGAGGAGGGCGTGGATCGTAGCGGTGTGTTCCTCGGTGAGGTCGGGGGAGGGCGACTCGGGGATGCTGCAGGATGCAGGATCCACGGGGGAGGATGCAGGATCCACTTTGGATGCGGAGTCTCCCTGGAGGCAGTTGGCACAGTGGCCACAGCCCCCGACCATTTGCTCGCCGAAGTGATCCAGGAGATGTTGGTTGAGGCAGCCGTTCTCTTCCGCGTAGCTCACGACCTGCTGGAGTCGATCGAGGTCCTGTTGTTCGCGGCGGAGGAAGAGTTCCTGCATCCGCTCGGTGAGGGCGGCGAGGTCCTGTGGTTCCTTGAGCCGGCGGTAGGCGTGGCGGATCCCGCTGAGTTTGAGGACCAGGTCGCCATGGGTCTCCAGGTGGGTGAGGGCCTGGATGATGCGTTCGCGCTTGCAGTGGAGTTGCTCGGCGGCGGCATCGGGATCGATGGTGGTCCAGAGGCGGGCTTCCTCGCCGGTGGCGAAGAGGTCGCGAAGAAATTCTTGGCGGTGTTCGTCGTAACCGAGGAGGACTTGCGCGAGGTCCCGGAGCAACTTGATCCTGTAGGTGGTGTAGAACGGAGCGGTGGCGGTGATGTAGCCTTCCAATTCGAGGTAGGTGAGGAGGGTATTGATGACGAGGGGGCGGATGTCGTGCGTGCCGGCCAGGTCGTAGTGTGAGAGGTGGAAGGTGTCACCGCGGTTGAGGATCTGGTCGAGGACGCGGCGCACCGCTTCAGGCGAGGGCGTGTCGCCGAAGATGAAATTCTCCAGCGCGCGAAGGTCGTCGCGGCAGGCGAGCAGTTCACAAGTGGCAGGTTCCCCGTCGCGTCCCGCGCGGCCGATTTCCTGGGTGTAGTTCTCGAGCGACTTGGGGAGGTTGAAGTGAATGATGCGCCGGATGTCGGACTTATCGATGCCCATCCCAAAGGCGATGGTGGCGGTGATGATGGGCGCTTCGCCGGACATGAAAGCCTCTTGGCAGGCGGAGCGGGTTTCGTCGCGGAGACCGGCGTGGTAGGGGCGGGCCGGGAGGTCGTTGCGCTTCAGGAAGGCGGCGAGAGATTCGGCGGTTTCCTGCCTGGTCCCGTAGATGATGGTGGGAGCAGACGGATCGCCCCGGAGGCAGTCCAAGAGAAGTTCGCGGCGCTCGGAATCGAGGCAGGGCGTGATCTTGAGTCGAAGATTCGGGCGGTGGAAGGAGAGTTGGGTGTGGTCCTCCCCGGCAATCTTGAAGTTGGCGCGAATGTCGGCCGCAACCTTCGGGGTGGCGGTGGCGGTGAGGGCAAGGATGCGGGTGATTCCCAGGTCGCGTGCGAACTTGGCGAGCTTGAGGTAATCGGGGCGAAAGTTGTGCCCCCACTCCGAAATGCAGTGTGCTTCGTCGATCGCGAGCAGGGAGAGGCGCGTCTTGGCGAGGCGGGCGCGAACGTTCTCGTTGGCGAGTCGTTCAGGCGCGACATAAAGGAGTTTGAGCGTGCCGTGGTAGAGCTGGTCGTAGATCGCCATGGCCTCTTCCGAGCTGAGAGTGGAGTCAAGGCGGGCGGCGGCGATCCCGAGCTCCTGCAGGGTATCGACCTGGTCCTTCATCAGGGCGATGAGGGGCGAGACCACCAGGGTGACTCCTTCCAACAGAACGGCGGGCAGCTGGTAGCAGAGCGACTTGCCCCCGCCAGTGGGAAAGACCGCGAGTGCAGGGCGATCAGCGAGGAGGCACTCGATGACTTCGCGTTGCCCGCCGCGAAATTCGGAGAAGCCGAAGTGGGTTTCTAGCGCTTCGGCGAGGTCGGGCACGGGTTCAATCTACAGCAAGAGCTGGGCAGTGACAGACGGATTCCAACTCAGGTCTGCTCCCTGGTGGGGATGCTCTGCTCACTCTCCCCCGGGCGGAGTTAGAACTTCCTCATCAGTCCCGGGAAGTGCGCGAGGCTGAACGCACTCCGCTTGATCTTGTGGCTGGCAAGGAATTCTTCGACGGCCGGACCGAGTTGGGCCCGGAACACTCCCAGGACTCCCGTCTCGGCCGCCTCATCCATGGAACCTGATCACTTTCTGCGATGCCGCCACGGCCCCTTGATCGCAAAGGTCAACCCCATGGTCTGCAGGTTCACGAAGAGGATTTTGCCGTCGGGAGAGAAGCAGGAGCCGCAGAACTCGTCAGTATTCACCGCGATCCTGGCGATGTTGAAGATCTGACCCTCCGGGGTGACGCCGCGCAGGTGGGGCAACTTCTTCTTCTCCTTGTGCACGGTGATCAGGTCTTCGCAGATGATGAGGTCACCGTTGGGCGCGGCGCAGAGATTGTCGCCGTTGGTCACGAGATCGCTTTCGTCGGGCTCGAGGAAGAGCTCCAGCGCTGGCTTTGCGTCACCGAAGTGACGCGGCAGGATCCGGAAAATCTGGCCCTGTTGGCCTGGTCCGCCATCGGTGCAGCAGAGGTAGAGCACGCCCTTCGAGTAGTAGATTCCCTCCGCACGGGCAAAGCGCGCGGCGCCCGCATTGTAGCCGCGCTGGCGCAGATCGTCCTGGGGTGACTGGATGTCCTTCATTTCGATCCAGCGGATGGCCATGGGCTTGCCCTCTTCCGCGATCCGTTTCGCCTTTTGGTCGGTGTTGCGCAGATCGGCGGACTTGTGATCTTCGAGGGCGAGGGCGTAGAGCCTGCCGCGGGTGAAGTCGCCTTTACGTTCGGGTTCGAAGCGATAGAGCAAGCCGTCGGGGCGGTCTTCCGTGAGATAGAGGAATCCATCCACAGGATCGAGGGCGACCGCTTCGTGACGAAAACGACCGAGCGCCTTGAGGGCGACCGCGGGTTGCAAGCCGAGCTTGGGATCGGCTTTCACCTCGAAGCAGTAACCGTGCTTCCGGCCGCGCGCGGAAGTCATGTCGTCAGTCTCCTCGCACGTAATCCACGTTCCCCATGGCATCTGTCCGCCGGAGCAATTGCGGTCGCAGCCGGTGAGGGAGAGAAATTCTTTCTCGGTTTTTCCGGTCTTCGGGTTGTAGACCAGGGTGGTGGTCCCTCCAATCATGGGAGATTGGGTTTGTCCGCCGGGATCGTAAGAGAGACTGCGCTTCAGATCAGCCGGAAAACGACTGCTGGAAAAGGGACCGAGATCGGATTGGTCGGAGGCCAGCTCGTGGTTGCGAATTAGAACGATGCGTCCGTTCTCGCCCTCGAAGGCCGCCATGTCGTCAAACTTGCCGGGCACCCTGAGTCCATCGTCCATCGTTTCCCCCATGCGCGAGATGACCTGGCAGGAAAAGTCTGCAGGCAGATCGAGGAGCTTGTCCTTGTCTTCGATCAGCGGTCCGTACGGGGCGATGACGCGGGTGGAAGGTCCGAGCGCGATCTTGCCTCGCAGGTAATAGCCCAGACCGAGGAAGCCGGCCGCAATGGCGGAGTCCTTGAGGAAGGTCCGGCGCTTGTACTGCATGAGGCTGAGATCGGGTGAAGGGGGGGACATGAGTAAGGGCGGTGCGCCGCGGTTGATACCTGCGAGCGTGCCCCGTGCGAATCTTAAAGCGAACTAATCGATCGAGCCAGAGTGCCAAAGGACCGTGGAATCGCGGCGCCCGGCCGTGAACCGAATCCTGAAGTTGTGCCCGGCCTCGTGCCAGGTGATGGGAAACTCCTTTTCGCCATTGCGCACTTCGGGCAGGGAGTAGCCGCTGGCGATGACCTTTTTCCCGGTGAGCCAGTGGTCGCGGTAGCACCAGGTGTAGTGATAGCCACGGTGGGCAGCCCCCGCGTCGTTGAAGCGATAGTGCAACTTCTCTCCGCTTGGCGAGGTGGAGGTATGTGTTTCGGTGGAGGCAAAGAGGAAGGGTTGAATCCTGGCTCCGGCCGGTACGAAATGGAGCTTCACTCGCCAGAAGAACCCCGTGATCAGGGCCACGAAAAAGAGGGACGCGAAGAGCTTTTTGAGGGATTTCACGTATCGAACAGCTTGCCAAGCCTAGCTGAGACCCCCCCTTGAGCCAAGTCTCCCGGGAATCTGCGAGCGCCCCTCAGGCGCCTCAATTGGGGTAATTCTGGGGTAGATTCCTTCGAAAACTCCCGATCTGTGCGGATTCGGCCATATTTTTCGGCTTGCGGGTTTGACACCCCTCGGCGAGCTTTCCTTAAATTCACGAACGGGCAGGGATATTCCTGCCTGCACACCACACCAACTACGATCCACCTGAATTCGCCATGAGTGAAGACGACAAGCAACCTCCCAAGCCACCGAAGCCGATGAAGAAGACCTCGGACGTCCCCTTGAAGAAGGAGACGGTGCGTGTGACCCTGAAGGCTACCGATGATTCGCAGAAGGCCGCGCCGGCGCCCTCCGCGCCTCAGCCGCCGGCACCTGCGCCGACCATTCCGTTGAGAGCAGCCAATCCCAGCGCACCCGCGCCCAAGGTCGCTGCTCCCGCTCCCACGGTGCAACTGAAAACTCCGGGGGCCGCAACCGCGCCGAAGACCACTCCCCTCAAGACCCAACCGCTTTCCACTCCGGGCGATGGCGGAACCCAAGCGTTGCCCAAGGCAACCGTGCAACTCGGTTCCGCGACCCAGGCGCTCGGTGCCCCCACCGCTCTTTCCGCGACTGCAGCGCAAATTCAGACCGCGGTGGAAGACGAAGACGAGGGAACTGATACCGTCGCCGGATACCTTTCGCTGGTGGCCTTCCTGTTTGCGCTGGCAGTCCTTGGCTTGCAACTCTCGACCGCCGGCAAGTGGGTGGACGAAGCGGAGCCCGTCAACGGAGCTGGTTGGAACGCACTCTTTGAATAATCAAGACCCATGGCATTTCCCATCGTAACAACAGTCCTTGCGGCCGTCCTGCTCGCCATCGCGATCATGACCGGTAGCGTGTAGGATTCTGCGGAATATCGCAGTCCAATTCTACTCTCAGGGGCGGCGCTTGACGCCGCCCTTTTTGCAATCATAGTCCCGCCATGGCTCTTCAATTTACCAGTGAAAACTTCGACGCAGAAGTGCTCCAATCGGATCAACCAGTCCTCGTCGATTTCTGGGCGGAGTGGTGTGGACCATGCAAAATGATTGGTCCCTTGGTCGATGCGGTCGCAAAGGACACCGAAGGATCGGCCAAGGTTGGCAAGGTCGATATCGACAGCCAGCAGGAGCTCGCCCGGACCTACGACATCAAGTCCCTCCCGACCATCGTCTTCTTCAAGGGTGGGGAAGTGAAGGACACCATTATCGGGACCAAGGGCGTAAGCGCCGACTCGCTCAAAGAGAAGCTCGCCGCCTTGGCGTAGCTTGCGCGTGTTGCCCGGTTCGCACGTTGCCGTCGAGAAGGCCTCGCTTTGGCTTCTCCGCATTGGGCGACAATCTGGATTGCCGCGGGTCCAACCTCAGACTCCTGCCAGGCACTCGCCAAAGACCTCCAGGGTCTCATCAATATCCGCATCGCTGTGAGCGAGGGAGAGAAACCCGGTTTCGTAGGGGCTGGGAGCGAGGTAGATCCCCTTCCCGAGGCAGCCCCAGAAAAACTTTTTGAAGGCTTCAAAGTCGCCTTGCTGGACGGAGTCGACGTTGATGATTTCGGCGTCGCCAAAGTAGAGGCACCACATTGAGCCCACCCGGTTGAGGCGGTAGGGCAGGCCCTTCTCCTTCAGGATGCCCCGCACTCCGTCCTCAAACCGTTGGCCGATCTCTTCGAGGCGGCGGTAACCGTTTTGCTTTTCGAGTTCCTTGAGCTGGGCCAGGCCCGCCGCCATGGCGAGGGGGTTTCCGGAAAGGGTGCCGGCCTGGTAGACCGGACCGTCCGGGGCGAGGTAATCCATGATGTCCGCGCGCCCTCCGAAGGCGCCGACCGGAAGGCCACCGCCGATCACCTTGCCCATCGCGCAGAGGTCCGGGGTGATGCCGGTCAGTTCCTGCACGCCGCCCCTGGCGAGACGAAAGCCGGTCATCACCTCATCGAAGATCAAGAGGGAGCCGGATTTGGCGGTGAGATCGCGCAAGAGCTTGAGGTAGCCCGGTTGCGGAAGAACAAATCCCGCGTTGGCAGCATAGGGTTCGAGGATGACCGCGGCGATCTCTTCACCGAAGTGTGCGAAAGCCTCTTCGACGCGCTCGGGAAGGTTGAAGGGAAGGATGATCGTTTCCGCTGCAAACGACTTCGGGACGCCCGCAGAGTCGGGTTCACCGTGGGTGAGAGCACCGGAGCCCGCGGCCACCAGCAGCGAATCGACGTGCCCGTGGTAGTGCCCCTCGAACTTGATGATCTTGTCGCGCCCTGTGAATCCGCGCGCGAGGCGTACGGCCGACATGGTGGCTTCCGTTCCGGAGTTGACCATGCGGACCTTCTCGACCGACGGCACCCACTCCACGATGAGCTTGGCGATTTCGACTTCGAAAAGGTTCGGGATGCCAAAGGAGAGGCCGTCCTTGGCCACTTCGTGCACGGTGTTGGTGATGACAGTGGGTGCATGGCCCAGAATGGCGGGTCCCCAGCTGCCGACGTAGTCGATCAAGCTCTTTCCATCCACATCCTCAATGCGGCAGCCCTTGGCGCGCCGGACGAAGAAGGGGTCGCCATCGACATTGCGGAAGGCCCGGACGGGGGAGTTGACTCCGCCCGGAATCACTTCTTTGGCGGCTTGGAACAGCTTTTCGGAGATTGGTCCGTTCATCGCGGCGGGACTATAGGGGCGGGTCGCAAAATGCCGACTAAAAGTGAACCTAGTCTGGATAGTTTAGTTCTCCAAATAGAAGACAACACTTATACACATTTCCACCATTTTTGCTCGCCCGCCTGCCCCTGCCCAAGTTGAGTTGTCAGGTCATGAAACGATCACTGCGCGTCCTCGCTCTTGTCACCGCTGCCATTGTTCCGGCTAACGCTGCTTTGGTGAGTAGCGTCAACCTCGGATCTTTCAGCGCTGGCGGCTCCGCCAATGTCACGGGTGACACCGCGACCGGAGCGAACAACGCCGACTACTATCTTGGCATTTCAAATCCCGCGGCAAATTGGGGTAATGAGCTTGTTTATGAGTTCTCCGTAACGGAGTCCGTAATTTTGCAAGCGACCTTGAACAGTCAAGGCGGTGATGTGGACACATTTCTACTGTCGGGCCTTGGCACCGACGTGGACGGCGCGCGGAACTACGCCACCGATGGGCTCCTGGCCGTATTTCTCGACGGAGCCCCGACGGAGTCGTATGGCATCATCACAGCCGGAACCTACTATCTGAGCATCGAAGCATATGGTGCGGGAGCGACCACCTCCTTCGATCTCGACTTGGACTTTCTCAGCAGCGTGGTCCCCGCGCCCCCCTCGATTGACCTGGGGATTCTGGGCGTTGCTTCGCAAGCCTTCAGGATCGATTCGTTCGGCACGGCCTTCGACACCGAGTTGGCTATCTTCAACGCGACGGGCGATCTGATCCTGAGCAACGACGACGCGGGCGGTGTCTTCCAGAGTGAGCTGGACTTGTCCGGCGGACTGGACGAGGGCGACTTCTACGTGGCCCTGGGAGGATACAATAGCGCCTTTAGCGATGGATTCGGCGCTACCGGCGGCGGCGATTCAGGCGACTTCGTTCTGAATTTTCCCAATGGAGTGGAAACTGGTTCCCACCTTTCCGGTGAGATCACTTGGTTCTCCTTTGCAATCACACCCGAGCCCGGGACCCTCTCCCTCCTGGCCTTCTCCGGTCTTGCTCTGCTTCGCCGTCGGCGCAGGGGTTAAGCTTACGCCGATTGTTCACAGTCATTCAGGAGTTCCAGGGAGAATTCCCGAATAGGCTTTGTGGCAGGCACGTCTTAAGGAAAAGGGGCTTTCTTTTGAGGGTCCTGACATTACCTTATAGCCTACCATGAAAGCGAACCTCGCCGCGGCCTCGCTGGCCCTTTTTCTCTCGCTCCTCATTGTCGCGCCCGCCGGAGCGGACACGCGTAAAAAGTCATCTCTTCTGAACGATGATCCCGACGTGGTCTATGTCGAGGAGTTCACCGACAAGAAAGTCGAGCTGCTGGTGGTCAAGCCCGGCACGGTCTACGCCACCAAGAAGGGCGGCCGGAAGCTCGGGGTCTTGAAGGTGAACACCAAGTTGACTCTCCTGGGGATCACCGAGAAGGCCTACAAGATCCGCGGCACGGCCACTCACGGCGGCGTGTCGGGCTGGGTTTCGCCCAATGCCCTTGGCTCCAAGGACAAGGATTTCGTCGCCAACTTCAGGAAGGTCTACGACCGCCAGAAGATCGTGCGCGCCATGATCGCCAATCACGAGGTTGCGATCGGCATGTCGATCGAAGAAGTCAGCGCTTCTCTCGGCCGCCCGACCAAGACCAAGGTGCGCCAGACCGCCAAGGGCAAGACCGGCAAATGGGAGTTCATTCAGTACGAAGAGCAGGATCATTACACCTGGGTGCGCGATCCCCTGACCGGCAGCGTCTTCCGCCAATACTCCCACACCACCAGGGAAGAACTGGGCAAACTCGTGGTCGAGTTCGAGAACGAGATCGTGACCGCGCTCGAAGAGAGCGAGAACAACGGAGGAGGCGGCGACGTGAAGATCGTCGTCCCGCCGTTGGTGATCGCTTGGTAGGGGATCGGCCGGAGGTCGAAAGGCGAAGGTCGAAAGTCGGAGGGATGTCCGGCGTTGAGTGCCAGCGCGAGTGGCTCATGCTACCCGTCAAATATTCGACCTTCCAATTTCCAAATAAGCTTCCGCACCAGGTTTCAATTCCCAATTGTCGGAATCGGGTCACGGCGATTGGATTCTGATTCCGGCTCTGAGAATTAATTGGAAATTGGAAGGCCCGCATTTTCTCGCACGGAACGCCGAGGCGGAAATTCACGGTCAGCGGGCATCCGGCTCTTGCTTAGTTTTGTCAAGGTCGGTGGTCTGCGAATTTCTGGAGGGGGGCGTCTGCAAGAACACTCCCCGGGCCTCAAGGGGCAGGTCTCACGAGTGGGCGTGCGCACGGGGCACAATTCGTTGACCTGAAAACGTGGAGCGCACGCCTCGGGAACTCGCCAGGCATCCACCTGATGAGCCCTTGGCCCGGGCAGGGACCCCCGCTCAACCTTGTCCTGCTTCCCCCGTTTCAACGCACCAAATTCGGCACCAAGTTGCGCGGAATCGTCAATGTTTCCCTTTCTGCCCACTCTACCTTGCATAACAAGATACCGTGCCATAGGTTGCAGTCCGAAGCGGCAATGGAAGACTTTTTCGACAACTGGAGGGTGCAGGTGCGCAAGGGCGTGCTTGAGTTGTGCATCATGACGGCCCTGGGCGAGGGTGAACGCTACGGCTATGAGCTGGTCAAAAACCTTGTGGCCGTGCCAGGTGTCCAGGTTGCGGAGGGTTCCATCTATCCGCTGATGACTCGCTTGAAGAGGCAGGGGTTCGTCGACACACGGCTGGTGGAGTCGTCGGAGGGGCCGGCGCGCAAATATTACTCGCTCACCCCCGCCGGGCGGAAGCAGGCCAAGGCGATGCGGGCATATTTTGGATCTCTCGTGGAGGGAATGGGCAAATTGAATCATGGAGCGAATGGAAAAGCATGAAGACCTGGACTGAATCATCAAAGGACCGCCTCGAGTCGTATCTGCGCAACCGGGTGTTGCGCGAGAAACTCGATCCCGAAGAAGCAGCGGAGATTGTGGAGGACTGGCGCCTGCACGTGTACGAAGAAGTGGAGCGCCAGCCGGAATCGGTCGTGAATCTGGAAATGCTGGAGTTGGTTCTGGTCCGCCTGGGAGAGGACGAAGGAGAAGCGAATGAGGGAGCGGAGTCCTCGCAACCTGTTCCGCGGATCGGGGAGCCGCCCACCATTGCCAAACGCAGCGCTCGCTTTTGGCTCTGGTTCTTTGGCGTGGTGTTGCCGTTCGGAGTGATCCTCTTTGAAGCGGCAGCGGGATTCTGCGAGAGCGTCTTCTTTGATCCCATGCCGACCTGGATTCACTTCTTTGTCATTGCGGCGGTGCCCGCAGGCAATGCCTGGCTCCTCCGCCGGCTCGACAGCGGCAAGGCCCATAAACTCATGGCGCCTCTCTGCGGCTACTTGGCCGTGGTCACTGGCTTTTACGCCTTGCTGTTTCTCCCGCTCGTGCCCGCATCACTTCTCGCCCTCATCGTGTTCGGGCTCGGACTTCTTTCCCTGATGCCGATCTGTGCGTGGGTTTGGAGCCTGGCTCTCTCGCGCAAGGTGCGCAGGATGTTCGGCGCGGATCTGAAGTGGAAATCCGGCTGGCGTTGGGGTGCCGTCTTCGGGTTGTTGACCCTCGTTGCCCTCGAGGCGGGACCACTCGTGACGAGGATGGGTCTTGCCAAGGCGATGAGTGAAGATTCCGACCGGGCCCGGGCAGGACTGGCGCAACTGCGCAGCTTCCACGTGCGCTCCACGCTCCTCCGGGCCTGCTACGAAGGCAATCGTGGGACCACCCTGGCGACCGATATCTCGGGATGGATGATGCGGGGCTGGCAGGTTCCCATCGCCATGTTCGGAGGCCAGCTGGGGGTTCGCCACGATAGCGACGAGGCACGCGATCTCTTTTACCGGGTCACCGGGAAGCCCTTCAATTCGCTGCGTCCACCCACTTGGGTGACCGGTAACCAGTGGATTTCCCGCGGTAGTGCCTGGGACTCGGTGGAGTTCGACGACCACCTCGGCGGGGACGAGGTAGCGGTTCGTCTCAGCGGATTGAGCATGAGCCAATCCCGCATCGATGCGCACCTCGATCGCGCCTCGAGCCTCGGCTACGTGGAGTGGACCTCCGAGTTCACCAACCGCAGCGGCGAGGCCCGCGAGGCGCGCTTCCAGGTCCTCCTCCCCGAAGACGGCGTGATCTCGCGGGTCACCTTGTGGGTGAACGGTGAGCCGCGGGAGGCGGCCTTCGCGAGCAAGGCGCGGGTGAAGGCGGCCTACCAGGAAGTGGCGGTCCGCCAGCGACGCGATCCCATCCTGGTGACCGCCTGCGGACCGGGTCGTGCCATGGTGCAGTGCTTCCCGATTCCCGCCCTCGGCGGTAAAATGATGATCCGTCTCGGCATGACCGCGCCGCTCAAGGAGGGGCGTCTCGCGATGCCGGTAATCCTCGAGCGCAATTTTTCGATGGAGCACGGACTTGATCACGCCGTCTGGGTGCAGAGCGAGGACGAGTTTACCTTTGGGGGAAAGAATGTCGCCTCGCTTCCCGACGGTGCCGGGCAGTCATTGCAAGTCTCGCTGGAAGCGGAAGAACTCGGTGAAGATCGATGGTATGCGCGGCTCGATGATGACACGCCGGTGGATCGCGTGTGGTGCGAGGACCAGTTTGCAAAACCGGGTGAGCGCCGGCTGGCCCGCACTTGGAAATCGGTGGAGCGGGTCGGACTGAAGCGGTGCGTGGTTGTGCTCGATGGCTCGGTGGGGTTGCACCGCCACCGCGGATCTCTCGCCCGGGCGCTGGAATCGCTGAGTGCCAAGGGAAACGTTCGCATTTTGTTGGCGACCGACGATTGGGAGGAGATCGAGGCGCGTGATATTCGCGAGCTTCGATTCTCAGGAGGCCGGGACAACATTCCCGCTCTCGCCGAAGCACTTCAACGGGCACGGGGGGAGGGAGAGTCCGCGGTGGTCTGGATCCATGCTCCGCAGCCCATGCGTGGCCCCTCCAGTGAACGCCTTCGCCAGCTCTTGGAACGCAGTGCACAGGAGGTGACCCTCTACTCGGTTCCGCTCGATCCGGGTGGTAATCGGATCCTCGAAGATCTCTTCAAGTTCCGCGCCGTGCGCATGGGACCGCGGCACGCGAGCGAAAGCGGTCGACTGGAAGAGTGGATGGACCAACTGCTCACCGGTGGTCCGCAACGCCAGGCGGTGTGGTCGCGGCTTGCGGAAGTGTCCGACGAGTTGCAGGGCCGCAAGGTGTGGGATCAACTCGCCCGGTGGTGGGCGGCGGAGCAGGTGCGGCGCATGCGGCGGGTGCAGGTGAGCGATCCCGAAAAAATCACGCTGGCCGCCAAGTACCAACTCGTTACGGCCTACTCAGGCGCGGTTGTCCTGGAAACAGACGACCAGTATAGGCGTCTGGGCCTGAAGCCGGTCGATGCTGACGCGGTGCCCGACGTTCCCGCGGTGCCCGAGCCGAGCGTTGTGATTCTGCTGATGCCAGCCGCGATGCTCGCCTTGTCGCGGAGACGGAGGCGGAAAGATTGACGCGTGCGGGCCGGAGCTTGCTGGGCATTGCGCGTCTGCGGTAGAGCAGGAACACGCACCCGGCGCACGCGCCAAGAAATACAGGAGTGGGCTCAGGGATCGGACTGGTGGTGAGGACCAGGTCGGCCGAGTGCCGCGCGACGGATTCGCCATCGTTGGTGTCCCATCGAATGGTCACCACCGTGGTTCCGTCCGAGTGATGCTGGAAGGTCGGAGCGGGAAGGCTGAAGGGCGCGACCGCCTGGGAAGTGAAATCCACCACTCCCGGGCCGGCGAAATAGGCGGCCAGGGGCCCCTCGCGGACCTCCATGGTGGGCGTGGGCAGGGATTCCAGAGAAGGGAAAGGTGCCTGGGGCCCTTGGGCCGGAGCGGAAATTCCGCTCACGGCCACAAGAAGACCCAGCACGGCAGGACGCAGGGATGGTGGCGGCAGGTTGGTAAGGGAGGACATCGGATCGGCGAGGCGCTAGGCGATGCTTAATATTCCCAAATTATCAACTCATAGGAAAGGATATTTTAAAAAGAAGACCAATTTAATCTATAACTCAGTGACCTTAAGAAGGTTACCTTACAAACCCTCGTTCGCTGGACTGTAAAAAATCCAGTATTATAAGGACGTTCTCATTTTTCGCCGTTTCCGAAGCGGCCAAAACTTCGATTTGAGCGGCGAGATTAGACTCTTTTTTTAAAAAAAGAGTCTTATAGGCGGTCTTGAGAGCCCGAATGGCGTCCTCGGAAAATCCCCGGCGCTGCAATCCCACGATGTTGAGGCCCCGCAGCTGGGCGGGGTGACCATCGGCGATGGTGAAGGGGGGGACGTCCTGCACGATCTTGGTGCAACCACCGATCATGGCGTGGGTCCCGACCCGGCAGAATTGGTGGACGCCGGCCAGTCCGGACAGAATGACGTAGTCCTCCACCGTGACATGCCCCCCCAGGGTTGCGGCGTTGGAGAGGATGCAGTGGTTTCCCACCACGGAGTCGTGCGCAACATGGGCGTAGGCGAGAAAGTTATTGTCGCAGCCGATCAGGGTGGGGATCTCCGGGGTGGTGCCACGGTGGACCGTGACAAACTCGCGGAAGGTATTGCGGTCGCCAATTTCCGCGCGAGTCGGCTCGCCCGCATATTTCAGGTCCTGGCTGCGGCCCCCAATCGAAGAGAAGGGATAGTATTCGTTGTCCTCACCGATGATGACGGGTCCCTCCACCACCACGTGAGCATGCAGCTTGGTGCGATCTCCGATGCGGACTTCATCCCCGATCACGCAGTAGGGGCCGATTTCGACCTCGCTTCCAAGTTCGGCCTTGGGCGAAACGACGGCGGAGGGATGGATCACGGTGAGAGTGGCGGAAGGCTGGGCAGAGGCTACGCGAATGTGGTCCCGGGGAAAGGCTCAATTTGGCGTTCCTGAGGGTGGATAAAGCTCGGTGAAGGGAGATCAGGGTTGGGCCGTAGAGCAGCGGGCCGGGGGCGCTCCGTGCCTTCAGGGATCAGGGTTGAGAGGCGAGTTGTTAGACTCGTTGCGCGAGGAGAATGACCTGGTCGCAAGGCTCTGAGTGCGCACTCCGATGAGGAAGCTGCCAGCGGGGTTGAGGCGAGTGAAGGCGCTGCCGAGGAGGAAGGAGTCCTCGGTGGGCTTCTTTATTAATGCAAATTACTTGCAATTGCCTGTTCGTTGCATTAATTTGAAGGCATGAACCTTTTACGGGTGCTCCTGATCCTCGTGCTGGCGCCGCTGGTCTCGGCGGCGGGGGTGAAGGTGGCGGTCCTGCATCCGCTCCTGGCGGACTTGGTGACTCAGATTGGGGGCGCACGGGTGGAGGTGGTGGATTTGATCGGGCCGGCGGGGG
>JAYGGC010000226.1:0-6627 GCA_046581525.1 Roseibacillus sp. | reverse complement strand
TTGGAAATTGGGAAGTGGAAATTTCGCGGGGCCGCCAGGGGCCAACCTTGGCGTCGAGCGACGAAGACGAACGGATCAATGTTCAGCTCAAGGAGTTGAATCGGCAGAACAAAGCAGCCTATGGTCTGTAATGGATGAACGGCAGTGCCTCGTCTCTCTGAATCGGCATCGGCCGATGCCCACGGATGCCGATTGGACCGAGGAATGCGAGCTGTTGGACGAGGTTCGTGGATACCTGACGGAATACCCGTCCGAGGAGGCATTTCCCCTTCTTCTGAAGGTGTTCGGGGACGGGAGTGGTTACGGAGTCCACCAACTGATAGAGAGGGCGGTCGTAGAGCACCCCCCGTCAACCGTTGTTCCCCTCTTGGTGACTACTCATACGACAGGAACGCAAAGCATCAAATACTGGAACGCGCAGATCGCCGAAAACTTCCCAAGCAGAGAGCTGATCGCCCCTCTCACTGAGCTTTGCGATTCCTCATCTTCTGAGTCTGCGCGCCGCCGGCATCGCGCCGCAGGGACAAATCAAGAGTCCCGAGGTCAAGGTGTATTTGGAGAAGCAGATGGAATCGGATGATCTTGAACACGACCTTCGAGAACTCGTCGTCGACGGATTGGAGAATCAGTGACATTCGACGAGATAAGGCGGTCGCGGTGCATCAATGACCAACCCCTACCATCGAGCGCTGGCGGGTTAGGTCACGAGCCTGAGCCTAGCGCCATTCAGGTCTGGATCAGGGCGGCGACCTTTGCGATGGCCTCGGGATAGATGCGGTGTTCCTGTTCCTGGATCCGCGCGTGGAGGGTTGCGGGGGTGTCGTCGGGAAGAACGGGCACCGAGGCCTGGGAAATGATGGTGCCGGAGTCCACGCCGGAGTCGACGTAGTGCACGGTGCAGCCGCTCTCGGTGGCGCCGTCTTCCACCGCCTGGGTCCAGGCGTGGAGACCGGGGTAGTTGGGGAGGAGAGAGGGGTGAATGTTGATGATGCGGCCGGAGAAGGCGTCGAGGAGGGGCGCGCGGAGCAGACGCATGAACCCCGCGAGGCAGACGAGTTCGACTCCGGCATTCCGGAGGTCGCTCGCAACCTGGAGCTGGGCCTCTTCGGGGAATTTCGAGACAAAGCCTCCACAGTCGATCGGGGCGGTGGGGATTCCAACATCGGCGGCGCGCTGGAGGATATGGGCCTCCGGGTTATCGGAGAGCACGATGGCAATCTCCGCAGCAAGGGTCCCGGCCTGGATCGCATCGAGGATCGCTTGCATGTTGGAACCAGCGCCGGAGCCGAGAATGCCGAGACGAATCACGAAGAGAGGCTAGGGAGGGAAGGGAGGACGCGCAAGGGTAGGCAGGGGTCCCGGAGGGGGCAGTGTTCGGGCGTGCGACGAAGATTTCACCGGCCAATCTCCAGATGGTTTTCAGGGCCAATGAGACAGAACCAGGAAACCGTCCTCTTTCGAATCTTCGACTCGTGTGATTTATCTGCAAATCGGCCCGGGGGGGGAATGGGTTGCGCGAAGGATTTTTTCTCCACCTGGGAGTTCGGAATTGTTTCCTTTCTCTTGCCCCCTCCGTTTCGCGGGGGCATAGTCCCGCCGGTTTGAAACGCGCAATTTTTCTGCTGATGAGTGCCGGCTTCGGGTTGGCGATGAGCTCTTGCGAAACGGTCGATGACCGCCGCGCGGGAGGAGGAGCCTTTGATGATTCGTACCTCGGGAGACGGTTGGATTCCAATAATCCCAGTCTTGAGGACAATCAGAATGAGAAGGGCAAGACTGCGGTCCCGTCCTACGGGCAGTGGCGTCAACAGTAACCCCCAGCTCCACCAAAAACCCTTATGCACGATCCACGGATCGATGAGTTGGCGCGGCAATTGGTGCGCTACTCGACCGGGCTGAAGCGTGGCGAAAAAGTGCTCATCGACCTCTACGATGTTCCGGAAGAGGTGGGAATCGCCCTGGTGCGCGAGGCACGGGGGCGCGGGGCGGTGCCCCTGGTCACCGTGAATTCCATGCGGGTGTCGCGTGAACTCCTGATGGGTGCCACCGATGAACAGTACCGCCTGTTTTCCAAACACCGCATGGCCGAGATGCGGGACATGGATGCCTACATTGCGGTGCGTGGATGCCATAACATCGCGGAGTGGAGCGATGTGCCTGCATCAAAAATCGACCTGGCGCAGGGCTACACCCGCAAGGTGCTGCGGCATCGTGTCGAGAAAACGCGGTGGTGTGTCCTGCGGTGGCCCCATCCGGCCATGGCCCAACAGGCCGGCATGAGCACCGAAGCGTTCGAGGACTTCTACTTCCGCGTCTGCCTTCTCGACTACAAGGCGATGAAGCCCGCCATGAACGCCCTGGCGAAGCTCATGACCAGGACTGACAAGGTGAAGATTGTGGGGCCAGGGACCGACCTCGAGTTTTCGATCAAGGGCATTCCCGCCATTCCGTGTGGCGGGGAGTACAACATCCCCGATGGCGAATGTTTCACCGCACCGGTGCGAAACTCGGTCAACGGCGTGATCTCCCATAACGCCGGCACGATTTACAACGGCATTCCCTTTGATGGGATCGTCCTTGAATTTGAGAAGGGCAAGATCGTGAAAGCGGAAGCGGACGGAAAAAACAAGGAGATCAACAAGATCCTCGATGCGGACGAGGGTGCGCGCTACGTCGGCGAGTTTGCCCTCGGCTTCAATCCCGAGATTCGCGAACCGATGCGCGATATTCTCTTCGACGAGAAAATCGCGGGATCGTTCCACTTCACTCCCGGCCAGGCTTACGACGAGGCCAGCAACGGAAATAAATCGAAGGTGCACTGGGACATGGTCAGCATCCAGCGCAGCGACTACGGCGGGGGAGAGATCTGGTTTGATGGCAAGCTGATCCGCAAGAACGGCAAGTTCCTGCCCAAGGCCCTGGACACGCTCAATTGGTAGCGGCCGGGCGATAGATCGCCCCGGAAAGGCACATCGGTCGGAGCTTCTGCAATCGGCGCACTCTCGGACCCACCAACTGGATCTGAGGGCAGATCGGGGTTATGGTGGGCGATTGATGCGGTCCGGGCGGAATAGGGACTTGGAAATGGTTAGGAAATCTGAAACGTATTAGGAACGATGGTCCGAGGTTGTCTGGCACTGTGGTTGGGGATCTCCGCGTTGGCAGCGGGGCAAAGTTATGGTCCGAGTCGCGAAAAGGTTCCCACCGTGGCGCGGGAATTCCGGGCAGCGTGGGTGGCTTGCGTTTACAACATCGACTGGCCCAGTCGCAAGGGACTGAGCGCGGGATCGCAACAGGCGGAGCTGCGACGGATCCTCGACAAGCTGGCATCGCTCAAGATGAACGCCATCATCTTCCAGGTGCGCCCGCAGGCCGATGCGGTCTACAAATCGCGCATCGAGCCTTGGTCGCCGTGGTTGACCGGCACGATGGGCCGCAGTCCGGGATACGATCCGCTGGCTTACTGCATCCAGCAGGCGCACGCCCGCAACATCGAAGTGCACGCCTGGTTCAACCCGTTTCGCGCGGTGCCCCACAAGGATCATGCGGTCTCGTCCGACCACGTTTCGCGCACGCATCCGTCCGTCATCCGCAATTTCAAAGTGCACAAGTGGATGGACCCCTCGAGCAGCTTCACGCGGGATCGCGCGATCAATGTGATCATGGATGTAGTGCGGCGCTACGATGTGGATGGCATCCACATCGAC
Organism: Roseibacillus sp.; assembly: GCA_046581525.1. Classification (GTDB taxonomy): domain Bacteria; phylum Verrucomicrobiota; class Verrucomicrobiia; order Verrucomicrobiales; family Akkermansiaceae; genus Roseibacillus_B. Next base: position 2,920 of record JAYGGC010000226.1, on the reverse strand, counting down.
GACTATTTCTATCCCTACCCCGATATCCGGAATGGTCGCGCGACGCCGACGTTCCCGGACGGCAAGTCACCATCGCAGCGGCGCTCCTATGTGAACTCGTTTGTGAAGTCGATGTACTCGAATGTGAAAAGATCCAAGCCGTGGGTGCGAGTCGGGATCAGTCCCTTCGGGATCTGGAAGCCGGGTGTGCCGCGGGGAACCACGGCCGGGATCAACGCCTACGAACACCTCGCCGCCGACTCGCGCAAGTGGTTGAGCTCGGGGTGGTGCGACTATCTCTCTCCGCAGCTTTACTGGCGTATTGAGGGTCCACAGAGCTATTCGTTGTTGCTGAGTTGGTGGCGCGCGCAGGGGCGTCGTCCAGTGTGGCCCGGGATCGCGACTTCCCGGATCAAGTCGAGCGAAGACCCCGGCCGGCCCGCGAGCGAGATCATCAACCAGATTCAACTCTCGCGCACCACGGGGCGCAACTACGTGGGCCATGTTCACTGGAGTGCGAAGGCCCTGATGCAGAACCGGGGCGGAGTGAGTTCCTCGTTGGCGAAGAGCATCTACACCCAACCGGCGCTCGTCCCGCCCATGCCCTGGTTGAGCAAGAAGGGGCCCCCCACCCCTGCAGCGAGCGCGCAACGCGGTAAAAGCGGGACCAGTGTGCGCTGGTCGCGGGTGGCGGGAGCGGCCAAGTACGCCGTGCAGGCGCGCTACGGTCAAACTTGGGTCATGGCGGCGGTGGTGCATGGAGGCCAAAGCAGTGTGACGGTGAGCGGAACACCGGATGCGATCGCGGTCAGCGCGGTGGATCGCTACGGGACAACATCAGCGCCGGCTGTTTTGGGAAGGCGTTGAGCGAGCGGGCGAGAGCGAGGTTCAGCTCCTCTCATCGAGTGATAAAATATGTTGGCCCACAAGTGGCAAATCGGTCTAAACCAAGCAGGGCCGGACTAAAAAAGGTTGCGTTCTGCTAAAAACTAATAGATAAAGATAGTCGCTCTTCCCTTACAATCCTGCTCTCCATGACTGTTCGTTTCTTCGTAACCTCAGCGGCGCTGATCATCTTTTCCTGGCTCGCAGCCACCTACCTGCGGGTGGTGCCGATGGATACCTACCCGGTTGCCCCGGTCGGAGCCCATGCCCCCTCCGAAGAGTCTACTCCGGTATTGGCCAGCAGCGCCGATGAGCCCCCGGAGGCCGTGATTTCCCGCAGCAGCTCTTCTCGGTAGGCGGTTTGCGCATCCTTGTGGGGGAGACGGTTCTCCGCTAGGGTCCGCTTCATGGCGGAGCCAACCATCGCAGACCGGAAGCCCTGTGTGCAGGAAGTGGAACCTGGGACCTATTTTTGGTGCGCTTGCGGAAATTCCGCCACGCAGCCCTTTTGTGATGGGAGCCACAAGGGCACCGAGTTCTCGCCGGTGAAGTACGAGGTGACCGAGAAGACCAGGTTGGCCTGGTGCCTGTGCAAGCACACCGGGGGTCAGCCTCTGTGTGATGGGAGTCACGCGGGACTGCCCGAATAGGGGCGACCCGACCCCGGCCGTGCCCTCGCGAAATTCGCGCGCGAGCTGTGCCCTTGTACCCCGCTGCGGAGGGGTGTAGGGATGTGGTAATGCCGAAAACATCTGCGATCGGCAGGCTACGAGGGCTCCTGGTCGTCGTGCTGCTGCTTTCGTGTGCCCCACTCCGGGCGGAGTGGAAGTGGGATTGGAAAGCGGGGGAGGTGCGCTGGGGGAGGACGGGCACACCCTTCGGGAAGGGTTGCGGCTCGAGGTCGAACCCGATGTGGGTGCCAACGATTACATCATCGACATGCGAGTATTTCTGGAGTGTCGCGGAGCGGTGGGTGTTTCGCTGGGGACCGGATTCTCCGTGGGGTCAGGGAAGCCCATCGTGCTGCGACTTGGTCGGGCCAAGGGGAAGAACCCCGGAGGCGGTCATGGAGGCGACCATCGAACCGAATGGGGAGTGGTTAGGGCCACGCCGCGGGTTGTGAAGTAAACCTTACTAGTGAGCTGGGGAAGATCGCCCTGGCGGGGCTCACGGTGGGGCAATTGTTCTTCCTTGCCTCTATGAGAATGCGGTGTTGTATGTGCGCCTTACCGATCGCACCCTCGGGAAACTCGTTCGAAGTTTAGGAATCGATGTCCGTCTCGCTGAAATGCGCCGCTTGCGGTGCGGAAGTGGAATTTGAGGAGCTCACTCCGACTGTTGAAGAGACGTGTCCGGGGTGTGATGTGAGGGTGCGCTATCGGGAAGGTGACCAGCAGATGGCGATTCCGGTGAGCAGGACTCTCCCGGATGAGTTCCAGCACGTCGATCTCGATACGGTTGCGGTCAAGTCCTCACTCCTGGTTGGTCGTTCCCGGAAGCCGGCCGCAGAGCCCCCCGCAGAGCCCCCCGCAGATGCAACCTCGGGAGTGGTTTTCGCCAAAGCGTTGGAGGCCCTTGTCAATTCGATCAATCATCTCGAGGAGCGCCTGGACAAGCAGGAGGGTAGGGAGGTCGATGAACCCGCGGTTGAGTCGAATGCGGGCAATGGACATCCCAATAGCCTCAAGGAGCTCTCCAGGAACGGGGCGGACGAGCAGGGCAAATTGAAGAGGACGGGCAAGCCGGCGCCACTCCTCGAGCAGGAGCTGGTCCGCCTCAAGGGCATGAAGATGTTTGAAGAGGTGCGCAAGGAAAACTTCGGCGCGGGTCAGGTAGGGAACCGGATTCCGATCAAGTATCTCGCACCCATCATGGTAATCGCTCTTCTCGGCATTGCGATTCCCTTCGCCCTGAGCGTTGTCAATTGGAAGACGCCGACGAAGGACGCCTCCAAGCACAAGGTCCAGAAGAAACTTGCCCAGCCGGTGCGCGAACCGAGTGTGATCATCGATGAGTCTGCAGTGTCCAATCTCACCTCGCGAGAAGTCGCGCAGGC
>JAYGGC010000195.1:0-10636 GCA_046581525.1 Roseibacillus sp. | reverse complement strand
CCGATATTGTCTTTGAACACGGTATGCCCGGTGTGATAACCGAAAAACTCACGGAAGAAATTGAGGATGCGCGGATTGGTGCCTCGCTTGTAGCCATCGGTCCCCCAGTGCGACGGCCAGCCCACCGTGGGGTTCAAGTTTGTCTGCTTCTCACCCACGAGCTTGCGCACAACGACTTCCACATCCTCCCTGGTCACAAGCTTGCCGGCCTTCATCTGTTCGGCCACCCGACTCTCTTTTGCCCGCAGCGGCGCCCAGCGGTTCACCGGGGTGTCATAGTTGGTGTTGGTGGGTTCGTGATCGGTGATTCCCCGGATGGTATTGGCATCCACGGTGGCCAGTTCACCGACCGCATAGACCTGGGTGTCGTTGAAGGCATGGTGAATGGCGTAGACCAATTCCTGTGGTGACAGCATCCGACGGCCATGTGCGTCCTTCTCGCCCATGCCAAGTTCCATCCGGTAAACGAATTCGGGCGAGAGCGTGATGTAAATCAAGACCGCCTGTAAGGCCATTTCATTGCCCAATCCTTCATTCTTTTGGTACACACTCAGGTAGTGTTCGTCATACTCCTCTTCAGTGGGCTGGCGATTCAAGAGCAAGGCGAAGGCCGCATCCAGAGCCTCGTCGAAATCCACTCTGCGGATGACGCTTTCGGCATCTCTGATCTTCTTGAAGATGACGGGGATGCGTCCGATGTAGGCGATGGACTTTTCCTCGAGCCCGCCCACGAAGCCACCATGGTTGCCACCATAGCCACTATTCTTGCTCCGGACCAAAGTGGTGACGGTGGATCGCACGCCCCGGGTCAAGGCTTCAGCCATTGCTTCTGCATTGGCCAACAAGGCCTCCAGCGACGCCTGGTCCGCGACAATGGCTGAGTAATCGGTGAACCCCGAAGCATGGTAGACATGCTGAACGAACGGATTGGCATAGCGGGTGGGTTTGAACCAATAATAGGCCAAGCGCTTTCCCTTGTGGCGCCCCTTCGTGATGAGGTGCCCAAAGCGACCAATCATGGGGCGGATGTCATGGGTGGTGCCATAGGCCTCTTCCCAAAGCGCGCTGTAAATATCGGGTCGTTGACGCCACAAGCGCGCGGGCGAATAGGGCAGCTCCTTGACACTGCCGTCAAACAAGGTCTTGTGATCGACATAGTTTCCGTTCTTCGGCAGCAGCAATTTGTCCTCCAAACCAAAGCCACGGTCGAAGCGAGTGAGCTCGCCATCCAACCACTTGAGAAACTTTTCCTTTTCGCGAGCGGTGGGTTGTTTCCTGCTCTTGCTGGGCGGCATTTCCTGGAACTGAAGTTGGGCATACACATCGTTCCAGGTGTTACCCGCTTCCGGGTTGCGCATGTCGTTCGAGAGGGTCTCGAGATTCAGATCATTTTTCTGGGTCTCATTGCCATGGCATCGGGTGCAGTATTTTTCGAGAAAGGGCTTGGCCTCTTCTTCAAAACCACTCTGGTCTGGCACTACCGGGTTGACCCTTTGGGCCGCCGGCTTTTCTGAAGATTCGTTCTGCCCAAAGAGCAAAGAATTCCCCCCGATGAGGAGAGTGAAGATGGCCGGGCCCACCCACCTTGGAACAAGTCGCGGCTTCATGGCCGACACGGCTTTCCAAGTCTTCCTGTCATTCACTGTCACTGAGTTGTTTGCAGCCTCTACCACGTCTAAACCTGTGGCTGCTTTCTGCAAGAACCAACTTGAAGGTCCCCCGGACAAGAGAAGGGAACCAGTCACGGGAGAGCCCCCATGCACTGCGCCTCCTCACCCGGAGCGTGCAGACGCCAGGGTCGTGAGTGCGCGCCGCTCGGGAGGTGGAAGGCCACCGAAGTCCCTGCAGAAAATGCGCGGGCAATCATCGGCGCAAGGGGCCCGGACCGTCGCGGCATTCCGTTCGTCCTGGCGGGTGTACTCCGGGACCAGCGGAGCGGAAAATCAGCGCTCTTCCGGGTAACCCGGATTGACCCTGATGGCGGGGAGCGCATCGCCCGCGCGCCAACTTCCGGAGGCCACCACCACGCCGGGAAGAGTGGTTCGCCCCTTTGGTCCCCACTCCGAGCGCTCCGCGTCGATGAGGTAGCTTCCGTCCTTGAGGCGCCTGGCCTTCTGGGGTGGCTCGGAGGAAATCTGGCCGTCTTCGGAGAAGAAGTAGCACTCGCCTGGATCCGCCGTGGTCCCCGCCGCGGGGCGCACGCGGACCTGGATCGGAGAGGCCCCGGGTTTCGATTCCACCGTCACGGTCCAACCATTGCTGGGAGCGGGGAGATTGCGGCGTTCCTTGTCGATCCTTCGGACCCACTTCGCATTCGCTTTTGTTTTTGCGGTGCGGTTAATGGGAAGGCTGATGCTTCGAGCTGCAAAGCCAGGGTGGCAGGTGTTCGAGCAAGCCATCCAGGTGAGGTCGCCGGTGAGGACCACCGACTCCGCCAGGACTTTTTTCGGAGGAGTGATTTCAACAAGGAGGAGAACCTCACGATGAAATCCGTGAGCCGGGTGAGTGGCCATCTCGACGAGACTGGGAGCGGGCCACTGGATCGGTCCGGCTTGGAATCCCTTGGGAAGTTTCCACTCGATGGAGGTGGGCACGCCCACGATGCCGGGTGCCTTCCAGTAGGTGTGGAAGCCCTCTTGATGCTGGATGTGAAGGGCGACCGTGAAGGGGACCCCGGGCCGAATGGCGCTCACTTCCGAGACGAACTGCAAGCTGGCGCCGACCGTCACTGGTTCGGCGGCGGCGAGCGAGGTCAGCCCAAGGAGGAGCAGGAGGCTCGGTTTTAGTTTTCCCATTTGAATCTCCAGGTTGCCGAGGGGGTGTGGGCCTCTTCAAAAATGAACTTCGCCTGGACAACCACTCCGGGTTGCCTGGCAGCGAGATCGTTTTTTTCGGCCGGGTCAGCCGAAAGGTCGTAGACTTCGATGGGAGCGTCCTTTCCCTTCTGGTTGATCTTGTTCTGCACAACCTTCCACTTCCCAATCCGCGCCGCGCGCTTGCCGCCGCCTTCGAAGAATTCCCAGTAGAGGTATTGGTGTGCTGCCTGTTTCTTTCCGAGCAGGGTGGGGACAAAGCTGATGCCATCGAGAATGGCGGGAGCCTTGACGCCGGCGAGTTCACAGCAGGTGGGAAAGATGTCCCAGTGTGCCGAGATGTGATCGCTGGTGGTTCCCGGTTTGATCTTCCCGGGCCAGCGTACCACGAGGGGACAGCGGATGCCGCCTTCGTAGAGATCACGCTTGTAGCCGCGCAGGCCTCCATTTGAATTGAAGTAGTCCGGCATGTGGCCGCCTTCCTTGTGTGGGCCGTTGTCGGAGCTGAGCATCACGATGGTGTTGTCGTCGATTCCGAGTTCCTTCAACAGATCAAGAATCTGGCCCACTCCTTCATCGAGTGCGGTCATCATGCCCGCGAACTGGGCGGCCGGATTGGTGGCAAAGGGCTTGTTGTTGCCGTACTTCCCCACCTTCTTTTCGAACTCGGCGAACTTGCTGCGGAACGGCTTGGCATAACGTTCGGGGACATGCATGGCAGCGTGTGGGATGGTGAGCGGGAAGAAGGCAAAGAGGGGTCCGTCCTTCTTCTCCCGGATCCACTTCAGGCTCTCCGCCATGATGAGGTCGTGGGAGTAGGTCTTCCCGTCGAGGGTGACCTTTTTCAGATTATCGAAAAGCCAGGTCGGATAGTAGGTGTGCGCATTGCGTTGGCAGTTGTAGCCGTAGAAGCGATCGAACCCCTGGTGAATGGGATCGCCTTCCGAGCCCGGGCTGCCAAGTCCCCACTTGCCGAAGGCGCCGGTGGTGTAACCGGCACTCTTGAGAGCCTCCGCGATGGTGAAGGTGTTGGCCGGGATGGGATGCTGGCCGACCGGCCTGATCTCCTTGTTACCCCGGCTTGGAGTGTGGCCGGTATGCAGACCGGACATCAGGACACTGCGGGTCGGCGCGCACACCGTGGAGCCGGAGTAGTGATTGGTGAACTTCATCCCCTCCACCGCGAGGCGATCGACATTGGGAGTCTCAAACTTCTTCTGTCCGTAGCAGGAGAGGTCGCCGTAACCGGCATCATCGAGGAGGATGTAAATAATGTTGGGCTGCTCCGCGGCAGAGACGAGAGACCAGAGCCCGGAGCCCAGAAGGAGGATGAGAAGGATGCGCATGGATTCCAATTACGGTGGGGCGGGGATTCTTCATTCAGGCAACCGAAAAGCAAGGAAACGAAAAGGGGATGGTTGGAAGGGGCGCATTGCGATAAATTGAGATGACCTGATTTGACGTGAGAATCCCTGCCTCCAGCCCTCTTCTCACGGCCCTGTTTCTCCTCGCCGTGCCCGCGGTCCAGGCAGAAAAGGCTGTGTTCCTGAAGGGGATCAATTTGAACGGGCCGCCGCTTGTGATCGAGGGGCGGCAGTGGTTGGGCGGCTCGGCGGCGGAAGCTCCGGGCATGGGGCGCATCGACAACCAGCGCGTGGTTCTGAAACCGAACGCAGCGGAGTCGATTGCGCGCATGATTCGATCCAGTGTCCGGCACGCAAAGGGCGAGAACCGAGTGGTGCTGAAGGGGCTGCCGGAGGGCGAGTTCACCGTCTTTCTCTACGTGCGGGAAGACAACACCCGGACGGAGTTTGATGTCTTCGTGAGCGGGGTGCGAGTTGCGGAGAAAGTGCCCAGGGGGGACCCCGGCGCGTGGAAACGTCTGGGCCCCTGGGTGGCCAAGGCGACCGGAGGAGAACTGGTGCTCACCAGTGCGGGCGGACACTCGAACTGGTCGGGCCTGGAAGTTTGGAAGGGTGCCCTGGTGCGTCACCCAGGTGAAGAACCGGTGCCGCCCAAGCCGGTGACTGCCGGAGCGCGATACTTCGACGAAGAAGTCGCTCCGGTTCTCTCGAAGCATTGTGTGGAGTGCCACAACCCGAGTGACAAGAAGGGAAAGCTCGATCTCATCACGGGCGAGGGATTGGAGCACGTGGTCAGGCCGGGGAGTCCGAAACGCAGTGAGTTTTGGGCGGTGGTGAAGGAGGATGAGATGCCCAAGAAACGTCCGCCCCTCGCTGCGGCGGAGAAGCTCATCCTGCGCAAGTGGATCGTGGACGGGGCGGAGTGGGGGAGCAGGGCGGTCGATCCCTTTGTGCCAGCCGATCCGGAGTGACCCGACGGGACTTTCTGGGTGACGCTTACTGGGAGGAATTGCCCGGGCGCAAGTCCTCGCGCGCGAGCCTGACGTGCAGAGGATCTCGGCGAACACGACGAAAGCAAGGTGATGGCATTGCCCTTCGCGAGTTGGGCGAGGTTTGGTCCGACTGGCTAAAGGGGCCACGCTCCCCACCAGGGGAAAGGGGGTGGCAGGCGGGCACCATGTTTTCGTGTCAGTCCTCTTCGGATTGGCAGGACATTGCCAAGCTACAGGACATTTGATTGGTCCTGCAAACCACCATCGAATGCTTGATAGTCAGCAGAGTTGGCGCATTGCGCGGGGGAACAATTTCACCGTGGCGAGATCCAATGCTTGAATGAGATCACCTTTTCGAATGAGCTGGAAGGGATCAATAAGAAGGATGGACCAGTGCAGCCGGAATTCCGGCCCGGACCTCATGCTCTGCGGCGTGGTGTCCGGCGGTCACTCCACTTGGGAAGTCCCTTCTCCAGCTGAATCCTAAAAAATCCATACCCATGAAACCCAGCCCACTCATCCGCCTCTTTAGCTGCGCCGTAGCAACGGCAGCGGTATTCGCGCTGTCCTGGTCCTCCCTGAATGCCCAGATCAGCGGAACGCCCGGCGACATCGTGGTTCGCAGTAATTTCAACGCCGCGAACCTCGCCACCAACCCTGGCGATGAAATCACGGTCCAGTTCGACTTTGACGATCTGGGCAACGTCAACCTCCCGGCCGTTTCGCCGGACCATCTTCTCAGCCAGGGCAAATACCTCGTGCTCTACAGCACCCGCTTTGATCACGGCGGTGGCGACCAACGCGCCGAGGTCAATACCCACCTCAGCCTCGAACCGGCCGGCGGGGGCGCCCCCGTCGATCTGGTCTACGGAACGGCACAGGGCTTCATCCGGACTTCCAGTGGCGCCAACGAGGTCGTCGTCTCGGGCGGCACCATCGTGGAGGCCGCCGCCACCGGCGACATCCTGCGTCTGCACGCCATCCGCACCGATGAGAACGGCAGCAGCCTGAAAAACCTCATCGGCGGCGCGACCAGCATCCAGTTCCTGAAACTGGAGGACACATGGGACTACTTGCGCCTCTCCAACACTCTCGACCAGGCCGCCGCCGGGAACGCCACTTTTCTGGAAGTCCTCTACGACCAGGTCGACGAGGCCTCCGCGGGTGCCATGAGCTTCACTGCCAACACCGGCGACATCACCTTCAACCAGGATGGTCGCTACCTCGTGATGGCCAATACTTCCCTGCTCAGCACCAACCTCGGCAGCACCGCCCGCACTGGTTACAGCCAACGCCTGACCCTTGACGGCACCCCCATTCAGGGATCCACCACCACCACTTACGTGCGGGGTCACCCGAACGCTGACGGGTGCCACAATGGCGTGTTGGCGATCGGAACGATTGTGCAGGCCACCGCCGGCCAGGTTCTCCGCGTGGAGACCGCCAAGGAGCAGGGCATCAATTGCACTGTCACCAGTGCCGGCACCGGCCTCGCGATCGTGCAACTGCCCTCCTTCGGGCAGTACATCAGCCTCAGCGACAACTCCGGCCAAGACCTCAACGTTGCCAATCCCGGAGCCTCCCACACCTTCGGGAATCAGAACCTGCCCATCGGTTCGGACTTCACCCATTCCATCGGCACCAGCGTCGTGACCGTCAATACCGACGGCAACTACCTCTTCCTCTCCGCCTGGTTCTGCAGTGACGACACCACCAACCGCCAAATCCCCTGGCAGCGTTGGAAAGTCGACAATGTGAACGCTTTTTGGGGCGGAGCGACCCGTTACTCGCGGAACGACCAAATCGATCAGAACGGGAACTGGTCTGGCTTCCTCGTCCCGCTGCTCGCTGGCCAAACCGTGGAGATCGGATCCCAGGCCCTCGGCGCGGGCGGCATCGTCCCGGGCGATGACCTCGGCCTGCAGGGGGTGCGGATTGGTTCCCTCTTCCTGAGCAACGATCCCCTCCTCGCGGTCAACAACCCCCTCAACCTGATCCAGAACACCAGCGGCACCATCACGGGCGCCCTGCTCCAGACCGTGGACGCCGACACGCCCGCCACCGGCCTCACCTACACGGTGGACTCCCTCCCCGGGGAGGGCACCCTCTTCCTGAACGCCGTTGCGCTGGTCGTTACCGACACCTTCACACAGGACGATGTCGACCAGGGTCTTCTCACCTTTGATGCCGGAACGACTCCACAAACCAACCTGATCGGCCTCACCGTCACCGACGGGACCATCCCCGTTGGCGGCAACTTCACGGTGGAAGTGGGCCTCGCAACGATCGCGATGGATGACACCGCCACCACCGACGAGGACACCGCCATCACGCTCCTTGACGGCGCCGTTGACAACGTTCTCACCGACGACGTCGGTACCGGTCTCCTCGTGACGGCCTTCGACGCCACCAGCGCCCAGGGCGCCGCCGTCAATGTCAACCAGGACGGCACCTTCAGTTACGATCCGCGAGGGGCCGGCCCCTTGCAGGCCCTCGCGATCGGCGAGCAACTGGTCGATTCCTTCACCTACACGGTCACGGACTTCGCCAACAACGCCGCGGTGGTGAATGTGAACGTCACGGTGAACGGCGTGAACGACATTCCGTCGTTCGCGGCCGAAGTCACCAGCAGCGTCAATGGTAGCGGCGTGAGCGTCAACCTCCTCGCCAACGAGAGCGACACCGACGCTTCCGACGTTCTCACGGTCTCCAACCTCACTCAGTTGTTTGGCGGCGGAGGGCCACTGCCAACCGACACCTTCAACTTCGAGTTCGTCCCGCTCGTCTTCACTTCCCTTCAGGGTGCGATCGTCACCATCTCGGCCGATGGCACCTTCAGCTACGATGTCAGCACATCACGGAACCTCCTCAGTCTCGCGCCTGGACAATCGTTCTTTGAGGATTTCGAATATGATGTTTTCGATGGGACCGCGACGGTGTCAACCAGCATCAGAATTACCTCGGTGGGTGCCGGTCAGCCCGCCAACGACTACGGCACCACCGCGGCGAACGCGACGGTCAACATCATGGTCCTGAACAACGACCAGGTCCGCAAGCCGGGTGGTGCGCTCGGAGCGCCCACTCCCGGGTTCAACTTGGAATTCCACGCCGACACGATCGGGAATTCGGGCACGCAGTGGCGCAATACCGGCTCGGCCACCCTGGCATCCATCCCCAGCAACGGAGTGATCGATGCGACCTTCAATCCAGCTGCAGTGAATGCCCCGGCGGGAATCACCGCCACCTATGACTTCGCCGGGGTCGAGGGCATCGTTCACCTCGACTTCGAGCAGGCCACCTACGGCGACATCGACACTGCCAACGCCACGCTTGAGATGGTTATTCGCCCCCGCGACCATGTGGGCAATGAAGTTCTCTGGGAGGTAGGCGGTCTCACCGACGGTTCGTCGTTCACAATCGTGGACGACATGGTGGCCTGGAGTTCCCTCGACAATGGAAACCAACTCGTGCAGGCCGTCGCCCAACTTCCGCCCGGAGCGGTTACGGGAGGTGAGTTCGTTCACATTTTGGCTCAGATCGATCTCACCAACGACACCGCCAGTATCTTCATCAACGGCCAACTGGCCGGTAGCGGGATTGCGCTCAATATCGACACCGGCGCGGTCGGCAACCTCGCCGACTGGTGCGGCACGGATGACGGCGGTCTCGGCCGCCAGCAATCCGACGTTGGTGGTGCCGATCCCAATTTGGGCAATTTTGGCACTCTCAATCTCGGGGCGCTGACCGACTATGACGGCGAGATCTCACTCGCGCGGACTTACCCGTTCCTCCTCAGTTCCGCGGAGATCGACGCAAATTACAATTCCATCTTCGGCTCGCCGGTCGCAGCGGTCCCGGGCGACATCCTTGAGGTCGCCGGGACGGCGTCTCCGGGGATCGGCAATCCCATCGTCCTTCCTTCCGGTGCCACCGTGACTCTCCAGGCCGACGGCTCGATCACTTATGACCCGAACAACGCGTTCAATCACGTCGGAGTGGGCCTGAGCGAGCTTGACAGCTATACCTACCGCCTCGACGCTGCCTCCAACGCCACCGTGACGGTGAACGTGAATGTGACCGGAACCAATCCCGATCCGCAGATCACCATCGCGGCCGCCAATGCCTCCACCTTGGAGGGACTCGCGACCACCTTCACGATTTCGGCTTCGGCGCCGGTTTCAGGAGCGGTCGTCGTCAACCTGAGTTTCAGCGGACTCGCCGACCATGGTCCTGACTTCACAGGAGCCGTCCCGGTCCAGATTGCGGACGCCGCAACCTCCACCATCCTCTTCTCAAACGTGCTCAACGACGGCATTTTCGAGGGAATCGAGAACATCATCGTCACGATTGACAGCGTGGTGGGGAATGCGGTGGTGGGCGGCACCACGGCCGCGGAGACGATCGTCAACGACGCTCAGACGGCGCCGGAGTTCAGCATCGCCGCTGACCAGGGCAGCGCTTCGGAGGGAACCGCCGCGACCTTCACGATCACCCCGACGGTGACCTCCCAGGCGGAGCGCACTCTCATGGTGAGCTACACGGGGACGGCCGGAAACGGCACGGACTTCTTCGGTCAATCCATGGCCGTCATTCCGGGGGGCTCTGCGACGGGCACCCTGAGCGTCCTCCTCTTCGATGACGCCGTGGCGGAAGGAACCGAGAATCTGACGGTCACCCTCGAATCGGCGGATGTCGGAACGATCGGAGCCGGAAACTCGGGCAGCACCGACATCACGGATGGCGCCGCAGTGTATCTCTTCCTCGCGGATTTTGAAAATGTCGATCCCTTTGGAGTCCCGGGAACTCCGGGAGGCACCCTCTTGGGAACCGATGCCCCGGCGGCGGCGAATCTCGGAACCGCGATCGGTTCCTGGGAGAATATCATGACCGCCACCGCGGGCGGAGACCTTCCGGGGATCTACTTCGAAATCAATGACCACAAGGGTGACGGCTTCGACGCTGCCCTCGTGCAGGATCGTCCCCTGGCTGGAGAGGGTGCCGATATCACGGCTCGCTTCGCCGCCCCCGCCGATCTCTCCGGCGGCAACTCGGCCTTTATCGGGATGGACCTTGGAAACCGGCGCACCGTCGGGGGAACCGACATCAAGAGCTGGCGCATCATCGGTATCGATGATAGTGGGCAGAAGTCCTTCGAACTGTTGGTCAGCGCGAACAACTCCGGGCCGAACAACAAACGGCTGCATCACGTCGATGCGGGTGGCGTCCTCACCCCATTGGGAGCAGCTTTCGATTTTGATAATACGGGATCCACCGAAGCAGAGGACCAACAGACCCGCCTCGTCCTCGCGCTCACCTCTGCTGGCTACCAGGTTGCGATCGACCGGACTGCGACGGATGGGATCTTTGAGACCGTCACCGGAGTGTTGTCCTATGCCGGTCCGGCCACCCAGGTCAGCGCCATCCGGTTCGTTTTGATGGGCAGCGGCAATATCAACGAGAGCAGCGG
>JAYGGC010000170.1:0-82327 GCA_046581525.1 Roseibacillus sp. | reverse complement strand
ACCTGCAGATCATTCCGATCACCCTCAACTGGAAACTCGAGCGTCAGCTTGCCCCCAGGTTGAGCTTCTACATGGGCGCCGGAGCCGGAATCGCGATCGTTGACATGGACGTCTCCGGCGCGATCAACGGCAGCGACGATGACGTGGTGTTCTTCGGACAGGTCTTCGCCGGCCTGCTCTACAACCTCACGGACGACTTCGAGGTCTACGGCGGTGTCCGTGCCATCTACATGGACGAGCCAGATCTCCGTGTCGGCGGCATGGACCTGGGGGGCAACACCCTCGAGACCGATGTCCTGATCGAAGGTGGCGGTCGCGTGAACTTCTAAGTCCCTCAAGCAGACCTTTTTTCACATTGCCCGCGGCTGCACTTGCATCCGCGGGCAATTTTTTTGATTCTGTGGCCCGCTCCCATGTCTCAGCGAACTGGCGTCCTCCTCCTCGTTTCCGGCCCTTCCGGCTCTGGTAAGACCACCCTCTGCCGCCGATTGGCGCGGGAAGGGGAAGCGCACTACTCGGTGTCGTGCACGACCCGACCGTCCCGAGAAGGCGAGGTAAACGGCCGGGACTATCATTTCCTCACCCGGGAAGAGTTCCAGGCCGACGCAAGGGCCGGCAACTTCCTCGAGCATGCCGAGGTGCACGGAAATCTCTACGGCACGCCCATTTTCGAAGTCCTCGAGTTCCTCCAGCGCGGCGGGGATGTCGTCATGGATATCGATGTGCAGGGCGCAGCCCAAGTGCGCGCTTGCGATGATCCCAAGATCGCCAGGAGCCTCGTCGACCTCTTCGTGATGCCCGCGAGCGAGGATGAGCTGCGCGAACGCCTGGCTGGTCGCGGAACGGATTCGGAAGAAGACATTGCCCTGCGCCTCCGCAATGCCCTCGAAGAAATGAGCCACGCCGATTCCTACACCTACCGCCTGCTTTCAGGGGCGCGCGACGAGGACTACCATCGTTTCAAATCCCTTCTCACCGCGGAACGATTGCGCGTTTCCCGTCTGATCTGAAGAATCGTGAACAAGTCGTCCGCTCCCGGGGCGGGGGTCGGGTCGTTTCTAGGTGACAGTCGATGGCTTGCATTACAGTCCAGCCATGTTGAAGACTCCCATGATAGGGCTGTTCGCCTCCAGCGCGGTTGTCGCTGCCGGGCCTCTCGAATTTGCTCCCGCTTCGGGGCTCCTCGAGAACTTCTTTATCGGCGGAAGCGTTGGCTACCTCCACGAGTCGGAAGACGAAATGTGGCACCTGCAACTGGGCATCGACTTGCAGCCGAAGTTGGCCGGGATGGACCAGGCCGTGTTCCTGGAAGTGGGATACCGCAAGCTCGAATTCCTCAACGTCGAACAGGAGATCATTCCTGTCACACTCAACTACAAACTGGAGCGGCCCCTCTTTGGTGCGCTCAGCCTTTCCGCAGGAGCCGGGGCCGGAGTTACCTTCTACGAGATTTCCGGTGGGGTCAGTGCAGAGGATGAAGTCTTCTGGGGGCAGGTCTTCGGTGGCCTCGTCTACGACATTACCCAGCAGATCGAACTTTTCGCCGGCGTCCGCGGCCTCTTCCTCGACGAAGTCGAAATCAACGGGTTCACCACGCAGTCCGGAGACGATCTTCCCTGGGAAGTCGGCGGACGCTCCAACTTCTAAGGATCCCGTCGTCCCTTCTTCCCCCGTCTTCGCCTGACGGCTTCGCCGTGGCAAGCCCGCGATCGTGAGAGGGCGCGGGTGTTTTGTCTCTCCGCCGAAAAAAACCTTCGCGTCCACCGCAATCTTGGCGGTTAATCTCGGGGCATGACCATCGTTCTCGGCGTCACCGGCTCGATCGCGGCCTACAAGGCTGCCGATCTCGCCTCGCAATTGGTCAAGGGTGGTCACGCAGTCCACTGCGTGATGACGGAAGCGGCCACCGAGTTCATTACGCCCCTGACGCTGCAGGTCCTCTCCCGCAATCCGGTCCTCGTTTCACTCGAGGACGAGAAGCAATCATGGAAGCCGGGCCACATCGACCTCGCCGATCGCGCCGACCTTTTCCTGGTCGCTCCACTCAGCGCGGACACCCTCGGCAACTTCGCAAACGGCCTCGCCCCTGACCCCCTCTCAAGTATTTATCTCGCGACCAAGGCGACCGTCCTCCTCGCACCCGCCATGAACGGCAAGATGTGGGAGCACCCGGCGACGCAACGCAACGTCGCTCAACTCACCGCCGATGGCTGCCGCTTCATCGGTCCGGAAGACTCCGGCATGCTCGCCTGTGGTTACGAAGGCGCTGGCCGCCTCGTCGCCGTCGATGCGATCCTCGAGGAGGTCGACACCTTCGCCAAGGATGGTGACTAGCCGGCACTCCGGACCCGCGACTTTCTACTCTCGACCTCCGACCGTCCCCTCCTCCGTGCAACTCCTCGTCACAGCCGGTCCCACTCGTGAACCGCTAGATCCCGTTCGCTACCTCACCAACCGGTCCTCCGGCAAGATGGGATACGCCCTTGCAAGTGCGGGTGCTCACCTCGGACATCACGTCACGCTCATCTCCGGACCGACCGATCTCGACATCCCTATCAACGTCGACTACGTCCCGGTCGAGACCGCGCAGGAAATGTTCGAAGCCGTCCGTGTCTACCTCGCAAAGGCGGATGCCGCCCTCTTTGCGGCCGCAGTTTCCGACTACCGCCCCGCCACTTTTGCCCCGGAGAAGATCAAGAAAACGAGTGAGACCCTGAGCCTGGAACTCGTTCGCAATGCAGACATCCTCGGTTCGGCGCGGACCGAGTTCGGCTTCGAGGGTATCCTGGTCGGGTTCGCGGCGGAAACCGAGAACCTGGAAACCAACGCGCGGGGCAAATTGGAACGCAAAGGGTGCGACCTCGTGGTCGCCAATGATGTTTCGCAAGTCGGCATCGGGTTTGATTCAGATCACAACGAGGTGCTCCTGGTCTACCCTGACCGCTCCGACCCCCTCCCGCTGGACACCAAAGAACACCTCGCCCACCTCATTCTCGAATCAGTCCAGGAGTTGCTAATCAGCAAACCTGAGCGACCTTGAGGGTGGAATGGCCCAGTCTCCCACCCTCACCGGCGGCCTCGTGCGTTCCTGGCCGGTGGCCACCCGTTACCGCTATGCCTGGCGCGCTCTCGTCTGGATCATCCTGCATCTCCTGATGTTCGCCCTGCTCTTCATGGCCCTCCACGTGGTTGGTGGCTGGCTTGAGCGGGCCATGCTCCTCCTGCTTTTGCCTCTCCTGGTCCTTTCCTTGGCTGCCGTCATCCGCGAGGAAAGCGCTCCCAGGCTCCTCGAGCTCTGCGCCACCGAGCTGTCAATCGACCTTCCCGGACCACGCCGTGAATTCATCAACTACAACTCCATCCTCGAGTGCCGGGAGTTTTCCAGCGTGATCGAAGTCGTCCACAATAGTAGCGAAGTTCCCGTTCGGTGGCGCCTCCCCCGTCACCGGATGCGTCAGGATCACTGGGAAGAGTTCACTTCCGAGTTCAAGAGGAGAGTCCGCGACTCGAATCCCACCGTCCTGATCTACGACGAAGAGACCGGTCCACCTCCGGCCTCCTGAAAATTTATCGATGTCCATCGCCACCCTTCTGCGGTTGTATCTCGCCCATGACATACCTCCAGGCTGCCGAACAGGCTGCTCGTGAAGCGGGAGCACTCCTCAGGGAGAATTTCCACAAGGACAAGGACATCGACGAGGCCTATCACCACGACGTCAAGCTTGCCCTCGACCGCAAGTCGCAGGATCTCATCACTCAAATCCTCCTCGACGCCTTCCCGGATCACGCTCTCTATGGCGAAGAGGGAATCGCAGGCAACCAGGACTCCTCCATGCAGTGGATCGTCGATCCCATCGACGGCACCGTGAACTACCTCTACTGCATTCCGCACTTCTGCATCTCCATCGCCCTGCGCGAGCGGGAAGAAATCATCATGGGGCTCATCTATGATCCCATGCTCGACGAACTCTGGACCGTCGAAAAGGACGGACCGCCCATGCTCAATGGCAGGAAAACCGCCGCTTCCAATCGAACCAAGCTCGAGGAGTCCATCCTCTTCGTGGGCTGCGGCAAGGACGAAGAATCGCTCAAGACCGGACTCGCCCGATTCGAACGCGCCTCCGTCCGTGCGCGCAAGATGCGCATGATGGGTTCCGCCGCGCTCGGGATGGCCTACATCGCGTGCGGTCGCCTCGACGCTTATCTCGAATCCCGCATTTCCCTCTGGGATGTCGCCTCGGGCATTCTCCTGGTAGAGTCAGCGGGCGGCAGTGTCGATCTCACTCCCCACCCTGCTGAGCCCGACGTCTGGTCCATCGTGGCCACCAACGGCAAGATTCCCATCGAGGAAATTCTCTAACAGATTCCAATGTTGCCCGTGCAGCGCATCATCGTCATTGGCTGCTGTGGAGCCGGCAAATCGACAGTGGCGCGCGAAGTCGCCGAGCGCCTCGCATTGCCGCTGCATCACCTCGACCGGCTTTTCTGGCTCCCGAACTGGGAAGAACGCGATCGCGAGGCCTTCACGCGGGACCAGGAGGCCATTCTCCGCGAGCCCGCCTGGATCATCGATGGAAACTACGGCAGCACCATGGGCCTTCGTCTCGCCGCCTGCGATACCGTCATCTACCTCGATCTTCCACTCCACGTCTGTCTTTGGCGCGTCCTCAAGCGCAGCCTGGCCCGCAATCCCCGACCCGACATGGGGCAGAGGGGTGCATCGAGCGCATCGACTGGGAGTTCTACCGCTACGTCCTCAGGTTCCCGCGCGAGCACCGCCCGAGCACCGAGATACTCCTCGCCCCTGCTACTCACTGCACGATCCACCGTCTCCGCAACCGCAAAGAGATCCAGACCTTTCTTTCCGCCTTGTAGCCTCCCACCGTCTGCTGTCCACTGCGCCCAGGCACCACCTCCTCGACCCAGGACGCCCTCTTCTCACAATGACCCGTGTTGGAATCGGATACGACGTCCACCAGTTTGCCGAAGACCGCAAACTGATTCTCGGTGGAGTCGAGATTCCACACTCGCACGGATTGCAGGGTCACTCTGATGCGGACGTCCTCTCCCATGCGATTGCGGACGCCGTGCTCGGCGCCCTCGGCCTGCCGGACATCGGCCACTACTTCCCACCCGACGATGAATCGATCGAGGGCATCTCCAGCCTCGAGATCCTCGCCAAGTGTCGCGAACTCGCAGCCGAGCAGGGCGCAAGCCTCACCAACATCGACAGCACTCTCATTGCGGAAGCGCCCAGGGTTCTTCCCCACCGCGATGCCATGCGTGAGAACATCGGCCGTGCGCTTGGCCTCGATCCGAGTCTCATCGGCATCAAGGCCACCACCAACGAACGCATGGGATTTGTCGGCCGCGAGGAGGGTATTGCAGCAATGGCGGTCGCAGCGGTCGAGATGGCCTAGCCTCAATAAGGCAGCCTCTTCCAATCGAGCAATCGGAGCCAGCAGCCCACCAGGCCGGCCTTAGACCACCCCGATCATGATGACAATTGCTCCGCCAAGATACAGATAGGGAGCCGCTGGCTTCAGCTCTGGCTCAGCCGTAAAAAGAACCCCGCGCCAACCATCACGGCACCCACAAGAGCCAGGACGACTAAAAACACGCCGTGATCTCTTCTCCAGGGTCACATGGCAGGAACGCGATTTTCCCGCAACCCAACCAATCGCTCTTCTACTTGCTCGTTGCATGAACCAAAGAGGAGAGCCCCCTCCCTCACCATTCGATCAACTCACTATCCCTTGCCGCGCGTCCGCGTCTTTCCGGATTTGGCGTGCTTCTCGATGAACTGCACGATTGTACCCGCCACGTCTTTCCCGGTCGTACTCTCAATGCCCTCCAGGCCGGGAGAAGAGTTCACATCCATGATCACGGGACCGTGATTGGAACGCAGCAAGTCGACACCCGCGATGTTCATGTGGCACTTCAGGTAATCGATCACCCGCACCTCGTGGCCCCGTTCGATGGCAGATTCCACCAGGCGACGCGTCGACTACAAGTTGCGACCGCGCGAAAGAATCGCGATCTTCATGCACCGCGGACCTTCCGTGCCGACATCCAGCTCTGCTACTCCTACCTCACTCATCGCGGTGAACGCACCATCTGCAAGATCCTGGGCTCAGAACCGTCAGCCTAGCTCCAACCAGCTGCCTCCATGAGAGCCGCCCCGATCTCCGCGGGCGTCTCGGCCACCGTGATCCCGGCTGCACGCAAGGCTTCCATTTTCGCCTGCGCCGTGCCCTTGCCACCTGAGACGATCGCCCCGGCGTGGCCCATGCGCCGTCCGGGAGGAGCGGTTGCTCCGGCGATGAAGGCTGCGATCGGCTTCTTGCAATGCTCACTGGCCCATGCCGCTGCTTCTTCCTCTGCCGTTCCGCCGATCTCCCCGATCATGATGATCGCCTCGGTCTCATCGTCCTCGTTGAAAAGCTGCAGGGCATCGAGATGCGAGGTTCCGTTGATGGGATCGCCACCGATACCAATACATGTGCTCTGGCCGTAACCGAGTTGGGTGGTTTGCCACACCGCTTCGTAAGTAAGGGTGCCTGAACGCGACACGATGCCAATCCGCCCCCGTTTGTGGATGTAGCCCGGGGATATTCCAATGCGGCAGCCGCCCTGTGAATTCTCGCCGCGACCGGGAGTGACCAGGCCGGGGCAGTTCGGTCCGACCAGGCGTGCGCTGCTGCCGGTCATCCCGGCCTTTACCTGCATCATGTCGCGAACCGGAATGCCCTCCGTGATCGCGACCACCAATTCCATCCCCGCATCGACACTCTCAAGAATGGCATCGGCGGCGAAAGGGGGAGGAACGAAAATCGCTGAGGCTGTCGCCCCGGTCTCCCTTGCCGCCCGCTCGACCGTGTTAAAAACCGGCACCTTGTGGCCGCCGTGCTCGAAAATTTGCCCTCCCTTTCCCGGAGTCACTCCGGCCACCAGTTGGGTTCCGTAATCCAAGCTCAGCGCGGCATGCCGGCCGCCGAAACTGCCCGTGATGCCCTGCACCAGGACCTTCGTGTTTTCATCTACTAAAATCGCCATCTCTCTGCTTTCCGTTAGTTGCTCACTGCAATTCGATCACTGCAAATCCGGGTGGTTGGGCTTCTCCTGATGAAGCACGATCCCGCTTCCGTCCGGGTCTGCGATGCCGGCAATGCGGCAAATCGGGTAATTCTGAATCTCAAAGCTGATTGTCACTCCTGCGGTGGGCAACTTTTCCAGGACCCCATCGAGATCCTCCACCTCGAAGCAGGCACCACCGCCCTGTGGGCCCGGCTCCCAGTGCGGACCCGCCAGGCCCAATCCGATGGTCACCCTCCCCGCCTCAAACTCCATCCAATTCACCTTGCCCTCCTCTTCGAAGATCATGCCCTCTTTCAGACCGAGGAGTTCCCCATAGAACTCCCGCGCCTGGTCAAAATCCGAAACCGGATACCCGACGAAGGCCACTTCCTTGATTCCGATCCCACTCATCACAATCTCATTTCCAATTTCTAATCCCCATTCGAAGCAACCGCCTTCCTGGCAGCGTCCGCGAGATCATCGGCAGTGATGATGTTCAGGCCGCTCGACGAGAGGGTCGCCCTTCCGGCCGCCACATTGTTGCCCTCCAGGCGCACCACCAGCGGAATGGGTAATCCCACCTCTTTGCAGGCGGCCACCACGCCGTGCGCAATCACATCGCAGTCCATGATCCCACCAAAGATGTTCACCAGGATCACTTTCACCGCTTGATCGGACAGGATGATCTTGAATGCCGCCGCCACCTGCTCCTGCGAGGCGCTGCCACCTACATCGAGGAAGTTGGCCGGCTCCCCGCCGTAGTGCTTGATGATATCCATCGTTGCCATCGCGAGCCCGGCCCCGTTCACCATGCACGCAATGTTTCCATCGAGACCGATGTAATTCAGCGAATGTTTCGATGCTTCGACTTCGCGCGGATCTTCCTCATCCGGATCGCGGAACTCCGCGATATCGGGATGCCGATAGAGCGCATTGTCATCAAAGTTGAATTTGGCATCAAGGGCCAGGATCCGCCCTTCATCCGTTTCCACCAGCGGATTGATCTCCACCATCGTGCAATCACATTCAAGGAAGAGCTCGTAGAGATTCGCGAGGAGCCTCCCGAACAGCTTTGCTTGATGTCCTTTGAATCCGAGGCCGGCGGTGAGCTTGCGGACCTGGAAGGGCTGCAGGCCCATCAGGGGATGCACGTACTCACGCAGGATTTTCTCCGGAGTCGACTCCGCCACTTCCTCGATGTCCATCCCTCCCTCGGTGGAAGCCACGATCACCGGACAGGAGTTCGTCCGGTCCATAAGGATCGCGAGGTAATACTCGTGCGTGATATCCACGGCTTCGGCAATCATCACCTTGCGCACGAGCTTGCCGGCCTCGCCGGTTTGCTTCGTGACGAGAGTCTCCCCGATCATTTTGGCCGCGATCTCCTGCACCTCGCTTGGCGGAACCAGGTGCACTCCGCCCTGGAAGCCATTCTTGAAGGTGCCCTTCCCGCGCCCTCCGGCATGAACCTGGGATTTTACCACCACCCTCTCGCCACCGATTTCGGTCGCTGCGGCAGCCGCCAATTGGGGAGTGCTCGCAACCATTCCACGTGGATTGAGAACGGAAAACTGATCAAAGAGGATCTTGGCCTGGTACTCGTGGATATTCATAGGACGGGAGGCGCGGAACGTATGAACCGACCTCCCCGGGGTCAAGACCACAGGTGAGACGGATCACCGTCCATACGGCAGCCACCCGGAGCATCATTCGTGCTGTCCCCGGCGCGCCTCACGGGGTCGGCAGATCCTCGCTCGAAATCCAACTCCTCCCAAGCGCGCACTGGGCCGGACTCAGGAATTCGCAGCCTTTCCTCCAGATTTCCACGACCGCTCGGGCCTACTTTCCCTGCCGCTCCAAGAACCAGGCCACCGTTTGCAGGACGATCGGTTCATCGGGCGCGAGGCTCGCGCGCACTTCGAAGAGGGCCCGGGCCACCTCTTCATAGCCCGCCTGGAGTCCGTGCCGGGAATCCAGGAGTATCCGGACGTAGCGAATCGCTCGGTCGATCAGCTTGTTGTTGGTCGCATTGACGTGAGTCATCACGTTTCCCGCGAAGCGCCCGCGCCGACCCATCACCAGGGTGGAGTGGGCATTGAGCAGCAGCTTCAGGAGCAAGTGACGGGAGAAGAGATCCTGTCCCTCCACTGGAAAGTCGAAGGAGAGATCACCCAGGCCCAATGCCAGCGCGAGCCGGCGATTGGTGATTGTGAATTTCAAGTGCTCTCCCAACGCCGCCCGCCGGGCCACCACCTCGTTCGAAAAGTCGAATCCCAGCAGATTTCCTTCGCCGGTCAGGTGTTCCAACCCTCCCCAAGCCAGGGTGCGGGGCTCACGACCCAGCAAGGATTCCCAGGCCTCAGCCGCCGTGTCCGCCTCGACATGCAGATAACACCACGACGGCGCGTCTTCAGAGCGCTGCACATTTTCGAATGGTGGCAGGCTGAAGGTCGGTGAGCGCTCCGTCGTGTCGGTCAGCACCGTGATTCCAAACACGCCCGGTTCATAAAGGACGAAGCGTCCCTCGTCATAGGCGGAGGCCTCGCAGGCGATCAACTCCGGCAGGAAGGACCAATCGGACTCCGCCACCCATTCGCCAAACGCCACCGCATACTCTCCGACGCGGCCCGGTTCTCGATGGCAAGCCAGCGCCCAACCGACCGCCGCCATCTGCACCGTGCTGGCCTGCATGCGCGTGCTCCCCGTGATCGCCATGGGACCGACGGTCAGGTTGGTCTTGCGGATTGCGTCGTTCTCCAGGACCCGCTTCGAGCGTGGCGCGACTTCCGCCAGCACTTCGTCCGGATTGCAGTAGAGAAAGAACGGCCGGTTTGCCGACTGTCGAGCCGCCGCCTCCGTGGCTCCGATGACAAAGGGAGTTTCTCCGCCCTCCGTGATTCCCACCATGAGATCGCCCTCCTCAAATCCCAACTCCTGCAACTGTCTCGCCCCGTACTCCGGAAAATCCTCGAACCGTTCGATCGCGCGCACCAACGCTGCATCGCCACCCGCCATAAAGCCGATCACCTGCCCCGCAAGTCCCTCGCCGAGCAATCCCTCCCCCGCAAAAAACTCCAACGAAATCGAAAGCCGGCCGGTGGCCCCGCAACCGCAAAGGAAGATCCTCTTGCCTCGCGTCAACGTCTCCCCGATGGCCTTGGCCAATACCTCGATCTGCGGAAGGTAGCCCTCCAACTGGGCCAAGGCCCCCTCGTCGATGCCTTTCAAGATCTCCACCGCAGCACCAAGGTCCTCGCGGGCCATCCGTGACAGATCCGCCGTCTCCGCCCTCGGCTGCTCAGTCTCCAACGCCCCGAGCTGGAAGTCGGACGCTACCTCGAGAAACCGCTCCAACGAACCGGGCGGGGAACTTGAGGTGGGCTCGTTGCCGTTCACTCGTCTGTGACTTCGCTCGCGATTGTTCCTCCTGCCACCCGGGTGACAAGTTGATCACCCGGCTTCACCTGCCCGGGATCAGTCACCAGCTTCCCGTCCCCGGTAAGCGTGATCGAAAATCCCCGCTCGAAGGCCGACTCTGGTCCCAGCGTCTTCAAGAGTCGCTGCGCCCGTTCCAGGCGCTGCTCGTAGCGATCCAACTTGTGCTTCGCCAGCTGGGTGAAGCGCGCCTTGAACTGCTGCAGCCCCTGTCGTCGCTGTTCCACCACGATGCGCGGATGCCGCGCCTTCCACGACGCCCGGCGATCCGCTACTCGCATCTCGAGTTGGCTGATCCGCTCCCTTGCAACGCGATTCATCTCGGCTCGCACTTCATCCAACCGAAGCACAGGTTCCCGCAATACTTTCTCGGCATCCCGGGCCAGCACCCCACGCCTCGCCAGCTTCATCAGGTCTCGCGCTTGCCGGAATTTCTCGCGCACCGGCCGCCGTAGTCCTTCCTGGACACGCTGTAGCTTTTGCCGCAGTTCCACCACGTCCGGCACCACCAGTTCTGCCGCGGCGCTGGGAGTCGGAGCACGCACGTCTGCTGCAAAGTCCGCAATCGTGAAATCAATTTCGTGCCCCACCGCCGAGACGATCGGAATCGGGCACGCGAACACAGCCCGTGCCACCACCTCTTCGTTGAAGTTCCACAAGTCCTCCAGCGAACCTCCCCCCCGTCCCGTGATGATCACGTCGCAGCGGGGAAGACCATTCTTCTCCGGATCCCCCAGCCGCTGGATCGCGCGCGCGATTCCCCCCTCCGCCCCCGCGCCCTGCACGGCGACCGGGAAGAGAACCGCCACCACCCAGGGCGCCCTTCGCGACAGGACATTCAGCATGTCTTGCAATGCCGCGCCGGTCGGCGAAGTCACCAGGCCGATTGTTCGGGGAAAGCTGGGCAGTTCCTTCTTCGTGTCCGCTGCGAAGAGCCCCTCCTCGTGTAACTTTTTCTTCAAGGCCTCAAACCGGGCCTGCAGATCGCCCTGCCCCGCCGCTTTCACGCGCTTGACGATCAACTGCGCCTGCCCCCGTGCCTCGTAGATCGTCACTTCCCCGAGGACCCGCACCTTCGCGCCGTCCTGGAGGGCCTCGTAGCCGGGACATCGGCGTTTCACACTGAATGCCGCACAACCCATCTGCGCCTGCTCATCCTTCAACGAAAAGTAATAGTGCCCACTGGACTGCTTTCGCAGGTTCGAGACCTCACCCTCCACCCACACATCCCCGATCTCAATCTCGAGGAGATTCTTCATCCGGCGCACCAACTTGGTCACCGACATCGCCCCCTCGTCACTCCGCCGATACTGCATCCCCTGCTCACCCACGCCCATGCGAGAAGAATTAGCAGTCCGCAACCGATGTTCCGAGGAGATATGGGACCTCCGGGACGCACAGGTCCCACCGGCCCTACCACTCGTCGCGCAAATCCTGCCGGGTTCTCCGGCGTTCGGAGCGGTGCTCGATCTGGCGCTTCTGCTTCGGAGTCAGTTCTTCCTCCTTGCGCTGGCGCCACGACACCCCGGAGTTGCCCGCCATGATGCATCCCAGCGGCTGGATCTCGGCCACCACTTCCGCGAGGCCGAACTGTTCGATCTGCGCTTTCACCTGCTCCGCGTTCTTGTAGGCCTCCGGTGTCTCGCTCAGGTCCGCCCCGCCGCAGAACCAACGCACGTCGATGCCTTCCGTGCTCGCCTCGATGGATCGCTGACGACTCTCCGCGTCTGGAAACTGCCGTTTGAATGCCGTCCGCGAGATGTTGCGACCCGCCCCATGGGGTGCGAACGACAAGAACTCATCGTTGTCCTTGCCCAGCACCATCAGGATGGGCGCGGCCATGTTCAGTGGAATGAGTCCGAGCAAGGGGCGTCCCTGCTCGTCGCTCCAAGCCGGCGTGGCGCCCTTGCCATGCATGAACATGTCGCCACGTTTCCACACGAAATTGTGCTCGTTCCCGAATTCGGTCACGACCTCCGCGCCAATTCGCTGGAGGAAACGGGCATGAATCGCCTGGTGGTTCGCCTTGGTCCAACGCGCCACATACTGCAACGCCTCCCAGTAGGCTGCTCCCATCTCGCTCGAAGCATCCAGCCAGGCCGCCGCCTTTGGGATGTGGTCCGCCACCTTCGCGGTGTGCTTCAGGGCGGCAACCTGCCCGCGCTTGTAGACATGCGCTCCCAATGATCGAGAGCCATGGTGCGTAACGAGCACACGATATTTACGGACCTGCGGGGCGGTGTCGTTCCCCTCCTCGGACACCGTGAGATCATCCGCAATCGCCCCATAACCCGCCTTGCGCAGCACATCGACCTGGCTCACATCCAGGGTCACTTCCCCGATATAGGCAAAGTGATTCCCGTCGCCCTGGTCGGCGATCTGGCTACGGGCTCGCTCGTGCAAGTCGACGAGGAAGCGATTGTGCCAAACGTCCTCGTCAAGCACGGGATGATGCACGAGATCATCAAAGTGCCGGCCGCCTGGCCCAAAGCGCGTGGCGGTGGCCAGTGCGTTGAGTTCGCTCTTCACGTCCGAGCGCTCGCGATAAAAGCTCGCGTACATCGAGCAGCAAATATCGGCGCTGTGTGCAGAGGGAATGATCGCATTCTGCACCGCGATCGCCCCGCCCACCGGGATCACCGCCTTGGCCGCCCCGGCGGGACAGGCATCGGGCATCACGGCCCCACGCTCGATGATGGGCACCTTCATGAGTTCCGCCATCTTGCTGCGCACCTTGGCAACGTTTTCCTTTTCCTCCTTGTTGGTCCCCACGATCGCCTCCGTGAAGGGGGCCGCCTTCTCGCGCATCTTCTCCTTGGGAGGTGGTGGAAGAAAGCGCTTCTTGAGCAGCTTCAAGGCGTACTTCTTATCCGTGATCCCACGCCCCTCATACTCCGCCGCCGCTTCGAGCAAGGTCGCAAATTGCTCCCCTGGCTCGTAGCCCGCGTCGATGAGGTCCTGTCCGGTAATGAGTGGCATTGTCTTAGTGAAGTCGCCTCGAGCTGCCGCTTTTCAGCTCGAGGCATGGATTACTTTCGCAGAAAGCTCGTCAGGGGGTCAAGCGGTCCCATGATGAGCTGGTTATTGTAGCCTGCGCCCTCCAGGGTCTTGAGAAACTGGAGTTGCAGGAGGGCTGGGCTGTTTTCGTAGACCCGGGCTGCATTTCCCATCACGCGGATGGCTGCAGCTTCTCCGCGTGCCTTTTCGAGGCAGGCCGGTGCTTCCTGCTTCGCGCTCATGACCTGGGTAAACACCCGCTTGAGGTCACCCACGATCATGAGATCGCGCACTTGCACCGCATCCAGCTCGTAGCCGAACTGCTTCGCCACCGGATCCACGAGTTCCTTGAAATTCTTGCCAAGGTCGGCCTTCTGCCCAAGCACGTCTTCGATCCCGGTCGCCCCGATCACGTTTCGCAGGGCGATTTGCACCGCGCTGTAGAGCGTCTCGTAGGCGTTTGATCGGGACACCCTTTACGGCGTTTACTCATCCACTCGAAAGGATTCGAGCTCTTCGCAATTGTGGTAGTCATTCATCTTGTCCTCTTTGGTTGGTTGAAAATTGAAAAGCGAAGTGGAGGACTCGAACCTCTCGACATCCTACCCGCTCTTTACCGTCGACTGCTTAGAAGGCAGTTGCGGGAACACCTCGCGGAGAAATGCCCTGGCGGGCAGTCAAAGGAAGGTCGAAGGCCATCCACTCGACTGGAAAACGTGCGGCATCCCGGTAACGCTCCGGGGTCTCCGGCATGGCGGGTCGGCGTCCTGCTTTTGGACCAATGCCGCGGGTGGGCCTGACCTGCGACCTTCAGACCTTCGACTCCAAGCTGGCACGGGCTGGAGGTTATGCTCCCCCGCTCTCTCTTTGTAAGACAGACGTGCTCCTATTACACCAAGCCCGCTCGGGGAGGCCCTGATGGGCCGTCGAAGGTCGTAGCGTCCAAGGTCAAAAGTCACAAGCAGACCTTCGATTTTCGATTTTCGACCTCATCCCTCCGTCCTTGCCAAACACCCTGTTAGACGCTTCCATCGCGACCCGCTGACAACCAGCAAGACGATGGCTGACAAAGAACACACCGACCCGGAGCGCATGGAGAAAATCGTGTCGCTCTGCAAACGACGAGGATTCATCTATCAATCCGCCGAACTCTACGGCGGCCTCAACGGGTGTTGGGACTACGGTCCGCTAGGGGTGGAGATGAAACGCAATCTCAAGGATTACTGGTGGCGCAAGAACGTGCAGGAGCGCGATGACATCGTCGGCCTGGATGGATCCATCCTCACCCACCAGGCGGTCCTGAACGCTTCGGGACACGTGGGTGGGTTTTCAGACCCAATGGTCGACTGCCGGCACTGCAAGGCACGGTTCCGGGCCGACAACCTGGAGGGCATGCAGTGTCCGAAGAAGCCATCCTGCACCCCGGGCGAAGGCGCTGATTGCGATCTCACCGAAGCGAAGGAGTTCAACCTGATGTTTCAGACGACGATGGGCGCTTCGGCCGACGACAACGATCCCAACGCGATCGCCTACCTTCGACCGGAAACTGCGCAGTCCATCTTCACGCAGTTCAAGAACGTGCTCGACACCAACCGCCTGAAAATCCCGTTCGGCATCGCACAGATTGGCAAGGCCTTCCGCAACGAGATCAACCCACGGAACTTCACCTTCCGTTCACGGGAATTCGAGCAGATGGAGGTCGAGTACTTCTGCCGACCCGAGGACGGCATGAGACTCACCGACGAGTGGCTGGAAGCACGTCTCACGTTCTACGAAGAGATCGGAGTGCCGCGCGAAAAGCTGCACGTCCTCGATATCCCGGACGGTGAGCGCGCCCACTACTCGAAGAAGACCTACGACATCGAGTACGATTTTCCGTTCGGCCGCCAGGAACTGGAAGGAGTCGCCTACCGAACCGACTACGACCTCTCCAAGCACCAGGAACACTCCGGCAAGCCGATCGAGTACTTCGACGAGCAAACCAAGGAGAAGTTTCTTCCGCACGTGGTGGAACCCTCAGCCGGTTGCGACCGCACCATCCTCGCGCTGATCTGTGAAGCCTACCACGAAGAGGAAGTCACCGATGCCAAGGGCAAAACCGACATTCGAACCGTGTTGCGATTCCATCCCCGCATGGCCCCGATCAAGGCTGCGATCTTCCCGCTGCTCAAGAAGAACGAGGAGCAGGTCCGGATCTGCCGCGAGATTCAGCGGGAACTCGAGCGCTACATGACAGTCTTCTACGACCAGTCCGGCGCGGTGGGCCGTCGCTACCGGCGGCAGGACGAAGTGGGCACCCCCTTCTGCATCACGGTGGACTTCGAGACCCTCGGCGAGAACGGTGACGAGTTGAAGGACACCGTCACCCTCCGTTACCGTGACTCGATGGAGCAGAAGCGTGTGCCCATCAGCGAGTTGCTTCCGCGTCTCATGGAGCAGATCCGGTAAGCGCCGCGACCGTTCCGCACGGTAACCCTCCTGGAATCTCCCGCCGTGAAGTACCTCCTGCTTGCGATCGGAAAACCCAAGCTCTGCTACGCTGCGGAAGGCGTGCAGGAGTATGTCAAACGCCTGAAGCGCCATGCTCAACTTGAAGTCGAATTCCTGAAGGAGCGGAAGGGGTCGAAAGCGCTGCTCTCTCGAAGTGAGGGCACCTATCGCATCGCCCTCGATGAGCGCGGGACGCAACACGACACCGCCGGGCTCACCGAGAGGATCACGCGCCTGGAAGAGCGCGGAGACCTCAAGGCCATTTCCTTCCTGGTGGGCGGCGCCAATGGTCACGCGCCCGCCTTGCGCGATCAGTGCGACGAAATCTGGTCGCTCTCGAGTCTCACCATGCAACACGAACTCGCCCTCGTGGTCTTGCTGGAGCAGCTCTATCGTGCC
Source organism: Roseibacillus sp. (assembly GCA_046581525.1). Taxonomy (GTDB): domain Bacteria; phylum Verrucomicrobiota; class Verrucomicrobiia; order Verrucomicrobiales; family Akkermansiaceae; genus Roseibacillus_B. Next base: position 65,929 of record JAYGGC010000170.1, on the reverse strand, counting down.
TTCACCATCAAGCGCGGCGAGCCCTATCATCGGCCGTAGTTGCGCAGCGCCAGGCAGCGAGCGAACGATGGCAAGATTCTATTGGCGATTCAAGACCCCGCCGAAAGCACCCTGTCCCTCTCCGGGCTGCGGGATATTCCACGGCTGGGGCCCGGGACCACTCCCTTGGGGAGACACGGATCGCGCACCGTCCGAACCACAGGCGGCCAATAATATCGCGAAGGCAAGGAGTAGGATCAGACGGATCATGAGAACGAGAGAGGACGTCGAGGGCTACTGGCGGTCAAAGACCCCACCAAAGGCGCCCTGGCCCTCTCCGGGCTGCGGGGGATTCCACGGCATGTCACTGTCTCCGCTCCCCTGAGGCGGCACGGGCCGCACTCCGTCCGAACCACAGGCGGCCAAGGCGAGAGCGAAAACAACGAGTAGTCCCAGACGGATCATGACAACGCAGGCCGAGGATTGAGGGTTACTGGCGGTCAAAGACCCCACCGAAGGCGCCCTGGCCCTCTCCGGGCATCGGGCGGTTCCAGGGCATATCGCCCTCGACACTACCTGCCGGGCCGACCGGCTTCGGATCCCGCTCCTTCGCGCATCCACCAAGGAGTCCAAGCGAGCAAGCCAAGACCATGAGGAGAAAACTTCGCATGCAGGAAAACTAGCAGATAGCGGCGGGGAGGCAAGTTTCGGATTCCGGCTTCAGAATCAGGCGGCGATTGGATCCTGAATTCTGGCTCTGAGGATTCATTGGATATGGGCCCGTCGAATTTTCGCCGGAGACCATGCGACTCCCGCACCGACCACCCAGCGCCCTGTCCGTATCCAGTATCCAGACCGAACCTGACTTCGACCTTCGACTCAAAAAAAACCGGCGGAGCTCGCTCCGCCGGTCTGAGAGTATTTCTAAATTGGGCTCCCTTGGCTTACTGGCCGAGCGATTCGGCGAGGGTCACTTCGTCACCAGGCTGGATGCGAACACCCGGGGTGAGATCGCGCGCATTGAGATCGCACACGGTCTGCGAGGGCTCGACCGAGTTGGGAGTCAGGCGACCGAGGAGGCGGCCGTTCCGGGTGACGAGTAGCTTGGAGCTGGTCGTCACATTGGAATTCTTGGTGCCCAAGTTGATAATCACGAAGCCCCAGGTGGAGTTCACCGAGATGACTGCGCCAACCTTGGCGTTCAGCTTGATCTTGTTGCGGATCTCCGAAAGGCGATTCCCCTGGCGGGCATTCTCGGTCCGCTTGTCCGCCACTTCCTTGGTAAGCTTCTCCGTGAGGGTGATGAGCTGGTCGAGATCATCGCCTTTGCGTTTCCGCGTTTCCTGAAGCTCTTTAATCTTCTCAGGAATCTGTGCCCAAGGGATGCGACCTTCCAACTTGTCATCGATCTTCTTCTTAATCTCAGCGAACTGCGCAAGCTGGGCATCGGACTCATCGATCTCCGCTTGGAATTTCTCGATGGAGCGATTCATCTGCCCCTCCTTGGACTCTTCATTCTCCTTGGTGGAGATGAGTTCGGAGTTCAGCTGCTTGGCGGTTTCAAGCTCACCTTCGGTGTCGGCAAGTTGTTTCTCGGTCTTCTCGATGGTGGCTTCGACGGTCCGCTTGGTATCACGTTTGCTCTCGTAGAGATCGATCTCGCCCTGAACTTTACTGGAGTTTTGCCAACTGAAGAAGCCGGCGCCGCCGATGACGAGGATGGAAAGGATGTAGAAAATTGATTTTTTCATCGTACCGTAAAGTGGGGGATTAGCCGCCGAAGGGTTCCGTCGAGGGTGCGGGCTCTGGCTCCGGATCACCAGCGGGAGCCGGTGCCGGTTCAGCGGGTTCAGGATTAGCGGCGGGCGCCACGGGAGCGGCTGCAGGTCCGGGAGTGGGCTCGGGCGAGGCTACCTGGGGAGCTCGCACGCGATCACCAACCCGGACACTGTCACCTTGGACAACCGAACCGGGGATAATATCAGCTGCCGCGGAATGACTCTCAACTGTGGTCACCAGGAGCTTGCCCACGACTTCACCGTCGCGCACGACCTCCAGGGTGGAATTCTTTACAATGCCGAGGTTGTCGCCTCCGGTCATGGTGACAAATCCGAGCGTTGCGTAAACGCTGCGCACGCTGGTCCTCAGTTCGGGATTGGAACTTCCCGAGACGCGCCAGTTGATTCGCTTGCGCACATCGGCAAGGGAGCGATCAACGCCAGCCCGCTGCGCTTCAAGATCAGCCTCCTGGGCTTCGCGCTGGGCGATGTCCAATTCGATCTGTGCGAGATCACGTTGGAGTTGGGTGAGTTGCGCAAGGACTTGATCGACGTCCCCGAACTCTTCGATGCTCTCTTTCTTGGAGGCGACTTCCGCAGCCTTGGCCTGAGCTTCGGCTTCCTTGGCCTCCACCTTCGCCGCGAGGTCAGCGTTCTTCTCTTTCTGAGCAGTGACCTGAGTGTCGAGGATCTCATTCTTGCCGTTATAGTCAACGAGCTCGCTTTCGGTATCTGCAAGATCATCTCGACGGTCTGCGAGATGGACCTGCTTTCGCTCGAGGGCCTTCTCCATATTCTCTCTCTTAAATATCCATCCAGCATAGCCGCGCCCTTCCTCTTCTGGTCTTCCTTTGTTTTGGAAGGCGATGAAGGTGGCGACCGCAAGGACGATAGCAGTCAGGATCGCAAATATATTTGCCATGGTATTCTCGTACGGTTGGGATTCTGGTTAGGTGTAGGTGTGGGACAGATCAGGGTGCCCGGCGGACGTAAGTAGGTGTCCACGCACACTAACGACCAGCTTTCCGCCCTCACAACACTAAAATTTCCGGAAAAAGCTTCACTGTCTTTACAAAATGCATGCCCGGGGCCTATCTCCGCCGGGCCGATGAAGACGATTCTCAGGGTGCTGGGCTACCTGCGGCGCTACCCCGTCCTGGGTAGTGCCCAGCTCCTGTGCGCCACCCTGATGGCCCTCAGCGTCGTCATTTTCCCTTTTATCACCGGTCACGTGGTGGACGAAATCATCCCCCACCCCGAGCGCCATGGGCAGTTTCTGTTCTGGGTTCTCCTTGGTTTATTGGGCTTTTTTCTCAAGGACGGCCTCAATTGCGGCCGAATTATCCTCAACAACCACTTTGAGCAGCGGGTCATTTTCGACATTCGCTCCGATCTCTACCAGAAGCTCCAGCGCCTCCCCCTCCGCTGGTTCGACGGCCGGCGCACCGGCGACATCATGACGCGGGTGGTGGAGGATGTGACCGCCATGGAGCGGGTTCTCATCGACGGCATCGAATTGGGCCTGGTGGCCTTGATTCAGATCGGGGCGGTGGGGCTGGTGATGTATTTGACCGATTTCTCGGTCGCGCTCTGGGCCACCCTGCCGGTCCCCTTCCTCGCCTTGGGAGCCTGGATCTACACCCGGGACGCCCGCGATCGCTACCGTGGACAGCGCGAGGCGGCGAGCGACATGAACGCCCTCCTCCACGACAACGTCTCCGGAATCCGCCAAATCAAATCCTACACCGCGGAGACCGAGGAGCACGGACGCTTCAATGCCTTCTCGGACAAACTTCGCCAGGCCAGCCTGCGCATCATGCGGTGGTGGGCCTTCTATTCGCCGGGTATGTCCTTCGTGGGAATGATCGGCTACGTCCTCGTGCTCGCCTTCGGCGGCGCGGCCGTCATGAAGGGCACGATGGAGCTCGGCGAGTTGATGATGTTCTTCCTGCTCCTCTCACTTTTCTACGAACCAGTGGGCAAGCTGCACCAGCTCAACCAGATGGCGCTCTCCTCGCGCGCAGCCGGGGATCGCGTGTTCGAGATTCTCGACGCCGCGGACGAACCCCACGCGGCCGATGGCAATCCGCTCGCCGAGCCCGTCAAGGGACACGTGCGCTTCAAGAATGTTTCCTTTTCCTACGGCGATCAGCCAACCCTTCACCAAGTCACCCTCGAAGCGAAGCCGGGAGAAACGATTGCCCTCGTCGGTCCCACCGGGGCGGGCAAATCGACGATCGTGAATCTGCTCTGCCGCTTTTACGAATACGAGGAGGGATCGATCACGATCGATGGCCAGGAACTCAACGATACGCGCAAGTCGTCCTTGCGCGCTGCGCTCGGCTACGTCACGCAGGAGGCCTTCCTCTTCAATGGCACGGTGCGGGAGAATCTCTGCCTCGCCAAACGGGATGCCAGCGAAAAGGAACTCTGGATCGCTCTCGATGCCGCTCGCGCGGCCGCTTTTGTGCGCGACCTCACCGAGGGACTCGACACCAACGTGGGTGAGCGCGGCGTCAAACTTTCCGGCGGGGAAAAGCAGCGCCTCTCCATTGCACGCGCCCTCCTGAAGGATCCGCCCATCCTGCTCCTCGATGAAGCGACCGCCTCGGTGGACTCCGAAACGGAACGACTGATCCAGGAAGCCCTCGAGGCGCTCATGGCCAACCGGAGTGCCTTCGTCATCGCGCACCGCCTCTCCACCATCCGCAACGCCGATCGCATTTATGTTCTTGATCGTGGCAGGGTCGTGGAAGAGGGAACCCACGACCAATTGCTCGCGCAGGGCGGTCTCTACGCGGGGCTCTCGCGCCAGGCCTTCCTCGCCGAACAGGAAGAGGCACTCTCGCAGACTTAACCCGTCTTAGCCCGCATCTCTCACGTTCTCGGAGGCGAGGCGACGGGAATCCCTTGTTCTGTGCCAAGGCGCGCCGACGAGGAGAGCGGGACAATTGCGTAGCTGCCGCGGCCCGCGGCAGCTACGGTCGGTCCACATTCCGATGGGGCTTGCGTGACGACAGGCTCGTCCTTCCTCCGCGTCCTCCCACCATCCACTCTTGCCGCGGGACGCCGGGTGGGGCACCTTCCTCCATCGAATGAAGCTACTTGGACTTGTTGCCCTGCTCTCGCTGGCCGCCCTGACTGCCCAGGCGAGGCCTGTCCGCTCGGGCAAGGTCGAGGCCGAACTCGTTTCCGGATCCCGATCGGTTCGCTTCGGGGAAACTGTGACTGTGGCGCTGCGGATGAAGATTGATGCGACCTGGCACTCCTACTGGCTCAACCCGGGCGAGGCGGGTGCGTCCATCAAAGTGGTGTGGAATCTCCCCGAGGGATTCAAGGCGGGCGCGCTTCAGTTTCCAGTTCCGCATCGTTTTGCTGGAAGCGGACTGGTGGGATTTGGCTATGAGAACGAAGTCTTCCTCTTCACCGACATCGTCGTGCCACAAGAGCTCACCGCAAAGACGGTTACCTTGAAGGCGTCAGTAAGTTGGCTGGTCTGCGATCCCTCTCAATGTTTCCCCGGGCGCACCAGCCTCAGCCTGACCCTTCCGCTCATGAACGAGGCGCCCAAAGCGAACTCGTGGAGCAAGAAGCTCATCGAAGCCCGCAAATTGATCCCGCGCGAGGTTCCGGGTGCCAAGGTGAACATCGCCCGGGACAAGGAGGACTGGGTGATCACTCTGCAACTCCCCAAAGAGTGGCAGGGCTTTCCCTCGAACCCGCAATTCTTCCCCGAGAACCGGAACTTCGCTGACCTCGGGGCAGAGGCGCAGTTCAAGGACACCGAGGGTGGGTTCGAGATCAGGGTTGCGGTCTCCCCGGAGGTCGAGGAGTTGAAGAATCCGGTGCGCTTCGTTTTCGCGGGAATGAAACGACCCTTGTGGTTTTCTGCCACTGCGCCCGTGGTGAAGAAACAGTGAGAGCTTGCGCAGCTCGGGATCAGCTCACATTCACCTTCACTTCTCCCCTCCTCACTGCTCTCATCCCGCCCGCACAGCCATGATCGATATCCGCGCTATCCGCGATGATCCCGACGCGATCAAACAACGCCTCGCCACTCGTCACGACGGCTCGGCCGACATGATCGATGAAGTCCTCACTTGCGACGAAACCCGTCGCAAGGCCGAGACCGAAAAGCAACAGTTGCAATCGGAGCGTAAGAGGAAGTCCAAGGGGATTGGGGAACTGCGCTCCAAGGGGGAGGATAGCTCCGAGATCGAAGCCGAGGTCAGGAAACTTGGTGAACGCATCAAGGAACTGGACCGGGAGAGTTCCACCGCAGAGGCGCGGCAGACGGATTTGCTGCTGAACATTCCAAACCTTCCCCACGACTCCTGTCCGGCGGGAGAAACCGAGGACGACAACCCGGAGCTCCGCACGTGGGGCGAGAAGCCGGTGATCGCCGATCCCAAGGATCACGTCGCCCTCGCCGAACTGCATGGGCTGATCTCCTTTGAAGACGGGGTGCGCATCTCCGGGAGCGGCTTCCCGGTATACCGTGGGGCGGGTGCGCGGCTCCAGCGCGCGCTCATCCAGTTTCTCCTGGATACCCAGACCCGCGAGCACGGCTACGAGGAGGTGGGGGTTCCCTATCTCGTGAAACGGGAATGCGGCATCGGAACCAGCCAGCTGCCCAAGTTTGCCGAGGAAATCTACCCGACCGAGAACGACGAGCTCTTTCTCATTCCCACTGCCGAGGTTCCGGTCACCAACCTCTACCGTGAGACTCTCCTCGCGGAGGGCGATCTTCCCATCAAGATGACGGGCCACACCCCGTGTTGGCGCCGGGAGGCGGGCAGCGCCGGCCGCGATACGCGCGGGATCATTCGGATTCACCAGTTCGACAAGGTCGAATTGGTGCAGATCGTTCATCCTGACAACTCCTCCGACGCCCTTGAGGAGCTGACGGGCCATGCCGAGAAAATCCTGCAATTGCTCGGCCTGCACTACCGCGTGATCGAGTTGTGCGGCGGTGACATCGGCTTTGGCGCGGCGCGGACCTACGACCTCGAAGTCTGGGCCCCGGGCCACGGCAAGTATCTCGAAGTCTCGAGCTGTTCGAACTTCACCGACTACCAGGCCCGCCGCATGAAGCTCCGCTTCAAGGACAGCGAGGGCAACAATCGCCTCTGCCACACCATCAACGGATCCGGCACTGCGCTGCCCCGGCTGTATGTCGCACTCTTGGAGCAGGGCCAGCAGGCGGATGGCTCGATCACCATTCCCGAACCGCTCGTGTCCTACTTCGGTGCCGAGAAAATTGGGTAAGCGTCCTGATTATTCTTCCGTGAGGGGTGGCTCGGGCACAGTCCCGCCCCAGCTTACCATCGCATCATCAACCAGTTGTCGTTCCTCGGTGCCCGCATACTGGTGCCAACTCGCACTGCGATATACTCGTTCCATCAAATAAGCTTGCCGAATCTCGTCGTTGCTGAGGTGCTCGAGGTAACCAAGCATCCTCGCGCAAGAGGTATCAATCGATGCCCATGCTGCCGCTTGCCAAATGGTGTCGCACAGTTCGGTCGAGGGCATGGATCCCGCCAGCGCTTCCACGCGCCAAGGAGTATCGGTTACCGCTTCAAGCACATCGCTTAATTCCTCCTCAAGATCGTCGGTGAAGGTTTTCACGAATTGATGACCGAGCCACTCGAGAGCCGCCTTCTCTCCGTGTTTTCGGGCATAGCCCCCCATCACACTCAGGGAACTGTCCCGCGGATTCGAAAGTCCCGAGACCACTGGATGATCAACCCACCACTCCCAGGCTGCGTCCGGATCCTGAAAGGCCCAATGATTCAAGAATGACCAAGGCTTCGCTCCAGATCGGGACCGGGCAGGATACATTTTGCCAAACTGCCCGCCGCGATTCCGAGGGCAATCCAGAAGAGAATGTCTAAAAGCATGGTTCTAGTTGAGCAGTTTCGGGAGCGGCCCGCCTCTACAAAATGTCTTCAATCTTCTCACCCGGGGATTCGGGTGTCAGAATCGTCGACATGTTGAGCGGCGGCGGGGGGACAGGATCGACTCCCCAGGCAGCATCACTGGCCTACACCGCCTTGATCTATACCCTAGTCTGCTTTCCTCTGCTGATGATTGCGGGCGTCCTCGCTATTCTAGGGCATAAACTCTTCGATTGGTCTGATCCTGCGGTCTTCCTGGTCTGGGGAGTTCTCACCTTCAGTTTTGCCTCCCTGGCATTCCTTGTGGGCCTGCGCGAACTCCGCCGTGCTCCAACAATTCACACCGGGACGAGCAGCTTCCACCTCATTTCCGTGGTCTCAGCAGTAGCCTTCGCCTTCGCGAGATTCCGCATGGGCGACGGCGGACCGTACGGTGGCCAGTTTCTGCAGGTCGGGAGAATCCTGGTGGAGATCCTGATTCTCTTCTTCTTCCTCTCCTACCTCTTTTTTGCTTGGGCGGTGAAAATGGGCACCAAGCCCATCCACCTCTTCTGCCCCGCGGTGAGCTTGCTAACAATCGCATGGCTCGCCTACACTTTCCCGGCGTAGACTGAACGCGCAACAAATGCCACTCGAACTCGATCCGCGCTTCGCTCCCCGCCGCCGTTATTTGCTCGGAATCTCAGGAGGGCGGGATTCGGTCGCGCTTCTGCACGCCCTGCTCGACGCGGGTGCGGACAAGCTGGTGCTCTGTCACCTCAATCACCAGTTGCGCGGACTCTTCTCGGTCCACGACGCGGCCTTCGTCCGGGAGCTCGCGGAGCAACATAATCTCCCGTATGAAATCGCGCGCTTTCACGTCCAGCGACGGGCGGAACAGGAGCAGGTGTCGATCGAAGTCGCGGCGCGACGATCTCGCCACGAGTTCTTTGCGGAGTGTGCGAAGAAGCACCGCTGCAGCCGGATTCTGCTCGCCCATCATGCCGATGACAATGCGGAGACGATTCTCTTGAATCTCTTCCGCGGCTCGGCGGGATTGAAAGGCATGCGCTTCGAGTCAACGCACGCTGTCAATCGCAGGAAGCTCACCCTGGTGCGGCCCCTCCTGGGCACGCGGCGCAGCGAGATCGATGCCTATCTGGCCGATCGAAGACTTCCCTACCGGGACGATGCCAGCAATGAGGAGCCCTTCACGGCGCGCAATCGGCTGCGGCTGGAAGCCCTCCCTCTTCTGCGCGAAATCATGAATCGCGACATCACGCCGGCGATCGTGCGTGCCGTGCAATCCAGCCAGGAAGACCAGGAGGCGCTCGATGAATTGCTCGAGGTCCTCGATCTGGTCGATCCGCAGGAGCGACTCTTTCTCCCCAAGCTCCGCAATCTTCCCGAAGCCCTGCAACGCCGCGCCCTCTTTCTCTACCTGCAGGACTCAGGGATCCCCGATCTTTCGCGCGATTTGATAACGCGCTGCCTGGCCCTCTTCGATTCCGAGGGGCCGGCCAAGGTGAATCTTCCCGGTGACCATCATCTCCGGCGACGGGCCCGCCGGATCTTTGTCGAGTGACACCAAGCATCGAGGTCGACCACGGCCCGCCGCGCGGCACAACTCAATTTTCAAACACGCCCTAGAACGCCGGGAGGAGGGCGACGGCAGGGATGAGGCCGACGAGTCCGCAGACGCAAACGACGGCGGCCTTGTGAAAGCGGGACCGGCTATCGCCACGCTTGATGATCGCTCCAAGGATGATTCCACCGACCCCGGTCATCAGGTCGATGACGAGCAGGCCACCGGCCAGGCCAGCAACGAGGCCACTGGTGCGCGGAATGAAAAATCCAAGCGCTATCCCTGCCATCACGACGATCCACCACGGCTTGTAGCCACGAATGGGCAGTCCGCCATACCACAAGGCTCTCATGTCTTCGCGCGAGGTTTCGTTGCGCTCACCGTAGAGTTCGGAGGCCTCGCCGCGATCAGCGGCAGCGAGGAAGGTGATCAATTCATCGCTGGCGAGTTCAAAGTCCGGGTCACCAAGCTTGAAGGGAAAGAAGTGCGACTCATCAAGAAGGACGAGCCGGCTCTCCGGTCTGAGACGGTGATGCTCCTGGGCCACCCACGCCGCCACGAAGGGATCTTTCTTTCCATGGATGATGAGCAGCGGCGTTCTCATGGTGGTGAGACTCGACTCAATGGTCCGTTGATCACAATCCATGAAATCCCGCACGAAGGCATTGCGGGCTGAACGCGTTCCCAACAGCCCAAAGTGAGGAATGACCTCGGGCACCCAGTTCGTCAGAAGGTAGAGGAGGGAGTACTTCCAGTGCTCCACCATGTAGCTGCCGCTGCCTTCGCCTCTTTGGATCCCGAGGGCGGCAATGAGGGACACGCTGAGGATGCGCTCGCCATCCCTCCCTCCCAGGAGGATGGCCGGGCCGCCGCCGTAGGACCATCCCGCCACGTGCGCACGCTTGATTCCGAGACGATCCATCAACCCGAGCACCGCCTTGCGATCGGCATCGAACGAGTAGTCCTCCACCTTCAACTGCGATGCACCGTAGCCCCATCGGTCGATCGCAATCACGCGGCGGCCGGGGACGGCGAGTTCCGGCGCCAGCTGTTCCCAGTCCCGCGCTCCGGCTCCTGGGCTTCCGTGGAGCAGAATCAGGGGGGCGAGACTGGGATCGGCTCCGCCCCACTCCAGGTAGGCAAGTCTCTGCCCCATCACCTCCACGACCTTCTTGTCGGAATCCTCCCTGGGATCGGCCTTGCCGCGCTCGTAAAGATAGAAGTGGGAAACCAGAAGCAAGACGGCGTAGAGAAAGAGGATGAGGTAGCCCCACCGTTTGATCTCTTCTCTAAATTGCGGTCTCAGCATTGCTTAATCTTACCAGAAAGTCCGGATACCTTTTCCATCCTAAATTTTCGAGAGCCGAATTCTCCCCTGTCGGATGGTGGAGGTCCCTGAGGATGAGCGTTCAATGGCGATGGAGAAAAACAGGCCACCCGGAAACCCAAAGGGCCCCAGGCTTTCACCTGGGGCCGACAACTGGCGTCCCTGCCTGGGACTGAAACTGACGGAAGCGCGTCCTAATTCTTCGCCTCGTTGAGCTGGGCCTTCACCTTTTCCTCAAGTTCGGCATAGAGCTTTTCATCGGCCTTGAGGGCTTGTTTGGCCGCGTCGCGCCCCTGGGCAAGCTGGTCACCATCGTAGCTAAACCAACTTCCGCGCTTCTGGATGAAATTATACTCGAGGGCGAGATCGAGCAGGGAGCCGACTGAGGAGATCCCCTCGGCATACATGATGTCGAATTCCGCCTCCCTGAAGGGCGGTGCGACCTTGTTCTTGACGATCTTTACGCGGGTCCGGTTGCCTTGCACCACGCCGTCGGTCGACTTGATCTGGCCGATCCGGCGAATGTCGATCCGCACCGAGGCGTAAAACTTGAGGGCACGTCCACCCGGAGTGGTCTCGGGATTTCCGAACATCACACCAATCTTCTCCCGAATCTGGTTGGTGAAGATGCAGACGGTGCGTGCCTTCGAGATGAGGGCAGTGAGTTTCCGCAGGGCAGCACTCATGAGACGGGCCTGGGCGCCCACCGTGGTATCACCGATCTCCCCTTCCAGTTCCTGCCTGGTCACCAAGGCGGCCACCGAGTCAAGGACCACCACATCAATCGCATTGGAGCGAATGAGGGCCTCACAGATTTGCAGGGCCTCCTCACCAGAAGAGGGCTGGGAAATCAGGAGTTCATCGAGGTTCACCCCGAGTTTCTTGGCGTAGCGCGGATCGAGCGCGTGCTCGACATCGATGAAGGCGGCCAATCCTCCACGCTTCTGCGCCTGCGCGATGGCAGTGAGAGTGAGGGTGGTCTTGCCAGAAGCCTCCGGACCGTAGATCTCAACGATGCGGCCGCGAGGCAATCCCCCTACTCCGAGGGCGCGGTCGATCAGGAGGTTCCCGGTTGGGATGACGTCGACATCGACCAGATTTTCATCGCCCAGCCGCATGATGGCAGTCTCTCCAAACTCCTTCTGAATGGCGGAGATGGCGAGATCGAGGTTCTTCTTGCGAGCTTCCGCGAGCTTCTCGGCGGCCTTGTCCCGGGCGGGAGAAGCGGATTTGCTGGGAGTGGCGGCAGCGGGCTTTTCGGAAGAGGAGGTGGGGGCTTTCTGGTCGGCCATTGGCTTAGGTTTAGCAGCAACAATACTCATGACAATTTCGATTTGAATTGTCGGCAGGCTACAGGGCTCCTCAACGCCAGGCAAGCAAAATCTGTTCTACTGAACACTTGTTCGTTTGGACGCGTATATCCCCCTGAAAACAAGGGTATCCATAAGAAAAGCGCCTGCGATGACGGGCACCTGAACACTACTTTCACTCCCGCTAGCAGGAATGGTGCTAGGTTTAGGCTCGTCCTCCGTCGCTCTACGCCAAGGTTGGCCCTTGGCAGCCCAGCGAAATTTCCATTCCCAATTTCCAATTAACCTTCAGCACCAAGTCCCAATTCCCAAGTCGGATCTACCCGACCGCGATTGGATCCTGATTTCTGGCTCTGAGAATTAGTTGGAAATGGGCCGGTCGAATTTTCGCCGGAACCCATGAGACTCCCGCGCTGCCCCTCCACGGTCGCATACCCATCCCTATCAAGCATCGAGCATCCGACCTTCGCCTTCGGACCTCCCTGTTCCACGATCTCTGTTCCTAACCTAGCGCCATTCCCGCTAGGGAGCAGGCTTCGGCGCGGGCGCGGGAGGGGCCGGCTTGGGAGTATTCTTCTTCTTTATGTACTCCTCCAGGCGTTCACCTCGATTTGGGCAAGGCTTCCTCCTTCTTGCCCATCTCCGCGGAAGCCAATCGCATTGTGCGATCCTTGAGGTAGCGGGTTGTGTCACCCGGATCCGCCGCCGCGATTTGCTTGAGCACCTCGGGGTAGAATTGACCGACGGCCTCATCGTTGAGATCGCTGAGCGCCGCTTGCAGAGCCTTGGCTCTGCCCCACGACCTTGGGCCTGCCGGCTTCCGCCAGGCTCTTGGCACGATCACCGCGCATCCCCCGAAGTTCATCGAGATGCTCCAGGTAGTTCTGAGGTCCCCCAGCCCTGGTAACCGGTCTTCGCGTAGGGACGTCCCCTGGCATCCGTGAGGATGATGCTGGGGTAGCCCTGGACGTTGCAGAGGGCCGCCCACTCTTGATTCCGCTGCATGACTTGCGGGAAATTCTTGGAGTGGTCTCTCGGGAAATCCAACTCGACCAGGAGGAACTTGTCCTTCACTCCCTCCTTGAAGGGAGCATGGTCGAGGGATTTCGCGCGAGCGGACCAACGCCCGATCCCGCTTAGTTCTTCCGCAATTCCTCCGCCCGTTTGCGCAATTTTTCTGCCTGCCGACGGAGTTCCGCAGCTTGCTTCTCAAGCTTTGTGATCACGTCCTGTTTGCTGTCGAACTCAGCCAAGGCCTTCTTGCGATCGGCCAGCTGCTTTCTCAGCAACTCTTCCCGATCGTGATCCGCATTGTGCTCCCTCTCGATGCGGTCCACCAGGTCCACCAGCTTCTTGAGGCGGGCCCTTTCGTTGTTGAGCGCGGCTTCGAGCTCAGCGATCTGCGCCTTGGTGACCTCCGTCTCCTCTTCCGAATTCTCCCACAACTCGTGATCCACATTGATTTTCTTTCTCACGGCCTCGAGTTCCTTGCTGGTCTTGGCCAGGCCCTTCTTGAGTTCGGCTTCACTGGGAGCCTTCGCCTTTTCCTTCTTCCCGGCCTGAGCTTCCTCAGCATCTTCCTGAGCGATCACGAGGAATCCAATTTTTCCCTGGATGGAGGATGAGGTCTTCTCCGCACCCCCCTCGCAAGGTGTTGCTGCGTCACTCTCGTTCTTCTGCTCCTCTGCTTTGCGTGCCTCGATCCTCTTGAAGTGCTCGCCGAGGCGCGCCGCTCCTTTTCCAAACCGCGACTCCGGCTCGATCCTGGTAATTTCCTCCGCCACCTTCAGGGCATCGTCGTGGCTCCCCATCGCCATGTAGGCATTCAGCTTGTAGTAGAGGAGCTGTTGCTTCTCCTCCCCTTCCAACTTGTCTTTGGCAATGACGGAATCGACGTGCTTGAGTGCGCCCTCGTAATCCTTGCCCGTGAAGAAGGTGCGAAACGTTTCCCGCCGGGCCCGCAAGGCGGTGGCGGAATTCACGGTGGTCACCAGGTCGGACTTGCCATTCAGGGCCTTGAGTTCATCAAACTCCTTCTTGTAGAGCGTCGCCAGGGTCCCCTCGGGCACCACCTTGAGCGCCTCTTCGAGGAATCCGGCCCGCCCTTCCCCTTGCGCCTTGCTCGCTTTCGCAAAGGCTTCATCGCGCAACGCCCGGCTCTTGCGTTTCTCGTCGAGGTGCTTGAGATAGGCCTCCGGTCCTCCCTTCTGGTAACCGGTCTGCGCGTAGGGCCGTCCCTTCGCGTCACACAACATGATGGTCGGATAGCCACTGATCGCGAACTCGGTCTTCAGGGCGGCATTCTGTTTGATCGTCGCCTCGTCGAGGATCGACTTGTCACTGGGGTAGTCGAGTTCGACCAGGATGAACTTGTCCTTCACTCCCTCCCCGAAAGCCGCGTGATCGAAGACTTCCTTCTTCAGCTTCTTGCACCAGCTACACCAGTCGGAGCCGGTGAAATCGATGAGGAGATCCTTCTTCTCTTCGACTGCCAACTTCTGGGCCGCTGCGAAGTTGGTATGCCACCCGGAGGCCGCGAGGGCGGGGGCGGCCAGGAGTGCTGCTGCGAACGTATGCGCGATCAAGTTTTTCATGACAAAGTTTGCGATTCCTTGGAAGAGCGACGCTGTGCCAACAATCCGTCCTCCGTCGAGCGAAATGGTGTAAAACTCCTGCATTCGATTCCCACCGCTCCCACCCCGCTCCCCGGCAGAACCCATCACCCTCATCAATGTTCCAATCGCGACTATCGATGCAGTCGAATGGTGCAATCATGAGTAAACTCCGTGCGCTGTGGAATTCGATCCCGTCACTTTCAGCCTGAAGGCTGGCTGGCTTGGCATGCTGGGAGGCGTGTTGAGTGGAGCGTTCATGGGCATTTTCTTCCTGAAGCCTGACTGGATGGGCGGCTACGGAAGCCAACCGCGGCGCCTCGTGCGGCTCGGGCATATTGCCTTCTTCGGGATGGGCCTCCTCAATCTCTTCTACGGCCTGTCCCTCACCCCTCTCGGGGTTCCCCTCGCCGCCGCACGCTGGGGGTCGCTCTCCTTCGCGATGGCCCTCCTCTCGATGCCGATCTGCTGCTTCCTCACCGCTTGGCGCCCGGCGATGCACCATCTCTTTCCGATCCCGGTCCTCAGCGCCGCGGCAGGCCTCGGGATCATCCTCTCCAACGGATACTAGAAACCCTGTAACCTGTCGCCGCCAAACCCGATTCCCCCAGCAGGAACCATGAAAATCGGATTTATTGCAATCAGCGGACTGCGCATGGCCGATCCCGGTCTGCTCAAACTCGGGATGACCTTCCCGGCGGTCGCCCGGCGCGCAAAGGAAATTGAAGCGCTCCCCTCCCTCGGTCTCCTCACCATCGCGGGGATGACTCCGCCCGAGGTGGACGTCGAGTATCTCGAAGTGCGCGATGTCGATCACGACAACCTTCCCCTCCACTTCGATGCGGTTGCCCTTTCCACCCTCAGCGGGACCGCCAAGGAAGCCTTCCGGCTCGCCGAACGCTTTCGCGAATTCGGCATGCCCACCATCCTGGGCGGGTTGCACGCCACCCTCGCGCCCGAGGAATGCAAAAAGCATGTCGACTGCCTCATCATCGGCGAGGGCGAACCGGTCTGGCCCGAGGTCGTGCGCGATCTACAAAAGGGCAAACTCCAGGCGGTCTACGATGCCCGCGCGCGGGGACCCTTCGACTTTCGGCAAGCGCCTACCCCCCGCTTTGATCTCCTCAACCCCGACCGCTACCCGCGCTTCACGGTCCAGAGCCAGCGCGGTTGTCCCTACGCCTGCGAATTCTGCGCAGCTTCCATGCGGCTCTCGCCCAAGTTCCGCACCAAGCCGGTGGAGAAGGTCCTCCATGAAATCCGTACCCTCAAGGAACTCTATCGCCGCCCCTTCATCGAGTTTGCCGACGACAACACCTTCGCGGACAAGCGACACGGCCGCGCCCTGATGCGAGGTCTCGCGGGCGAGGGCATCCGCTGGTTTACCGAAACCGATGTCTCGGTGGCGGACGATGAGGACTTGCTCAAGATGATGCGCGACGCGGGCTGCTACCAGGTTCTCATCGGACTGGAGAGCCCGAACTTCGACTCCCTGGACAAGGTGGAACTGAAGTCCAACTGGAAAGCACGGCGCACCGACAATTACCTCCAGGCCGTCGAGACCATCCAGAAGCACGGCATCACGGTGAACGGCTGCTTTGTCATGGGGCTGGACGGGGATGGGCCGGAATGTTTCGACAACGTCCTCGGATTTGTGGAGAAGTCCGGCCTTTACGACGTGCAGATCACCTACCTCACCCCCTTCCCCGGCACCCCGCTCTGGTCGCGCCTCTCCGAAGAGGGCCGCCTCCTCTCCGAGGAAGCCACCGAACGCTGCACCCTCTTCGACATCAATCTGCAACCCGACTCCATGTCCGTCGATGAACTGCGCGACGGCTTCTGGAATCTCACCCGCCGTCTCTATCGACCCGAGTTCGTCGAGCAACGCAATCGCAATTTTCGGCAGCACCTTCGCAAACGCGTGAAGGAAAAGCGCCGACAGGCCGCATGAATTGTTTCCACCGTAGCCCTCGAATCTCGCCACGGGCTGTTCCTGCCGCCTCCTGCCGCCCGGATCCTTCACCCACGCCGGGATCCAGCAGGCACCGACTGCTCCGAGACGCCGCAGCTCCCGTCATCTTGATCTCATTACTTTTCCTCTCTCTATCCATGATCTCCTGCAATCCTCCCACTCCCGACGCCCGGGTCGCCGCCAAGGCGGTCGAACTTCCCAAGGGCAAAGTCGTTCTGGTCCACGGCATCTTCGACACCCGCATCAGCATGCGACCGCTTCGCAAGGCGATTGTGGGCGGCGGCTACGAGTGCCTCATTCCCTCCCTCAAACCGGTCGACGGACGCAGGGGCCTGGAACCGCTCGCCCGCCAGTTGCGCGACGTGATCGACCAAGAGTGGAACGAGGACGCCGAATTCTCAATCGTGGCCTTCAGCATGGGCGGCCTGGTCGCGCGCTACTATCTTCAGAAACTTGGGGGTGTCGCACGGTGCAAGGGCCTCTACACCATCGCCACCCCGCACAACGGCACCTATACCGCCTATCTCTATCCCGGCCGCGGCGCGAAACAGATGCGGCCCGAGAGCGCCTTCCTGGCGTCGCTGAAAAAGGGCGAGTCCATCTTCGAAGACATCCCGGCCACCTCCTACCGCAGTCCACTCGATGTGGTGATGCTCCCCACCAAGAGCCCGAAGTGGACGAAAGCCGACAACGTGCGATTCTGGTCGCCCGTCCATCCCTCCCTGATGTGGGAAAAGGAACTGCACGCCGATTTGCTCAATCGTCTGGGCAAGCACGGAGGGGACAAGGAGCAGGCCAATCAGACCACGATCGTGATTGACGATCCGGGGCGCGTCCGGCTCTCTGGCAGACGATGACGTGGAGTCGTTCGATCATACTCGGGTGGATTCTGCTGACCTTCTCCATCATTGGGCTCCAGGTGCGCGCCCTGAAGGGTGTCACTCATCTCTCCCTCGGACCGGTGGGGGTCCAACTCGGCCACTCGATCCTGATTGAAGGGGTTGGGAACTCTGGAGCTTCGAATATGCCTTCTACCCCCGGGGATGAAATTCACGACCCCTCGTCATCGTTGTTCTCCCTTGATGTGACCGGGATCTGGAGCGAGGTTTCCTTCCCTCTCTGGTTCCCTTGTCTCATCCTCTCCGCCCTGCTCTGGCCCCTCTTCTCCCGCGCGAAAAACGTGAGCAAAAACTCCGCACAGATGCTCATCCGCAGACGGGGCCGAAATTGTAGAGCGGCCGCCCGGCTGTCTCGACCGCGAGACCAGTTTCCTCTCCTCCACCTCGCCAGGCGGGGTCGGCGCCATGCATCTTACTCCGCGTATGCCCGCTTCACTTCCTCCGCGATCACCCGGAAGCCTTCCCGCACGACGTCCTCCGACATCGTGAACGAGATGCGCAGGCATTCATGGCGGTGTTCCCACTCTTCATCGTCCAGTCCGTAGAAGAAGTAATTCCCCGGGACCACCAGGACATTGCGGGCCTTCAAGCGTTCGTAGAGTTCGCGCGAGGTGATGGGCAACCCGTCAAACCAGAGCCAGAGGAAGAGCGCGCCCTCACTGCGATGGACGCGATAAGGAAGCAGGTCATTAAAGAACTCCTTCACCCAGGCCTGGGCTTGTTCTGACTTCTTGCGGTAAAACGGCTGCACAACCTCATTGCTGAGTCGCAGGACTTCACCGTTCTCAATCAACGGCTGCATGATGGCCTGCCCCGCGTTGGTGTTGGAGAGACCCACAATGGAAGTCATCGAGGAGACCCAGCGAATCACTTCCTCGCGCGCAATCACGATTCCCGTCCGCGTTCCAGGCAACCCGATTTTCGACAGGCTCTGCGTGAGGATGATATGCTCGTTCCAAAACGGTTTGACATCGGTGAAGATGATGTTGGGAAAGGGCGCGCCGTAGGCGTTGTCGATGATGAGTGGAATGTCGTGCTCGGCTGCCAGCTCCGCAAGATGCACGATCTCGTTGTCGGTGAGAACGTTTCCGGTCGGATTGGTGGGCCGGGAAACACACATCGCGGCCACGTCCTCGTCGATCACGAGATTGTCGAAGTCGACCCGGTACTTGAACTCGTGCTCACCAGTGAGTTCAAACTTGGGCCTGGCCCCGCGGAAGAGTTCGCCGCCGGTCGACTGGTTGGCGTAGCCGATGTACTCCGGCACGATGGGGAGAAGGATCTTCTTCCGCCGGCCGTCTTCGAAGCGGCCCGCCAGCGAATTGAAGAGAAAGAAGAAGGCGGTCTGTCCGCCAGCCGTGATCCCGATGTTCCGGGAACCGAGGTTCCAGCCGAACTCGTGACGGAAGAGCCCCGCCACCGCCGTGCGGAATCCCTCGTTGCCGGCCGGCCCCTCGTAGTTGCCCAGCATGTGTTCGAGTTCGCCCGGCGCCTCCATGATTTCCTCCATCCGCTGGCGCCAGATCGCATCGATCTCCGGGATATGCGCGGGTTGGCCCCCGCCCAGCATGCGCATGCGATCGCCCCCCCTCGCAAGGGCCTCCCCGAGATCCTCCATGAGCTCCCAGATCCCACTTCCAGTGCACATTCCGCGACCGAATTCTGACAGTTCCCAAGACATGACTCTGTGGCATGAATGATGCCAACTGCATGCTCTTAAACACAGGCACTGGGCAACCGCAGCAACAAAAGCCACCGCACCCTGCCAAGCGACAGACCCGAAGACAGCAAAAGGCCCGGGACAATCCCGGGTCTTTCACTGTTGGCAGGGTAGTTGGCTGGGCAGGGTTTTCTAGTTCAGCAGGGCGTTGGCAGGGACATGTGGTAGGACAGACAGGTGACAGGACTGACAGGGAATGGGTAGACCGGGGACAGGACTGACAGGGAATGGTAGACCGGGGAAAGGAGAGACCGATCAGATCATGCACCAGGACCAGCGGCCGGGGCGGCCAACCCGATCTCGATGGCACCCTCCGCTTGCAGAAGGAAGGTGGTGCTGGCCAAGGAAGTGGTTCCGCTCGCGTCGCTCATGAGCACGCTCACGGTCCAGATCCCGCCGGATTTGCAGGCGCGGTGCAACCCGGGAATGGTCAGCACGGCCTTTCCGTCACGGCGAAGGTAAAACTCCGAATTGACGGCCAAGGCGGGAAGCGCGCCTTCCGCACCGCCCCTCTTCACTTCGACCCATACTGCCGCAGCGCCGGGCAGTGCGCTCAGCTCCACGAGCACGGGGGGCAGGCTGGGATAGATGCCGTTGCGCTCAACACCCGAGATGACGGCCTGGGTGGCGGGAGCGTGAATCGCCAGGTCCGGACGGACAGGCTCGGCGGTCTGGGGGTCGGCGGCTTGGGCGCCGAGGGCAGGGAGCAGGGAGAGGAGGAGGGCGGAGATTCTCATGTGGTAGTGAAGTGGGTGGTTGATGGACTGTGCGTGTGCTTCGAAAACAAATATAATCTGCTTTTATGTAAATTTACTAGTCCTTTTTTATAATAAACCACGTGAATCGTTCTGTTCTCTCCCATAATCATCTTACTGTGAATGATTTATTGCGCCATGTGGCCCTGTCACTATTTAGTTAAGATATATTGATAGTTTATGTGATTAAACATTATTTTGGCAGAAGCGGAGACTCCGCCCACCCTCTCGCGTCGGGAGGATTGACCCAGCGCAGCTGCGATCTAGAGTCCCGGCCATGGCAATCAAGGTAGGCGACAAGGCGCCCGATTTTACGCTCACGACCCTCGGCGCGGACGGCCCCGAGCTGGTGACCCTCTCCGAACAAACAGCCGGCTCGAAGACCGTCCTGCTCTTCGTCCCCATGGCCTTCACAGGCAAATGCACCGAGGAATTCTGCAGCGTGACGCAGGGTCTTGGCGAGTATGAGGAACTCGGCGCGAAAGTCTTCGGGATAAGCGGCGACAATCCCTTCGCGCAGGCCGCCTGGGCCGAGAAGGAAGGGATCGGCATCACCCTGCTCAGCGACTACGAGCACGAAGCCGCCGCCGCCTACGGGATCGCCTACGAGAGTTTTCTCCCGGACAAGAATCTCACCATGGGCGGCGTTCCCAAGCGTTCGGCCTTCGTGATCGATGGCGAGGGCGTGGTCCAGTACGCCGAGGTCAACGACAACCCGGGCGATCTCCCGAACTTCGACGCGATCAAGGCAGCGTTGAAGGGACTCTAGGAGGTGCGCCAGGCTTGGCCCTTGGTAGCCCAGCGGAACCCATGAGCCTCCCGCGCTACCCCCCCTCGGTCGCATACCCATCCGTATCGTGCATCCGACCCTCGCCTTCTGACCTCCCACGATCTCCGCTCCCAACCTAGCGCCATTCCTACCAGGAGGGCCGCAGCATCTGTGAACGACGAGCGGAAGGGAGCTCCCTTCCGCTGTTCGTCTACGCCAGGGCGCTCAGCCCGAGCATCCCTGCAGGGAATTATTCGTTTCCGACTGGATCGGGAGGAACGATGGGGGGCGGTGGGGAATCCGGCGTGGGCGCTTCTTCCACCGAGATCGGCGGGACCTCGGGATCGGGGGCGACAAAGCCCGGATCACCGCCCAGCGGCGGACCCGGCGGGAGCGGAGTGAGGCCTGAGGGATCGATCGGATCGATGGGTCCCTGTCCCGATGGATCGATAGGAATGAGGGGCAGCTCATTGCCAGTGAGGCTGGTCCCCACCATGATGGCCGGAACAAATCCGATTTGGCCCCCTTCGGTTTCGACCTTCACATAGGAGCCCTGCTCCCCGACCACCTTGAGTTGCGTGCCCATCGCAAGGTTTTGATCCGGCTGGGCATTGCCCCGCGGATACCGGCGGTAGAAACCGGCGTTGGTATCGGTGACCTCGAGGTAGGACCCGGGGGTATACTTCGGTTCGGTGACCTTGGTGGTCCGGCGGCCCGGCGAGTCCAACGGATCGATGGACGGATCGAAGTTCTGACTGTTGAGCGAGGTTGCAAGGTCGCCACAGGACGAAACCATCACAGCCATCGCGCCCATGAGCGGAATCTGGAGCGCACGTTTCATATATTCAGTGTGCACCACCTCCCGGCAGGGTCAATGGCATTTCCCCCGGTGCCCCTGCGAATCAATCTCTCTCAAGGTCAGGAATTTGTGACGATCCTCGTGGAGCGTTACCCTATTCTAACAACCGCTCGATCCGAACCCGCGCCGCCTCTTCCCAAAGTGGCCCGTGCCAGCCCAGTTCCCGAACCAGCCGGCCAGGTTGCATGGAAGTGTGGATAGGGCGCAAGGCCGCCATGTTGGGAAAGTCCGCGAGGGCTTGAGGCCGCACCTCTCTCATCTCCTCAATCCATCCTCCCTTGTGAGCCAGCGCCAACACCTTTGTGGCATACGACCACCAACTCTCAGGCTCCCCCTCATGGGTCAGATGGAAGAGTCCTGTTAGATCGCGCTCCAGCAATGCCATCACCACTCGCGCAATCTCCGCGGCACTGGTCGGCTTTGAATACTTGTCCGCGATCGCCGCGAGATCCTTCCCGTCGCGCGCGCGCTGCAGAAACGATTCCAGGAACCCCGGAGGATTCGTTCCGAAGATCCACGAGACCCGGCACACCACGCTGTGAGGATCGACTTCCATCACCAAATCCTCTCCCGCCAACTTGGTCCGCGCATAGGTGCTCAGGGGTTTGGTCGATGCGCTCTCATCCTTCAGCCCTTCGTCCCTTCCGTCCAATACGTAGTCGGTGCTAAAGTGCACCAGGCGCGCTCCCCGCTCCCGACAAACCCGTGACAGTTCTCCGGGCGACTCCTTGTTCACCCGACGGGCGTCCACCGGATTGGCCTCGCAGTTCTCCGGATTCGCCATCGCCGCACAATTCACGATCGCGTCGAAGGAACGCCCCGCCAACTGTCGCTCGATCTCTCCGGGCGCGGCGAGATCGAGAGCATCGCGTCCCAGGGCGTGCACGGTGTGCTCGCCCTGCCAGAGGCGCACCAGTGCTCCTCCGAGCTTGCCGGTCGGGCCAGTCACCACAATCTCCATGGCCTGAGGGTAGCAGCCCACCACGTCGAAAAAACAGCCGTTTCCCTCAACGGCAAACCTGCCTATCCTCCGACGTGCGACAAATTCGCTCAATCCTGCTCACTGGCGGCGCCGGCTTCATCGGCTCGGCGCTCGCCCGACACCTATTGAAGGTGGCAGGACTCCAACGCCTCGTCGTCCTGGACAAGCTCACCTACGCCGGGAACCGCGGAAACCTCATCGGTCCCGACCAGGATCCGCGCTTTGCCTTCGTGGAGGGCGACGTTGTCGACCACGAATTGATCGCGCGCCTCATTCACGAACACGGCATCAATGGGGTCTTCAATCTCGCGGCCGAGTCCCATGTCGATCGCTCTCTCGAGCATTCCGGCGACTTTGTGCGCACCAATATCGCGGGCACCGCGAACCTCCTGGACGTTTGCCGGGCCGCGGCCGTTCCGCTTCTGCAGTGCTCCACCGATGAAGTCTACGGTTCGGTCAATCCGCCGCACCGGTTCCTCGATACCAGCCCACTCAATCCCACCTCTCCTTATGCTGCGTCAAAGGCTGCCGCTGACTTGCTTTGTCTCGCCGCGGTCAAGAGCCACGGCCAGGACGTCATCATCACCCGCTGCTCGAACAACTACGGCCCAAGACAACACCAGGAGAAGTTCGTCCCCACCCTGGTCACCGCCGCCTTCAACGACCAGCCGCTCCCCATCTACGGCGACGGTCTGCACATCCGTGACTGGATCCACGTCGACGATCACTGCCGCGGACTGATCGCAGCCCTCCAGCGGGGAGCGACCGGCGGTCACTATCTCTTCGGTGGACAATGCGAGCGCAGCAATATCGGGATGGCACGCAGTGTCCTCGAAGTCCTCGGGAAACCGAAGTCGCTCATCACCTCGGTGCGCGATCGCCCGGGGCACGATCGTCGCTATGCGGTCGACAACACCAAGTCCTTTGCCGCTCTCAACTGGCGGCCTCAACACAGGTTCCGGACGATTTTCCCGACCGTGGTACGCGAACTCGCCGCCAATCTCAACGCGGCCAGCGTCTAAGCGAGGCAGTCTACTGGTTGGAATAACCGACGTACATATCGCCGAGTTCTTCCTCCACGTAGTCAATGTCGCGCGCCGGAACACCCGCGCCATCGCGGATGCTGCGCAAGGTGCGCTGGGTCCCCCGATGGGTGTTGGGCCCCGCCACCTTTTCGCGCACTGATTCCACGATGATGGGGGCGATCGCCGCTGCGCCGAGGACCGCCAGCGCGAAGGCAACCGGGCGCCGCGCGCTGCGATGCATGAGATCTCCGAGGAAGATTCCGGCCGCAACGCCCAAGAGCGCCGGAGCGCATTCCGCGCCGGCTTCCAACAGGCTCCTGCTGGGGTCGTGAGATTTGCCGTTCACGAACTAAACTTAACTCACACTCTGCCGAGGAAAAACAAGAAATTCATCACATAGCTGCTTTTACTATCTGCCTGTCATCCCCCACTATCTCCAAGGCATGTCAAACTCCTTTGCTCTGATCCTGGCGGGCGGCAGCGGGACTCGCTTCTGGCCTCTCAGCCGAAACTCCAAGCCGAAGCAGCTGCTCAACCTCTTCGGAACCGCCACCCTCCTCAACCAAACCCTGCAACGTCTCGACGGACTCGTTCCACGCGAGAACGTCCTGATTCTCACCAACGCCCTCCAGGAAGAGGCGGTGCGCGAACTCGCCTCCGACCTCCCTCCCGAAAACATCTTCGCCGAGCCCGCCAAGCGTGATACCGGGCCAGCCGTTGCGCTGGGAATCGGACTGGTCGCGGCGCGCGATCCGGACGCCACCATGATGGTGCTCCCCGCGGATCACCTGGTCGAGGACACCGCCGCCTATCACTCCGTCATGAACGATGCCCTCGCCACCGCGGCCGCGAGTGATGGGCTCGTCACCGTTGGCATCAAACCAACCTGGGCCTGTCCGTCCTACGGCTACGTCGAACGCGGAGAGCGGGCCGCCCTCAACGGCCTTGATCTGACAAATCATCCTTACGAGGTTGTGCGGTTTCGGGAGAAACCCGAACCGGCGCAAGCGGAAGAGTATCTTGCGAGCGGCAACTTCACCTGGAACGCCGGCATATTTATCTGGTCCGTGCCCACCGTGCTCAAGGAACTCAACACCCACGCTCCCGAACTGGGGGCATTCGTCGCTGAGGTTCGCGACAGTGAGGATGTGGCCGGCACCGTGGCGGCCCGCTTTCCGCAACTCACGCCCATCTCCATCGATTACGCCCTCATGGAAAAGGCCTCCCGCGTCCTTAACATCGAATCGACCTTCGATTGGGACGATGTCGGCTCCTGGATCTCAGTCGCAAAGTACCTCGAGACCGTTCCCGAAGGAAACCAGACCAACACCCCAATCACCGTCATTGACAGTGGAAACAACATCGTCTTCAGCGACCAGGACCACCGCATCGCCCTCCTCGGTGTCCATGACCTCATCGTCGTGCAAACCGGCGACGCGGTCCTCGTCGCCCACCGTGACAAGGCGGAGGACATCAAGAAGTTGGTCAACGAACTCCCGGACGATCTTCTTTGACGGCGGTTGACGGGCTGTGATCACCTCTTGGTAGGGGAAGAGGAACAGAAGTCCGGCGGATCCCCGAGAGTCTCGCTCAGCTCCCTTGCCATCCTCTGCCGCCACCGTTGGCGACAGTTCACCACGCGGTGGCAAGTTGACCTCTCGACTTCGCTCTGCTACCCCGACCTCCGCCCTCCGACTCCCTTCCCCCCTGAACACTGGATACTGATCACTGTCCACTCTCCCTTCCTCCCCTCTGACCTCTGACTTCCGACCTCCATCCCATTCTCGCCATCGATCACGGCCAGGCCCGCATTGGCCTCGCGGCGACCGATCCCCTTGGCATCGCGGCCCATCCCGTCGAGACCATCGAGGTCGCGCGCGCCGATCCCCTTGAGCGCATCGCGGAAGTCGTGCGCGAACGCGAGGTCAAACTCATGCTCCTCGGGCTCCCCCTTCGTCTCGACGGCAGCGAGGGTGATGCTGCCCAACGAGTGCGTTCCTTCGGCGACAATCTCGCCGAAAAAATTCCCGGCATTCCCCTCCAGTATGCCGACGAACGACTGAGCACCACGGCTGCTTCCGAGAAGCTCCGCGCCGCCGGCGTGTCCGCGCGCAAGCAGAAGGACCTCATCGACCAAGCTGCCGCCTTGGAGATCCTCAACGACTGGCTAGCCGAGCAATAAAAGTAGCGGCAACTCAGCAGCGCGCAGCGCGCACGCCGTTCCCCAACTGAGGTAATTCCGGCCTAACAAAACCCCAACTTCATCTTGCTCCTCAATCCTGAGTGGTTAGGCTAAATGTTACCTACACCTGAATCCCGATCCCATGTATTTGCCAGTCGTATCCACGATGATGGCCTTAGCATTTAATGGCCATGCCCCAGCCCCTAATGAGTATTCGATTCTCAATTTGCGGCCCCACCAGAGTCTTGTCATCCGCTACGAATCGGTCGGATGTTTCCACCACTTCGTCTACCGATTCGAGTTCACCGAGAACCACGTCATCATCTACGACCTCGGTTTCGGGGAGCCCGGACATCGGAAGAAGAAGATCGGAAAGTTCCTGCTGAACGACGGGGACCTGATCAAGCTCGACCGCCTCTTCGCCTACTACGCGGAGAAACCGGAGGGTGGTTGCACCACGATCGACACCATCAAGTTTACCGAGAGAGACGGCAGTCGCCGATTGCGCTCCACGACCTACGTCGACGCATCATGCACCACCACGGACCGGCCCGGGATGCTCTCCCTCAGCCGGCTCGCCTTTCGCCTGATCAAGGAGCAGGTCAACTAACAACCGATGAGGCGACCATGAAAGGCGGAGCGACTGGCATTGCGCCCGGGACATCCCTCCCCCGTTCCAAAACTGGCCGGTAATTCTAATTCCCCAATACGATCAATTGCGGGAAGCTGTCAGTCAGAATCATGTCCCAACCCCAGGAAGTAAGAGCCTCTCTCGGATGCGGAACGCTCATCCTCATCGCCATCATTGTGATCATCTTCAGCGGTCACAAGGACCACGACCGACTTGAAAACCAGATCGGCGAACTGACCCAGGAGGTCCAAAGACTGCGCCAGGAAGTCTCTGCCTTGCGGAACGACCTCCAGCCGTAGCGCCATCCCGAATCCATTTGTTGGGAGCAGGGGCGCAGGAAGCGAGGAGCCGGAGGTTCAGCCCGGGGCTTGGAACAATGGCGATAGCACGCAATTCCCCGGGGTGACTCCGAGAGCACTTGCACCCACCCGGTCGGGACGATCAGACAATCAAGTCCTTACTTCGCGCGCGAAAAACTAATCGGGAGCGATCTTCCGTTGGGGTAGAGCTTCTCGCCTTCCCACACGATGCGGTCGCCTGAAATCCGCTTCTTCAGCTTGCAACTCGCATGGGGAACCAGGGCCCCGTCGGCATTGGCGGTGAACACTTCGAGTTCCAACACGCCCGACCTGGGATTCGTGCCCTTGAGCACGCAGATCATGTTCTTACCGCGCGCTGGAATGTTCTTACCGCGCGCTGGAAGATAGTAACGGCCCTCCACGGGATTACCGGTGCCGGACCACTCGATGAAGAAGATGGCGTCGGCAGGCCCGACCTTTCCACCGTAGACCGAAACCGCTTCGTTGTCGGAGTTGGCTTGCTCCTGCTTGACGAGGCCAGCGAGTGATTCCTGGCCAGCCCAAAGCATGGTCGGAAGAAGAAGGGCAATTCCGAGGGAGAGAATCGGTTTGGTGATCATGATTGGCGGGAGGATGAACCACTCATCTACGTCATCGTCCGCTCTCCCGTCAAGTCATCCTGTTAGAGACTCAGGGAATCAAGGAGCCCTGCAATCCGATCGCTTCAGGCAACCTAAACAAAAACCCGTTCACTCACACGAGCTCAAGGTCGGCGCGAGAAGCTCATCGCCAAGTGCCGGCCATCAGTGTTGTTCATCCGTCCCTCCCACAAGAAGCACGTCACGATGGTATCATGCTCGATGATCCGGCTTCCCGATGCCGAGGACGATATGGTAAGGAGAGAGACCGCCACCGTTCCGATGATGACCTCCCGATTCACACTGCTTGCCATCCTGGCTCTGGGCGCATCGTGGGCTCGAGGCGCTGGGGAAGATCACTGGGCCTTCCGCCCGGTTGCCGATCCAGAGTTGCCCGCGGTCGCAAACCCGGAATGGATACGCCAACCCCTCGATCATTTCACCCTGGCCGCGCGCGAACAGAATCAGCGGCCTCCCGTGCCGGCAGCCGACCAGCGCACCCTCATCCGTCGCGCCTACTTTGACTTGATCGGCCTGCCGCCCACCCCCGGCCAAGTCCACGCCTTTCTCGCCGATCGATCACCGGATGCCTACGCCAAGGTGGTCGACGCCCTGCTCGCCTCCCACCACTTCGGCGAGCGCTGGGGCAGGCATTGGCTCGATCTCGCACGCTATGGCGACTCCAACGGAGGCGATGAAAATCACCCCTATCCCCTCGCCTGGCGCTATCGCAACTGGGTCATCGACGCCATCAACCGCGACCTTCCCTACGACCAGTTCGTGCGCGAACAACTCGCGGGCGATCTCATGAATCCAGCGAGCGCAGATCGCATCGCGGCCACCGGCTTCCTCGCGATCGGCACCAAGATCATCGCCGAGAAGGATCTGGTCAAGAAGCGCGCAGACATCGTGGACGAACAAATCGACACGGTGGGCCGCGTCTTCCTGGCGCTCTCGCTTGGCTGCGCCCGTTGCCATGATCACAAGTTCGATCCCGTCCCCGAACGCGACTACTACGCCCTGGCCGGAATCTTCCACAGCACCGCCATCGAGAATCGCGAACTCCCTACTCCGGAGGCGATCGCCACGAGGAAGAAGCGCGCAAAACAGATCGAGACCCTCAACGAACTCATCGCGACTGCCAACCAGGAACTGGAAAGGTTTGTCGACAGGAAGGCTACGATCGAATGGGAAGCCGAAGACCACGCCCGCGGCAACGTTATTGTCGACTGGGAGCGCTACGGCGACGGCATCGGGATCATCTCCGATCCCGGCGGGCAGAAGAACTTCGCGGAGTACGATGTGGAGATCGAAAAGGCTGGAAGCTACTTTCTCTATCTGCGCTACGCCGCCGCCAAGGCCCGCCCCGGCCGGGCCCTGATAGACGGCGTGGTTGCGGTCGAGAACGCGATCGCGGAAGCGACCGGCGGCTGGATGCCTGAGAACCAGCAGTGGCACTACGAAGGCCAACTGGAACTCACGGTCGGCAAGCGCGTTCTGCGCCTCGAATCGGAACCCATGATGTCGCATCTCGACAAGATCAGGCTGGTGCCGGTGAGCTCTCCCCTGAAGGCGAGGCAGGCGCGCAAAACAGGGACCCAACTGAAGGACCAGCGCAGCAAGCTTGAGGGCGCGCAGGAGAAAGGGCTGCCCAAGGCCATGGCGGTGGCGGAGGGCAAGGTCGCCGACGCGAAGGTCAACCTCCGCGGAGATCCCAGCGACCTCGGAGAGTCTGTTCCACGCGGGTTCCTCACCGCGATCGGTGCGCCGCCCCAGTCCGTGGAGTTCACTTCCCAGAGTGGGCGCCTGGAATTGGCGCAGTGGATGACCTCTCCCGAGCATCCCCTCACCGCCCGGGTCCTCGTGAACCGTCTCTGGCACTGGCACTTCGGGGAGGGCCTGGTGACCACCACCGACAATTTCGGAACGACCGGCGATGCGCCCACCAATCCGGCCTTGCTCGATTTCCTCACCCGGCAGTTTATTGCGGACGGATGGTCGATGAAGAAGATGCACCGCCGCATCATGCTTTCGAGTAGCTACCGGATGTCCTCGGCCCCCGGCGGTCGTGCCCTCCGGCGCATGGAAGCGGAGGCCTTCCGCGATGCGGTGCTCGCAGTTTCCGGTCAGCTCAACCCAGCGCCACCGACCGGCGCCCCACCCGCGGTCAAGGCGCAGGATCCCTCTCCCGCGGACCTCGCAAAAAACCGCAAGGTCTACGAGGAGTATCCGCACCGCAGCATTTACCTTCCGGTGGTGCGCTCGCACGTGTACGATCTCTTCACCCTCCTCGATTTTCCGAACTCAACCACTCCGGTGGGGCGGCGCGACCACACCACGGTGGCCACCCAGGCCCTGCTCATGTTGAACAACCCCTTCCTCATGGAGAAGGCCGCCCAGATCTCAAAACTGGTCCGCACGCACCAGGATCCCCTCAACGAACTTCACTTGCGTCTCTTCGCCCAGCCGGCCGATGACGACCAGCGGCGGTGGGCCGAGGAGTTTCTGCAAAAGTCCGGGGGCAAGGACGCCGCGTGGGCCGTGCTCTGCCACACCCTGCTCATCTCAAACGATTTCCTCTACCTGAGATGACGGCTCTCCGCGATCCCTCCCAGCTGAACCGGCGCGGTGCCCTCAACCGCATCGGTCTCGGATTCGGGGGTCTCGCCCTCAACGCCCTCCTCTCCGAGCGAGCTGGTGCCGCAGCTCAACTTCCGGCCCAGTTCCCGGCCCGCGCCAAGCGCGTGATCTTCCTCTTCATGCACGGTGGCCCGTCGCACATCGACCTCTTCGACTACAAGCCTAAGCTCGAGGAATACAATGGCAAGCCTCTCCCCTTCGCGGAACGCAAGGTGCAGTTCTCCAAGCGCGGCAACCTCCTGAAGCCGCCGTGGAAGCTGCGCCAGGTCGGCAACTGCGGGCACTGGATGTCCGAACTCTGGCAACACCTTCCCAAGGTGGCGGACGAGCTCTGCATGCTTCACTCGCTCTGTGAAACCAACGTCTCACACGGTGGGGCGTGCATGAAGATGCACACCGGCGACGAGGCCCTCCTGCGTCCCAGCATGGGTGCGTGGGTAAGCTACGGGCTCGGAACCGAGAACAACAACCTGCCCGGCTTCGTCACGATCTGCCCGACTTCCCTGCACGGTGGCGCCAACAACTTCGGTTCCGCCTTCCTTCCGGCGGAACATGGGGGCGTCCCGCTCGGCGCTCCCGGTTACCCGAACACCCCCTCCAAGGACGCGCGCTTCCACTACATGACCAATGCCCGCCACAGCCGCACGCAACAGGCGCTGCAATTGGAACTCCTCCGCCGCATGCACGATCGCAACGCGGCAAACCACGCCAACGCTGAGCTGGAAGACCGCCTGCGCAGTTTCGAGCTCGCCTTCCGCATGCAGATGGCCGCACCCGAAGCCACGGATCTTTCCGGTGAGAGCGAGACCACCAGGAAGCTCTACGGGATGGATGACCCCAAGACTGAGAACTTCGGGCGCGAGTGCCTCCTCGCCCGCCGTCTCGCCGAGCGCGGAGTACGCTTTATCCAGGTCAGCCACGCGCACTCCCTCCCGTCCAACAACGAGCAGTGGGACCAGCACTCGCATCTCGAAGTGGGCCACGCCACCAATGTGGGCCAAATCGACAAACCGATCACGGGGCTCATCCTCGATCTCAAGGCGCGGGGATTGTTGGAGGACACTCTCGTCCTGTGGGGCGGCGAATTCGGCCGCACCCCCACCACCCAGCAAGGCAACGGACCGGTTGGTCGCGACCACCACCCCGACGGCTTCACCATGTGGATGGCAGGGGCCGGCGTGAAACCCGGCTTCCGCTACGGAAAGACCGACGAGTTCGGCTATCACGCGGTGGAAGATCGCTGCACGATTCACGATCTCCATGCCACCCTCCTGCACCTGATGGGACTCGATCACACCCAGCTCACCTACAACCACAGCGGCCGCGACTTCCGCCTCACGGACGTGTATGGTGAAGTGGCGAAGAAGATCCTGGCCTGACCAAGCGCGGGCGCGGAGCCCGACTGCGGACCGGGAGGGAGGCTCCCGCTGAGCACGGGAAACGGCAGATAGTCCGTGTGACCTCCACACGTATTGACGCCACTGCCAACCACAGCCCATCCTGCACCATGCCTCCCGCCTCGCCCATCACTCTCCTCGCCCTTCTGAGTTCCTCTCTCCTGACCGCCGGTCAAATTCATGACGTGGTCGTCTATGGGGGTACTTCGGCCGGAGTCATGGCGGCGGTGCAGGCGAAGCGGATGGGGAAGTCGGTCGTCATCGTGTGCCCCGACAAACACCTCGGCGGGCTCTCCTCCGGCGGGCTGGGTTGGACCGACACCGGGAAAAAGGAAATCATCGGGGGACTCGCACGCGAATTCTATCACCGGGTCTGGAAACACTATCAGACCGACGAGGCCTGGAAGTGGCAGAAGAGATCCCAGTACGGCAACAAGGGCCAGGGCTCGCCTGCCATCGACGGAACGCAGCGCACGATGTGGATCTTCGAACCCCACGTCGCGGAGCTGGTCTTCGAGGAGTTCATCAAGGAGCACGAGATTGTGGTTCACCGCGAAGAGTGGCTCGATCGCAAAACCGGCGTCGAGAAACAGGATGGGCGCATTCTCTCCATCAAGATGCTCTCGGGGCGAACCTTTCCGGGACGCATGTTCATCGACGCGACCTACGAGGGAGATCTCATGGCCACCGCAGGGGTCAGCTACACGGTGGGCCGGGAGCCCAACAGCACGTACGGGGAAACCCTCAACGGGGTGCAGACCGGCCACGCGCGTTCTCATCAATTCAACAAGCCGATCGACCCCTACGTCGTGCCCGGCGATCCCTCATCCGGATTGCTGCCCCGCATCCATGGCGAGGGGCCCGGCAAGGAGTTCGGAGGCGACCACCGCGTGCAGGCCTATTGCTTTCGCACCTGCATGACCAACGTCCCCGAGAATCGCCTCCCCTGGCCCAAGCCCGAGGGCTACGACCCCAGGCAGTACGAACTCGCCCTGCGTTACTACCTGACCGGTTGGAAGAATGGCTTCCGCAAGTTCGATCCCATTCCCAATCGCAAGACCGACACCAACAACCACGGTGCGTTCTCCTTCGACAACATCGGATACAACTACGATTACCCGGATGGAACCTACCAGAAGCGCCGTGAAATCATCGCGGAGCACGAGACCTACCAGAAGGGGCTGCTCTGGTTCATCGCCAACGATCCGCGCATGCCCCGGGACATCCAGCACAAGATGCAGCAGTGGGGCCTCGCCAGGGATGAGTTCACTGACAACGGAAACTGGCCGCACCAAATCTATGTCCGCGAGGCGCGTCGCATGGTTTCCGACTGGGTGCAGACCGAGTCCCACCTGCGCCGGGTCAAGCCCACGCCCCGGCCCATCGGGATGGGTTCCTACAATATGGACTCGCACAACGTGCAGCGCTACGTCGACAAGAACGGGCACGCCCGCAACGAAGGCGACATCCAGGTCAATCCGGGCGGTCCCTACCCCATCGACTACGGCGCCATCATCCCCAGGAAGGCGCAGTGCGGGAATCTCCTCGTCCCCGTTTGCCTCTCCTCTTCCCACATTGCCTACGGCTCGATCCGCATGGAGCCCGTCTTCATGATCCTCGGCCAGTCCGCCGCCACCGCCGCCGCGATGAGCCTCGACCGCAAGATCGCGGTGCAGGACCTGAGCTACGAGAAGTATAGTAGCCGCCTCCTCGCCGACAAGCAGGTGCTCAACTCCGCTGCGCCCCGGGCCTACATCCCGCTCTCCTCCCTGAAGGGCACGGTCATCGATGACACCAAGGCCAAGCTGGAAGGCCCCTGGCAAAAATCCGGCGTGCCGGCCGGCGTTCACCAAGGCTACTTCCACGACGACGACCTGCGGGACGGCTCTTGCCGGGCCACCTTCACAGCCGACCTCGCTCCGGGAACCTACCAGGTCCAGGTCGCCTATGTTCCCAATCCCAACCGGGCCACCAACGTCCCCGTCATCCTCACTACTCCGGACGGCGCGCAGAAGTTCACTCTCAACCAGAAGACCGGAGCGACAAAGGGGGTCTTCCACAACTTCGGGCCACACAAGCTGAGCGGCGTGACCTCCGTGACCATCACCAACGAGAAGACCAACGGACACGTCATCATCGACGCGGTGCGGTTCGTTCCGGTGAGGAAGTGACAGGTGGATTCTCCTCGACTCCCGCTTGCCCGAGGAAGAGGGTGGGCCATGATCCCTTTGCTCAGAGCCACCGCAAGCGCGCTCTCCCTGGCAATCTTCACAACCCTCCTCACTTCCTGCGGCGCGAAGGATACCCATGCCAAGATCATGGAAGACAACCTGGTCCTCATGGAGCAGGTTGCCACCCTCATGGAGGGCGTCGAGGATGAGGAAAGCGCCAAGGCCGCCGCCAAGAAACTGGAGGCACTCTCGAGCAAGTTCGCCGAGATTGCGGAACGAAACGAAGCGATCGGCAAGCCCGATGAGGAGACGGAGAAAGCCCTCAAGAAGGAGTACGAAGACCGCGTGGGGGCAGCGATTGGCAAGATTACGACCGGACTGAGAAATCCCGCCGCCAGGGAACCAAGCTTGCAGAGAGCCCTGCAGGGCCTTGGGAACATCACGAAAAGACTGCGCTAGCCGGCTTGGCCCCCGCACTCTCACTTCACAATAATGTCCCTGCCTCTGTTCAACTTCAACTTTCACTCAACGATGAGGTTTCTCTACCCCCTTGCCCTCTTCCTGTTCTGGAGTCTCCCGGCCACCGCGGCGCAGAAACCCAACCTCGTCTTCATGATCGCGGACGACTGCACCTACCTCGACATGGAGGTCTACGGCGGCCAGGCCAAGACCCCCAATCTCAACCAACTCGCCAAGCAGGGACTCAAGTTCACCCGCTGCTTCCAGACCGCGCCCATGTGTTCACCCACCCGCCACAACATCTACACCGGACTCTACCCGGTGAGGTCGGGAGCGTGGCCGAATCACACCTGCGTCTATCCGGGCACCAAGTCGATTGCCCATTATCTCAAGGACTCCGGCTATCGCGTGGCGCTCAGCGGCAAAACCCACATCTCCCCGCGCGAGTCCTTCCCCTTCGAGTACTCCGACGATTTCCGCAAGCACGGACCGGAAACCAAGCCACTCTTCGGAAACCTTCGCAAGCTTCTCACCGAGAGCAAGACCGCGGGGACGCCCTTCTGTCTCTTCGCCTGTTCCAACGAGCCGCACTCGCCCTACACCAAGGGCGACCCCTCCGCCTACCCCCCGCAGTCGCTGGTGCTGCCGCCCTCCTGGGTTGATACCGTGGCAACGCGCGAGAACTACTCGAAATATCTCGCCGAGATCACCTTCTTCGACTGGCAATGCGGGCAGTTGCTCAAACTCCTCGATGAACTGGGACTGCGCGACAACACCCTCGTGATCGCCGTTTCGGAACAGGGTTCCGCGTTTCCCTTTGCGAAGTGGACCTGCTTCGAACTCGGGGTGACTTCCGGGATGATCGCGCGCTGGCCAGGCAAGGTGAAGCCCGGCACCACCACTGATGCTCTCGTGGAGTACGTCGATGTCACCCCCACCTTCCTCGATGTCGCGGGCGCCAAGGCGCAGGACCTCGACGGAAAATCGTTCCTTCCCGTCCTCCTCGGCAAGGCGGACGAGCACAAGACCTACACCTACGGCCTGCACACTACCCGCGGCATCATCAATGGCAGCGAAGCGTTCGGGATCCGTAGTTGCGGCACCAAGCGGCATCGCTACATCCGCAATCTCCATCCCGACACCACCTTCACCAATGCGGTCACCAGGAAGGGCGGGGACAAGGCCGACTTCTGGGGCAGCTGGGTTTACCAGGCGGAACGTGGCGATGCCCACGCCAAGGCCATGGTTTCCAAGTACCAGAAACGACCGGCCGAAGAGCTCTACGACGTACTGGCCGACCCACATTGCCTGAAGAACCTGATCGACGACCCCAAGCTGGCCCATACCCGCAAGGAACTCTCCGCCAAACTCGACGCCTGGATGAAATCGCAAGGCGACAAGGGTGCCGCCACCGAAGAGATCGCCCACACCCGCAAGGCGAACTTCCAAAAGAGGAAGAAGGGTGGCGCGAAGAAGCCCAAGGGCGAGAGGAAGAATAAAGCGAAGGACGCCAAGTCGTCCTGAGCCAGCCTTCCTCCCAAGCCAACCCAGGCTCGACTCCGCGCCTCGCGCCGGACGGATTCGGCCTCTGCCGCGATTCCCCAGCGGGACAAGCCTTCCTTGTCCTCTCGCTCCGCACAGGCTAACAACGTTCCCATGACTGCCCTGCTGCGCCTCTGTGTTCTTTTCACCCTGGTCAGTGCGCTCGCCTCGGTGTCCTCCGCCGCCAAGCCAAACATCGTCTTCATTCTCGCCGATGACCTCGGGTGGGGAGAACTCGGCAGCTACGGCCAAACGAAAATCAAGACCCCCCATCTCGATCTCCTTGCCAAGGAAGGAGTCCGTTTCACGCGTCACTACACCGGCGCCCCCGTGTGCGCGCCCGCCCGTTGTGTCCTCATGACGGGGCGCCACCTCGGCAACGCGGAGATTCGCAACAACGGCGACTCCGGCAACGGACGCAAGTTTCCCGGCCAACGACCGATCACTGCCGGGGCGGTGACCATCGCGGAGGCACTCAAGAAGGCGGGCTATGCCACGGGCGGCTTCGGCAAGTGGGGACTCGGCCCCACCGACACCGCGGGTTCACCCATCAAGCAGGGCTTTGACCGCTTCTACGGCTACAACTGCCAGCGCAACGCACACTCGTTCTTTCCGCCCTTCCTCGACGACGACGAAGGCATTGAAACGATCAACAAGAACCCCATCCCCGGTCACCAGCGCAAGCCGAAGGGCGAAGTGAAGGCGGACGACTATCGCGCGGAGACCTACGCCCCTGATCGCATTCTCGAGGAAGCGCTCGAGTTCCTCGACGCCCACAAGGACATGCCCTTCTTCCTCTACTGCCCATTCGTCGAACCGCATGTCGCAATGCATCCTCCCCAGGAGTGGCTCGATCGCTATCCCAAGGAGTGGGACGAAGAGAAGGGCGCCTACCGCGGTCAGAACGGTTATCTCCCGCATCCCCGGCCGCGCGCGGGCTACGCTTCCATGATCTCCGACCTCGACGAACACGTGGGCGCCATCCTGAAGCGTCTCGAGACGCACGGACTCGTCGACAACACGGTGGTGATCTTCACCTCCGACAACGGAACCACCCACGGCTCGCGCGATCCGAACTTCGGCGTGGGCGGAGTGGACGCCGCCTTCTTCAACTCCACCGCGGGCCTGCGCGGGTTCAAGGGCAGCGTCTACGAAGGCGGCATCCGCGTCCCCGCCATCGTGCGCTGGCCGGACCATTCCGCTCCCGGAAGCAAGACCGACACTCCCTCCTACTTTCCCGATTGGTTCCCCACTCTCTGCGAGATCGCCGGGACAACCCCACCCAAGGACCTCGACGGGGAGAGCCTCGTGTCCGTGATCCAGACGGCCGTGCCATCAAATCCCTCGTTCGCCCGCGGCAAACCCATGATCTGGGAGTTCCACGGCTACGGAGGCCAACTCGCCGTGATCGATGGCAAGTGGAAGGCTGTCCGCCAAAAGGTCCGCAGCAAGAACCCGGGCGCGTGGGCCCTCTACGACCTCAAGGCCGACCACGCCGAAGCCAACGATCTCGCCGCCAGTCATCCAGGCATCGTCAAGCGATTGGAGGCCGCCTTCCGGAAGGACCGGACGCCGAGCGCCAAGTTCAAACTCCCGCTTTACGACTGAGCCCCCCCAATACTCGTTGGCCCTGTCCTTCCCCGGACCGCCCTCGAGGCGGAATGGGGAGCACTCTCTCTGCCTTCTTCCGTTTCCCGGCCTCCTGAGTTCCGAAATCGGAGTTGCGATTTGAACTTGATTTGGAGCTTGAGGGTTAAAAGGTTCCGCGGGCCACCCTAACGCGAAGAATCCGCAGTTCCCACCGTATACCCCCCCGGATGCGTTCCTTATCCTTCCCCCTCATCCTCGCCGTCCTCACGCTCCTGGTATCCTGTGGAGAAAAACCCTCCGCAGAGAGTGCCAAATCCGGAGTGGAGATCTACGCGAACCACTGCACTTCCTGCCACGGCGACAAGGGCCGGGGTGTGGACGAGGAATATGATGAACCGCTCTGGGGCAGCAAGTCGGTAGAGTCTCTTGCGCGCTACATCCACAAATCCATGCCCGAGGACAAGGAGGACACCGTGGAGGACGAGGACGCTGCCGCAGTGGCCCACTACATCTTCGACGCCTTCTACTCCCCCGCCGCCCAAGCCCGCATCCGGCCGCCCCGGGTCGAACTGTTGCGCCTTACCAACAATCAGTACCGCCAGTCCGTGGCCGACCTCCTGGGCTCCTTTCGACCTCCACCGCCAGTCTCAGCGGAGCGCGGACTCAAGGGCCGCTACTTCAATTCCGAGAAGATGAATAAGGAAAAGAAGGGCATCCTCGAGCGCATCGATCCGGTCATCGACTTCGATTACGGAACCGGCGTTCCGGCCGAAAAGATGAATCAACGCGGATTCTCAATTCGCTGGTCGGGCTCCCTCCTGGTTCCAAACTCGGGAACCTATGAGTTCCGCGTCCGCACCCGCAACGGAGCACTCCTGCATCTCAACTCGTTCACCGGTGACGACGACCGGGACGCCTTTATTGACGCCTACGTCAGCACCGGCAACAAGCTGCAGGAAAAGGGCGGCCGCAAATACCTCCTGGGAGGTCGCGCCTACCCGATCTTTCTTCGCTACTTCAGTTACCAGGAGAAACTCGCTTCCATTCATCTCGAATGGAAACCGCCGCACGGAGTCTGGGAACCCATCCCCAACGAGTTTCTCTGTCCGCAAGTGGTGAAACCCGTCACCGTGGTCAACGCCAACTTCAGCCCTGACGACCGGAGCCTCGGTTATGAGCGAGGCTCCAATGTCTCCAAGGAATGGCAGGAAGCCACTACCTTCGCCGCGATCGAGGTGGTCAACCACATCATCACCCATCTTCGAACCGTCTCGCCCCTCAACGATGAGGAGATCAAGGATCCGAAAAAGCTGCGACACTACTCTCACCAGATTGCTGAGCGCGCGTTCCGCCGTCCGCTCACTCCTGAGCAGAAGAAGGTGTTCGTGGACTCCCGGTTTGATCAACAGTCCGATCCCGAAGTGGCCCTTCGCCATTCCCTCCTCCTCGTCCTGACCTCTCCGCGCTTCCTCTATCCCGGCCTCGCCGACAACAAGGGTGTGCCCGATGACTTCACCATCGCCGCCCGCCTCGCCCTTACCCTCTGGGATTCCCTCCCGGACGAACAGCTCCGCAAGGCCGCCCACAGCAGGAACCTGCACAAGCCCGGACAGGTCACCGCCCAGGTTCGCCGCATGGTGGAGGATCCGAGGACACGTCAAAAGATGCGAGGGTTCTTCCACCATTGGCTCGCCATGGACGAGCGCGAAGACCTCGGCAAGGATCCGAAACTCTACCCCGACTTCAACCAACAGATCGTCGCTGATCTCCGGAGCTCCCTGGAGCGCTTCGTGGACGATGTGGTTTGGAGCGAGGGCTCCGACTACCGGCAACTTCTCCTCGCCGACTACCTCTACCTCAATCCGCGCCTCGCCGATTTTTACAAGGCGAGCGGTCCCGACCAGTCGGGATTCGTCAAGGTCTCCCTGCCCAAGGACCAGCGCGCCGGTATCTTCACCCATCCCTATCTTCTCTCCGCGAATGCCTATCACGACAACACCTCTCCCATTCATCGCGGCGTCTTCCTCAGCCGAAAAGTCCTCGGCCGGCTCCTCAAGCCCCCTCCGGAGGCGGTGGCTTTCAAGAATGAAGAATTCGATCCCTCCCTCACCATGCGGGAGAAGGTGGCCCAGCTCACCAAGAAGACTTCGTGCATGCAGTGCCACCGCGTGATCAACCCGATCGGCTTCAGCCTGGAGAGCTTCGATGCGGTCGGCCGCTTCCGCACCGAGGACAATAAGAAGCCGATCAACACGGTGAGCGACTACCTCACTGACAAGGATGAGAAGGTCCGCATCACCAGTGCCCACGATCTCGCGAACCTCGCGGCCGGAAGCGAAGCGGCTCACCGCGCCTTCATCACGCACC
Organism: Roseibacillus sp.; assembly: GCA_046581525.1. GTDB lineage: Bacteria > Verrucomicrobiota > Verrucomicrobiia > Verrucomicrobiales > Akkermansiaceae > Roseibacillus_B. Next base: position 26,565 of record JAYGGC010000170.1, on the reverse strand, counting down.
TCTTCCACCACCTCACCAAGCAGTCCACCGAGGGCTACGGCGCCGGGGTCCTCGATTCCCTCCGTGAAAAATTCGTCGATTCTGGCTACAATGTCCAAAGCTTGCTCGTAGAAATCACGACCATGGCCGCCACCCATGAGCCGAAGAGCTCGGTGGCAGCGGCTTCTTCGAACTAGCCCGAGATTTTTTCAGACCTGATGATCATGCGAAACCGCCGCGATTTTCTCCGCGACCTCGGCCTCTCCGCCGCGGCCCTTCCCTTTGTCACCGGGCTGCCCAGCCTGCACGCCGCGGAGGGAGCTGCCAAACCCAGGCAGCGCCTCATCATCATGTTCTCGCCCAACGGCACCCTGCCTCCGGACTTCTGGCCGGACGAGCCGGGCCCGCTCACCGAGCTCAAGGCCATCCTCAAACCCCTGGAGGCCTACAAGGATCGCATGCTCATGCTCAAGGGTCTCTCCAATCGCATTGGTGGCGATGGCGATGGGCATATGCGCGGCATGAGTTGCCTCCTCACCGGCATCGAGTTGCTTCCCGGCAACATCCAGGGCGGATCCGACACGCCGGCGGGTTGGGCAAACGGAATCTCGATCGACCAGGAGTTGAAGAATTACCTGCAAAAGGATCCCGCCACGAGGACCCGCTTCGGTTCTCTCGAGTTCGGCGTCGCCGTTCCCGACCGCGCCGACCCCTGGACCCGCATGGTCTACGCCGGTTCGAACAAGCCGGTTGCCCCCATCGACGATCCCTACCAGATGCTCAGCAAGCTCTACGGGCAGATGAAGGACAAGGCCACCTTGGTCGGTCTGCTCGATGACGTGCGCGATGATCTCAAGAAGGTCTCCCGGCAAATCAGCAAGGAAGACCGCCGCCTGCTCAAGGACCACCTCGATCTGGTGCGCTCGATGGAGAGCGACCTGAAGCGCGCCGATGACAAGAAGCTGGCCCACCCCGAGCCCGAACTCGATCCCAATATCGAACTGGTAAACGACAACACGCCGGAGATCAGCCGCATGCAGATCGACCTGCTCGTCAATGCGATGGCGAACGACATGACTCGCATCGCCACTCTTCAGTACATGCGCTCCGTGGGACAGGCCCGCATGCGATGGCTCGAAGTCGAAGAGGGACATCACTCGCTTTCGCACGAGCAGGACAAGAACAAGGATGCGCAGGATAAACTGCGCCGCATCAACACCTGGTTCGCGGAGGAGCTCGCCTATCTCACCAGGAAGCTCGCCGACACGCCGGAACCCGGTGGCGAGGGCTCCATGCTCGACCACACCACCATCATTTGGACCAACGAACTCGGAAAGGGAAACTCGCACACCCACCACAACATCCCCTTCCTGGTGCTCGGGAACGGAGCCGGCTTCAAGATGGGCCACTGCCATGACTTCAAGGGCGCGTCCCACAACCGCCTGCTCCTCTCGCTCGCCCACTCCTTCGGCCACCAGTTGAAGACCTTCGGCAGCGCCAAGCACTGCGGCGGCGGGCCGCTCAAGCTGAGCTGAAAGACCGACCAGGCGAGACCCCTCGAGAGCAATCGCTCTCGCACGAATTCCCGCGATCTTCAGCCTCGCCGCGCTGGCCCTGCCGCTCTACCTTCGCGCCGACCCGACGGTGAGCCTATCCGACGCCATCCGATTGATGCTGCTCTCCGCGATCTGGGGCGCTTCCTTTCTCTTCATGCGCATCGCCGTCCCGGAGTTCGGCCCCTTTCCCTTGATCCTCATGCGCATCGGAGGTGCGGCCCTCGTTCTCCTGCCCTTCCTGCTGCGTCCCGCCAACCGCCGCGTCCTCCTTGCGCATAAGGCCCCCCTCTTCTTCCTGGGCGTCGTCAACTCGACCATTCCCTTCTGCCTCTTCGGTTGGGCCGCTCTCAGCCTCGATGCGGGCTTCACCTCACTCCTCAACGCCTCCACGCCCATCTTCACCGCCATCATTGGATGCCTCTGGCTGCGTATTCCCCTCCTCCGCTCGCAGATTCTCGGATTGCTCATCGGCTTCCTCGGGATCGCCATTCTTACCGGAGACCAGTTCTCGTTTGAACGAGGCGGAATGGGCTGGCCCATCGTGGCTGTGCTCCTCGCCACCTGCTCCTACGGCGTCGCTGGCCACTACGCCAAGCTCAAGTTCGCGGAGGTCTCTCCTCTTGTGGTCTCGGCGGGCAGTCTCCTCTTTTCCACCTTCCTGCTTCTGCCGCTCGCCATTCTCTATCCACCAACGGCCATGCCGAGCGGCGGCGCCATTGCGGCAGGGCTCACCCTGGCAGTCCTCTGCACCGCCTTCGCCTTCGTGCTCTTCTTCGACGTCCTCTCCCGCACCGGCGCCACCGCCGCCGCAACCGTCACGTTCGTCATTCCCGTCTTTGGCATCCTGTGGGGCACTCTCTTTCTCAAGGAAGAGGTCACCCCCCGCATGGTGTTGGGGATCGCAGTGGCCCTCCTCGGAACGGCCCTGGTGACCAAGCTCCTCCCATTGCGATCCAAGCGCTCAGGCTAGCCGCTGTTTTTCGGCCTCTGCTGTCTCCGCCATAGCATGGCGGCGACCTCCTCCCACGTTGGATCCACACGAATTTCGATGCCCTCACTTTCAATGAGGAGACGAAAAAATTCTCCTTGAAGTAACCAAGCCGATTCCGACTACGGATTGTCCGGGGTGGGAACAGGTGGGGAGGGGGAATCCTCGGCTGTTGGGCCCGCCTCTTTTTCAGCTGGCTCAGTGGTGCCCTCTGCGGGGTCGGCGCCTTCTGCGGGGTCGGTGGCCTCCTCGTCCTTTTTCTCAATCGGATTCGGAAGCTTCTTCATTTCGTCCAGCTTCTTGCGCGCTGCCGAAAGCTCAATCGCATCCAGCGTGGTGGTCAGTTCCCCAAGCAATCGAGCACCATCTTTGTCCTTCAGTCCAGCCGCCACCGAGTAGAGAGCCCAGGCCGTAATGCGGTCCTTCTCCATCCCAATGCCCCGTTCGTGAATTCGACCCAGCGCGGTTGTCGCAGCGGGATGACCACGACGCGACGCGAGCCGGTAGAGGTTGAAGGCCGATTGGAGATTCCGCGTCACACCGGTGCCCGACTCAAACAATGCCGCGAGATTGTTTTGGGCCTGGGGGTCATTGAGACGCGCCGCTCGATCGAACCAAGCGGCGGCTGACACGGGATCGGCCACCCCCAGTCGTCCGGAGAGATACAAGAGGGCCAGATCCACCTGTGCCGCGGTTCGTTGGGAGGCGGCCGCAAGTAGAAAGCGGTATCCTTCAGCCGTAAGAGCGGCCTGGTTGGTGTCACTCTTGGCGTTGAGCAGGAGGCTGGCTGCGAGGTGCGCGCCTTCCCCCGATCCGCGCGCGGCAGCCTGCTTGAAGAGTTTCAAGGCGGCATCCAAGTTCGCCTCGGCGCCGAGACCGCGTTGCGACAGGATTCCCAGACGGAGGAGCGCAGCAACACTCCCGTGTTTGATTGCAGCCTCGTAGTGCGTGCGGGCTTGCACAAAGTTTTGAAGCTGGTTGGCCTCGTGATCGCCAAGAACCAAGTCGGCGTCCGCGACATTGAGCGCAGCCGCGTGGCGAAGCCACTTCAGCCCCTTCTCCTCATTGCGAAGTCCTTCCCGTCCGTTCAGAAAGCGCGATCCCAGCGCTGCCATCGCAACCGCATTGCCGATCTCCGAGGCCCGGCGCAAATGCTCGAGCGCTGCGTCGGGGTTGAGCTGCTCCTTGAAGCCGTACTTGCCCTCCATGAGGAGGGAGAGATTGATGAGAGCCCGGGCCTCGCCTGCGTCCGCACTACCCTTCCACCACTTTTGTGCCTTCTCAAAGCTTGGCGCATCGCCGATCAAGCCCAGCGCATACGCTTCTCCCAACATCAGACCGGCATCCGCCGCTCTTGTTTCGGCAAGCTTGGTGAGAATCTCCGCGGCCTCCTGCTGCTGCTCGTCGGTTCCGCGCAGCAACAAGTTGCAGCGACGGAAAGGCGCCGTGACATTTCCAAATTCCGCCGACTTCTTATAGGCATGCATCGCGGAGGCTACATTGCGCTGCGTCCCGCGGCCGGTTTCGTAAAGCCACCCGAGGAAGAACCAGGCCCGGGGATCATCATCGAGAATCGCCCGCTTGATGGTCGCGTAGGCCTCCAGGTAGCGGCCATCCTGGTGGGCAAGATAGGCCGACTTCAGTCCCCCGGCGAGATCGGGATCATCCATCCGAAACTCCGGCATATCCAACACCGTGGCGGCGCGAACCGGCAGCAGGGGGAGTAGGACAATAGGAACAACAACAAGCGCGAGTGAACAAAGACGCCTCATGGGGTGTCTGACACTACGGACCGGGAGCTCCGAGAGCAAAACAAAATGCCGTAGTCACGCAACCACCCAGGACGATCGAATCTCCGCTGTTCGTTCCTCAATTGGGAACCGTTGGCACGATCCCCGGCGGAGTTCCTGGATCGACCGGAACAGGCGGAGCTCCCGAGGCGGGTAGCGGCGGTGTTGGCGAACCAGTGCCTGCCAGTCGGTAAATCGCAATGCCGGCGAGATGCGGATCGTGATTCTGAAACTTGGAATCGGCACTCATGAGCAAGTTGAGAACCCCGTCCTTCACCTCGGCACTGTAAGGACCGAAGCGGTTCCAGGCCCCGAGAGTTTGCTCTTTGCCCAAATCCTCAGCGACCAGTTTTTCTTCGATGTTCAGGCGCAGGGCGCGGACAAAATTCCCGCCATCCTCCATCATCCACACGAAGAGCTGGTAGCGCCCGTTTGGCTGCGGCCACTTGATCGCGAGTTTCGCCCCGGGAGCCGCCACGCTACTCATCAATAGAGCGCGCATACCGGGGCTCGGGACATACCCGAGCGGTTGCTGTGTGGAAATGCGCGCTTCCGGAGTTTTCCCAATCGCTTCCACCGCCAGCCCGGTGCTCTTGGCACCTGCAAAGGACATCCAGGTATTGCCATCGATGTCTACTTCCTCCCCATTCAGGTTCACACCCTTCACAAACTCCCACGCTTGGGGTGCCTCTTCTTCTCCGACCATCGTCCAGGCTCCGTCTCTCACCTCCACGCTCGCGCCATCCCTTGAGCGTTCGACGTGAACCAATCCCTCCGAGACTTCCACCAACGTTTCCTTCGAGAGCGTCCGCATCGTCATCTTTGTCCCCAGGAGAGTGGCCCGGGCATTCGAGCTGTGGATGACCATCGGCTTGCCCACTGGTTGTGCACTGGCCTCCACGGACACTTCGCCAAGCGAGAGTCGAACTTGCTTTCCTTGATGATCATCTTCGAAGCGAATTTCGCTCCCGGAGCGAATGTGGAGATAGGTCTTCTCCCCAACATAGGCGATGCGGACGGCCCCCTGGCGAACGTTGATCACGTCCCCTTCCATCAGGTCCGTTCCTTGCACCAGCTTGGTCTCACCAAGGTCGCGGGTGTAAACCACGTGGCCCTCCACAAAATCGACCTTCGCAATCACGGAATCGCTTTCCGGCAGCGGAGGTTCCTTGCGGCGAAGGCCGAAAAAGAGCGCCACTCCGATTGCTACCATCAGAATTGCCGCGACGACAATGAACGGAGTGGAGCTGCTTTGCTTGGCGGAGCGCAGCGCGGGCTGATCGTGATGACCGTAGAATGCGGCGGGGGGCCCAATGTGCGCATGAGGCGGAATCTGCTGGGGAGGCGGGGGTGGGGAAGGTGGCGGGAGCGTGCTCTGCAGCGAGGTCGCCTGGGGCGGAAGAGCCACCGGCGGTGGAGTCGCGATGGGAGGCTGTGCCACGGGCGGCTCCTCCTCTTCACCGCCATCGAAGGCTTCCTCCTCAGATTCGCTTTCTTCTTCGAAAGCCTCCGGGACGGATTCCTGCGGAGGGGTCATCGCAGTTGTTGAAGGCGGAGTAGCAGCCTCGGTAGCTGGAGTTGGGGGTGGAGGGCTCTCGCCGGGTCCAAGGAATTGCAGGGAAGGTGGCAAGTCCGCGTCACTACCAGTAAGGAGCTTGGGCCGCTTGGGTTTGTCTGAGTTCTCCTCCCCGTCATTCCCATCCTCATCCTCATCCTTGTCCGCCGGATCGATTCTCTGCAACTCCGAGCCCACCTGCCTGAACTTCCCAGTACCGATGAGGTCCTGGGCGAATCGCGCTGCAAACTCGGGGTCCCCCGTCAGCAACTTCTCCAACTCATCGACGGCCTCGTCATCGAGCGTGTCCTGCACGTACCGATCAAATAATTCTTCCCGAGTCATCCCTCCAGCTTGGATTCAGCTACTCCCCTTTACCATCTCCCCCACTCTACGCATCTCGGCCGTATGTGGGCCAGCCCGATTGCGCGCTCTCGCAAGAAAAGATCAACCTCCCTTAATTAACAGCCCGGGGATTGCCTCACCGCGATTTCCCCACTTAAAATACGTCGTTCCCGCAAACTCATCAAATCACCCATGCATTCCACCTTCCGCCTCCGGTATTCCGCGGCCGTCCTCGGCCTCGCTTCGCTTACACTCTCTTCCACAAAATCCAACGCCCAGGTTACGATCGCGGATTCCTTCACCGAATTCTCAGGGATTCAGGGTCAGGATGACTGGACCAATGGATATCGAAATTTCACCGCAGATGGCGGAGGAGCCTATGATCCGGGCAACTTCATTCCCTTCCTGAACGACGGATCCGGTGTGCTTGAAACGGATCCGGTCGAGGTCAACCACTGGAATGGAGCCAAATGGGACTTTGAGGGCAATCCCCCATGGACCACCGTGGAGAGGGAGCTTGTCCACCCAAACGGCACCAACAACACCAACGAGCACTGGGCCATCCGTCGCTGGACCGCTAATCCGGCCGAAATCACCACCACTACCTTGGTGGAGATCGAATGGTCCATGAGGGCGCAGAACCTGGGTGGCCAGGGTACCACCGGAATCATTTATCTGGGGAATACGCAGCTCGACAGTGCTACCCTCAACGATGCCGTTGGGGTGACGCGGAGCGTTTTCACCACCATCAACCCCAACGACACGATCGACCTCGCAATCACTCCGGAAGGATCTGGAGGCAACCGCAGCGACGGCGCAGATGGAACCTTTGACTGGATGATCATCAGCACGGTGGTCGATAGCGACGGCGACGGCCTGGCCGATTCCTGGGAAGAGATCTACTTCCCCGGCGACCTGACCCAGCTCTTCACAGGTGGCGACAAGGACGGCGACGGCCTCAACGATGAAGGCGAATTCGCGGCCGGAACCGATCCCACCAACCCCGATACGGACGGAGACGGCTACAATGACAATGACGAGATTCTTGCGGGGACCGATCCGAACGACGCCGGCTCGTTGCCGGCAGGTCTGGCCGATTCGATGGCCCAGTTCTCCGGCGTGCAAGGACAGGACGGATGGCATTGGGGCTATCGGAATGCCACGGCCGACGGCAAGGACACGAACTATGATGCGGTAACCGATTTCATCCCGTTCCTGAACGACGGATCGGAGGTCCCCGAAACGAACCCGGTGGAGGTCAACCACTGGACTGGGACAGCCTGGGATTTCGAAGGCAATCCGCCGTGGACGTTCCTGGCCCAGGAGGGCACCCACCCGAACGGCACCAACAATGGCGAGGAGCACTGGACCATTCGCCGCTGGGTAGTCAGTGGAGTGGGCGCTAGCGAGACGCCGGCCAGGGTGATTTGGCACACGCGGAAAACCAACCTGAATAACGACGGCGTGACGGGATCGATCCACTTCAACGGAGCCCAAGTCGACACGGTGACCATCGCCGGCAACGACGGCACAGGCTTTGTGCGCAATTACTACCTGCACCTCAAGGACGGCGACTTCGTCGATCAGATCCTCACCCCGGTAGGACTCACCAATCCTACTGACGGCCACGACGGCTCGGCAAACTGGATGCAGATCGATACCCAGATTCCGGCGGTGCCGATCCAGCCCAACGGAAAGTACTTTATCCCGAACAACGCGGTCGATTCCGAGCCGGACGGGCTGGCCGACTTCTGGGAAGAGATTTACTCCCCCGGAAACCTGGGCGCCCTGTCGGACGGCGGAGATTTCGATGTCGATGGCCGGACCGACGGAGAGGAACAGGCCGCCGGTACAGATCCCACCAATCCCGACACCGACGGCGACGGCCTGAGCGACGGCGAAGAGGCCACCGAAGGGAGTAATCCGTGCGTGCAGGACACCGACGGCGACGGGCTCAGCGATTCTGAAGAGGTCAACGGGAATCCTCCCACCAGCCCGATCCTGAAGGACACGGACGGGGACGGCTTCAGTGATAAGGAGGAACTGGACGCCTCCAGCGATCCAACCAACGTCAATGACACTCCGCTCACGGGGACTCTCGCCGACTCGAAGTCGCAGTTCTCCGGCGTGGACGGCCAGGACGGGTGGAGCTGGGGCTACCGAAACGTCACCCTGGATGGCAAGGGCACGGACTACGACCCGGTCACCGATTTCATTCCCTTCCCGGTGGACGGATCGACCACCCGATCGGTCACGAATTTCTGGAACGGAGTCAACTACGACTGGTTCCTCGACCCGCCCAACCCAACGGGCAATCCGCAGAACCCGCCGTGGACCGCCCTGGCCCAAGAGACCACCCACCCGAATGGCACCAACAACGGCGACGAACACTGGACCATTCGCCGCTGGACCGTTAGTGGGTTGGGCGGCGAAACCCCGGCCCGGGTAATCTGGCACACGCGAAAGAGGAATCCGAATGGGAACGGAGTGACGGGATCGATTCACTTGAACGGAGTCGAGGTCGATTCCGTGACGATTGCCGGCAATGACACAGTCGGATTCGAACGAAACTATTACCTGCACCTCAACGATGGCGACGTCGTGGACCAGATTCTCTCTCCCGTGGGAGTCGATGGGACCCACGACGGCAGCGATGGATCGGCCAACTGGATGCGCCTCGACACGAGTCTTCCGGCCGTGCCCGTCCAGCCGGACGGCAGTATTTTCGTCCCGAACAACGCCCCCGATTCCGATGGGGACGGGCTCGCGGACTTCTGGGAGGAATTCTTCTTCCCAGGCGACCTGACCCAGCTGGCCAGTGGGCAGGATTTTGATAATGACGGATTGCTGGACGAGGAGGAGCTGGCGGGCAGCATGGATCCGACCAACTCCGACAGCGACGGGGACGGGCTCTCGGATGGCGACGAGGTTGCGGCCGGCACGGATCCGACGAATCCCGACACCGATGGCGACGGCTTCACCGACTTCCACGAAGTTGCCACGGGCTACGATCCTCTTGATGCAGGTGCAATCCCATCGCTGAGTTTTGATTCCGTCGCGGATTCGTTCTTCGATTTTCCGGTGGCATTTGATGATCCGCAGGGATTCTTTGGCTGGACCTATGGCTATTATAACACCACCGCGGACGGCGAGCCCCCGGCGAACTCGAACTTCATCCCGTTCCAGACCGATGGAACGCAAATTCCCACCAGCACCAACTCATGGGATGGAATCAAGTTCGATTTCTTCGACGATTTGGGCGCCACCGCGAATCCGCCGTGGACCGAGATTACGGAGTCCGGCGGCCACCCCAACGGAGACAACAATCTCGAAGTCCACTGGGCCACCCGCCGCTGGACCGCGGGGGACCTGTTCACCGCCCCCGGCCCGCTCTTGTTGCACTACCACCTCCGCAAAACGAACCCGGCCGGAAATGGCACCACCGCCATCATCATGAAGAACGGCCAACAGCTCGACAGCATCGTGGTCGGAGGGACCGATACAGTTGGGGTCAAGAGCTGGTACTTCATCGACGCCGTGCCGGGAGACAACATCGAGATCGCCCTCACTCCGCGGGGAACGGACGGCAGTAATCATGACGGTGCAGATGGGTCCGCCTTCTGGCTGATCGTCGATTCCTTCATCACCGCCAATCCGCTCCAGCCGGATGGATCACTGTTCGTGCCGGGAGGAGGAGGCGAATCAAAACTTCTCTCCATTGACTACGATGCCGGCGGGGCAGAGGTGACCCTCTCCTGGACTTCGAAAACCACCAAGGATTACCAGGTCCAGCATTCCACCAATCTCGAGAATTGGACCTCGCTTGGACCAACTATCCCAGGTGACGGGAGTGGAACCAACACCCACACGCTCACCGGCGCTCCGGCCTCACCGCGCTACTACCGCGTCCTTGAGCTTGATCCGTAAAGCCGGGGATCGCCGGGCTCGGAGGTAGCGGAAGGGCTTGCCCTTCCGCGAGCCTGTCCTTCGAAGGCTCGGCGAAGAATGGGACTCCTCGTGCCCACGGGGATTGCTCAACCTCCACTTTCACGCTAACCTTCGGAGGCGAAGGCCCTTCCGCTATACCCCGCGGTCATCGCCAAGTTCTCACCACACCCCCATGAAATCCCCCCCCCGTGATTCCGCGGTGGCGACCCTTCTCCATGTCGTTGCCGCGATAACCCTACTCTTCGGAACGTCCCTCATCCACGCGCAGTCGCTGGTGATCTCCGAGTTCATGGCCTCCAACCAGGAGACCCTCAATGACGAGGATGGAGACAGCGAGGACTGGATCGAGATTTTCAACCAGAGCGGAGCCGCGGTGAACCTGGAGGGCTGGTTCCTGACCGACGATGCCACCGCACTCACCAAGTGGGCGTTTCCGAGCGTCATTCTCAATGCCGGTGGGCAAATTGTGGTCTTCGCTTCCAGCAAGGACCGGAGTGACCCCGCCCGTGAGTTGCACACCAACTTCAAGCTCACCAGTGCAGGCGAATATCTCGCCCTGGTGCGGTCGGACGGAACCGCCGTGGAACACGACTACGCGCCAAGCTTTCCGCTGCAGGTGCAGGACGTCTCGTTTGGACTTCAACAAGGGACCTCGACATCGACGCTGATCGCTCCCGGCGTTGCGGTGAAGTACAAGGTGCCCACCAACGGCAATGACGATGTCAACGAAGGGAACAATCCGAATTCGTGGATCGGAACGAATTTTCCCGACGCCTCGTGGACGAGCGGCAACACGGGGATCGGCTACGCCACGGGCAGTCCGGACGCTTACGATCCGCTCATCAGCACCGACGTGCAGGGTCTGATGTGGGGTGGAGGAACGTCTATCTACATTCGCATTCCGTTCAATATCGCGGATCCCTCCACCATTTCCGGGCTCACCCTGAAGATGAAATACGACGACGGATTCGTGGCCTACCTCAATGGCAATCCGGAATCGGTCGCCGAGGAGAACAGCGTCCCGCCCGACCAACTCGACTATCAGTCGGACGCCTCCGCGAATCACAGCGACTCGCAGGCCCAGGTCTACCAGGACACCGCGATCTCGGCCTCCGGGCTGAACGTGGGCGCCAATGTGCTGTGCATTCACGGATTGAACGACAGTGCCTCCAGCTCGGATGTTCTCTTCGTGCCAGAGTTGGTGGCGACCTCAGTCACGGGCACGGGCACACCCTCCTATTTCACGGCCCCGACTCCGGGAGCACCGAACATCGGCGGGGTCTCCACTCCCGGCCCGCTCATCCGGAGCGTGACCAACGGACTGCTTCCCCTGCCGTTGAGTGGAGGCTCTGCACCAATCGTGGCAGATTCCGCCACGGAGTTTTCTGGAACGCAGGGGCAGGATGGCTGGTTTTACGGCTACCAGCAGGGCGGCGGCGCCTACAATCCGGACACCAGCTTCACCGCCTTCAACGGCGGCGCGGGACAGGGAGCATGGAATGGAATCTCACAGCACTGGACCGGATCCCTTTGGGATTTGGAGACCGCCGGCGCCGCCCCCTGGACCTCGATCGGCGCGACCAACGTTCATCCCAATGATTCGAATCCGGGACCCGAGCAAGCCACGGTAAGGCGCTGGGTCAGCGACATCGCCGGGCTGCACACTCTCACCGGCACCTTCAACAACTTGAGCGCGAACGGCGACGGCACCACGGGCCGCGTCTTCCATGAGGGCACCGAAATCTTCAGCCAGGTGACGGATGGCGGTCCGGTGTCCTTCTCCATCCAGCGAACCCTGGATATCGGAGACCGCATCGACTTCATGGTCGATACCGGATCCTTCGATCAGGACGGCTCAGACGGGACCGACCAGACCGTGGTGATCTACCAGGGCGCCCTGGCCACCAACTCGCTGCTGATCCAGGCGGAAGTGCTGCCCACCATGGACCCGATTGCTACCGTGACGCTGACCTGGCGCGTGATGTACGATTCCGCCACCAACTCGGCGATGGTGGATGATGGGACGGGAGGCGACCCCACCGCGGGTGACGGGATCTACACCGCGCCGATCTCGACGAACACCCTTTCGGAAGGCGAGATGATTCGCTGGAAGGTGAACGCCACTGACACGGGCGGAGGCTCATCGAAGCAACCGCAGTTCCCGGATGCCCTCGACTCGCCGGAATACTTCGGAACCATCGCGGAGGATCCCTCGGTGGCGAGCTCGAATCTTCCCATCTTCCACTGGTTCACCTCGAATCCCGGCGGAGCCAATTCGACGAGTGGATCGCGGGGATCGGTCTATTTTCTCGGACAGTTCTACGACAATATCCAGGCTGACCGTCATGGGCAGTCGACCGGAGGCTTCCCGAAGAAGAGCTACGACTTCGATTTCAACAAGGGTGACCGCTTCCGCTACCAGGAAGGCGAAGGCCGCGTGAAGGACATCAACATGCTCACCAACTGGGCCGACAAGTCCAAGACACGCAACACCCTCGGCTACGAGATCATCAGGAACACCGGTCACCCCGGACACTATGCCTTTCCGGTCCGCATCCAGCAGAACGCCGCCTTCTTCAACACCGCGGACCTGGTGGAGGACGGCGACGATCGTTACCTCGAGCGGGTGGGGCTCGATGGCGAGGGCGCACTCTACAAGATGTACAACAGGCTGGATTCCTCGCGCAGCGGGGTGAACAAGAAGACGCGCAAGAACGAGAATAACAGCGACCTGTCGGCCCTCATCAGCGGCCTGGGACAGTCAGGCGCCGCGAAACTGCGCTACGGCTACGACAACGTGAATATCCCGGGCACGATCAACTACCTCGCGGCCCTCGACATGACCAACAACCGGGACCACGGCCACAAGAACTACTACGTCTACCGCGATACGAACGGAACGCGCGAGTGGCGTCCGCTGGTGTGGGACATCGATCTCTGCCTCGGGCGCAACTGGCGCAGCGGCCCCGCCTATTTCGACGACGTGCTTAGAAACAATCCTCTCAGGGACGGACCGTCGAACCGGCTGAAGACGCTCATCTTCAACGATGCGACCCTGAACCAGATGTACCTGCGGCGGATGCGATCCATCATCGATGAGCAAATCGGCTCACCCGCCTCCCCTGTCACCTACCTGGCCACCCGCGTGAACGAGCTGGTGGCCTTGATCGATCCCACCAACGACAATCCCAACCGCGGGAGCGACGATGCCGATCTCGACTGGCAGAAGTGGGGCTCGTGGGGAAACAACAACGCCATGCGTCCGGCCGCGGATCGGATCTTGTTCGAGCACCTCCCCTCCCGCCGCAGCCAGCTCGCCGCGATCAGGGAGCTGCCCTCCTCTCAGCCGGTTGCGCCCACCATCAACATCGGGACCATCGACTTCAACCCCGCCACCAGTGGAGCCTCGCCCGACCAGGGCGGAGAGTATTTCACCCTCACCAATCCCAACGGCTTCGCAGTCGATCTCTCGGACTGGGTGATCTCGGGCGGCATTTCGATGACGCTGCCTCCGGGAGCGGTCATCGCCAGCGGTGGAACCCTCTACGTGGCGCGCGACGCGGTGGGATTCCGGGCCCGGAGCCTCAGCCCGAAGGCGAACGAAAAACGCTATCTTGTCAGCGGTTACGGCGGGCAACTCTCCGCCCGCGGCGAGACCATCACGCTCACCGACGATGCGGCCAACCTGATTGCAACCACGAACTATCCGGGCAGTGCCACGCCGGGACAGAACTACCTGCGGGTCTCGGAGATACTCTATGCGCCGACCGCTCCCACCGCGGGCGAACTGGCAAGCATTTCGACCTTGAGTGCCTCCGACTTCGAGTTTGTGGAACTGATCAACACCGGGCCGTCGCCGCTCGACATCAGCGGTGCCCACTTCGTGGCGGGCATCACCTTCACCTTCCCCGCGCTCACGGTCCTGAATTCGGGCGACCACATCCTGGTGGTCGCGAACCAGGCGGCCTTCGAGCTACGCCACGGCGCGGGCCTGAACGTTGCCGGGGAGTACATTGGGAAACTCGACAACGACGGAGAGCAACTGCAAATCCTCGACGCGGTGGGCGAGAACATCCTTGAGTTCACCTACAATGACGCCTGGTACGATCCCACCGACGACAACGGATACTCGTTGGTGATGCTCGATCCCGCGAACACCCCGGTCACCGATTTTGACCGCCCGGAAAACTGGGGAATCAGTCTTGAGGTCGGCGGCGACCCCGGCTCAGCTTCGTTGGGGGTGTCGATGACCTTCGTCTTCTGGAAGAACCGGGAGTTCACGCAGCTCGAAATTGCGGATCCCCTCGTCACCGGTCCGACCGTTGATCTCGACGACGACGGACTCAACACGGTGTTGGAGTACGGGTTCGGCCGGGAGCCGAAGAGTGCCGAGACGGCGGACAGCTACACCGCAGCGATCGTGAACGACGGCGGCACGGATTACTTTGGAATGACCTTTCGTCGACAGAAGAACGCGCTCGATTTGACTTACCTCGTCGAAGTTTCCCCGGACCTGCTGACCTGGACCGCGGCCACCACCCTGGTGGGCGCCCCGGTGGACAATGGTGACGGCACGGAGAACGTGACCATCCGCAACAGTGTTCCCGTCAGCGGCCAGAGCCGGAGCTTCGTTCGGGTGGGGGTGGTCATCGGACCGTGACGATCCCGGAGAGCTCCACCCGGCCGTCCGCCGGAGTTGACGCCCTTCAACGCTTCAAGGATGCTCCGGGAAGACCACCGGAACGCCCATGCGCTGCTTCTTCTTTCACATCTCACTTCTCGCCGCCCTCGCGGTATCCGGCTGCGAGGACGCCAGGAAAGAGAGCGGGGAGCGGGATGCAACGCCGAAGCCGGCAGGCGCGGAGCCACCCGTCATTTCAAAAGCGGCCAGCGAAGATTTCGGGGACTGGGAGGTGGAAGTCTTCGCGGCGAATGCGGGCGAGCAGCTTGAGGGACTGAAGGAATTCCTGAAGGGGGAGGCCGAAGCGACTTCCTTCGGCCAGGCGACCTCGCCCGGACTGGCAGGCTTCGAAATGACGACGGTCTTCAAGGGCGGTTCGTTTGGCGTGCGACAGGCCAAGGTCGTCAGTGGAGATCACATCGCGCTGAGAGACGCGCTGGACGTGCTGCGAAAACGATTCGCTGACCAAGCGGCCACCCTCGTCGAGATCAAGATTGTGCATGTCGACCTGACCGAGTCGAGCGCCTCGACGGAACTCCACGTCCATCTCGCCGACGAAACTCTCCAGGTCAACGCAATCTGGGACGCGAAGTGGAGTAGCACGGAGCAACCAATCCTGAACACGCTCGAGACGCGCACCTACGAGGAGTGTGAGCGCACGGGAGCGGCCGGCCTGGTGGACTCCACAGGATTCGTGCTGGGCGCCGTTCCGGAAGTGGAGCAGGTCGCGAGAGGCATCGATCACTGGGTAG
Organism: Roseibacillus sp.; assembly: GCA_046581525.1. Classification (GTDB taxonomy): domain Bacteria; phylum Verrucomicrobiota; class Verrucomicrobiia; order Verrucomicrobiales; family Akkermansiaceae; genus Roseibacillus_B. The sequence continues at coordinate 10,971 of JAYGGC010000170.1, read as the reverse complement.
AACGCATCGAGACCTTCTTCGGGATCGAAGTGGGCGGCTGGCACGGAATCTCCGTTGCTGATGTCAATGGCGATGGGCTGGACGATCTCGCCATCTCCGACGGCGGCGGGCTGCTCAACCGGTTGCTCATTCAGCAAGCGGATGGCTCGGTGCGCGACCACTCCCGCGAGTCCGGGATGGGATTTCTCGATCACACCTACGGAACGCTCTTTGTCGATCTTGACAACGACGGCGACCAGGACGCCGCCTTGTCGACGATCCGTGGCGTGCTGATTCTGGAAAACGACGGCACCGGCAAGTTCACCGCGCGCGAAGGGAAGATCTTTCCGGCTGCGGCGCCCTACACCCTCACCGCGGCCGACTATGATCAGGATGGTGACCTCGACCTCTACGCCTGCTGCTATGTGAGGCGCTCCGGAGCGGATCGCCATTCGTTCGTTGCGCGGCCCGTTCCCTATCACGACGCAATCAACGGCGGACGCAACGAACTCCTTCGCAACGAAGGCGGGTTGCACTTCCGCATTGTCACCAAGGCCGCCGGTCTCGAGGTTGGGAACAGCAAGTTTTCCTACTCGGGAACGTGGGACGACTACGATGGCGACGGCGATCTCGATCTCTATGTCGCGAACGACTTCGGCGGCAATCATCTCTACCAGAATCAACTGGTGGAGAGCGGCCAGCCGGTCTTCAAAGACGTGGCGGAAGCGGCGGGAGTGCGCGACGTGGCGGCCGGAATGTCTGCCTGCTGGGGCGACTACGACAACGACGGACGGGTCGATCTCTACGTGGGCAACATGTTCTCCTCAGCAGGAAACCGGATCGCCTTCCAGGATCGATTCAAGGCCGGGCGTGATGCGGAAACGTGGGCGCTCTACCAGCGCCACACACGCGGAAACTCGCTCTTCCGCAACGCGGGCAACGGGACGTTTGAAGACGTCAGCATCCCCTCCGGGACCACGATGGGACGCTGGGCATGGTCGTCGCTCTTTGCGGACATCAACAATGACGGCTGGGAAGACCTCCTGGTCACGAACGGGTTCATCACCCAGGAGGACCCCGGAGATTTGTGAAGTTTCTACTGGCGGCAGGTCGTGTCGCAGTCACCGGAAACCACCGGGAAGGGTAACGAACAGGACGATTACCTCTCCGCCTTCGGCGAGCTGGCCCAGCGCATCCGTGACGGCGCATCCTTCAGCGGACGGGAACGCCACTGCGCCTTTCTCAATACCGGTGACGGATCGTTCGCCGACGTCTCGGCCGTCAGTGGCTTTGACCTGCCGGGTGACGGTCGCGGACTGGCGCTCACAGACTGGGACCACGATGGCGACCTCGATGTTTGGTTGTCCAACCGCTCCGCTCCGCGTGCGCAGTTCCTGCAGAACAAGATACCGGACGTGAATGCACAGTGGGTGGCGTTTCGCCTGGAAGGCGATCCTTCGAAGCAGTGTCCCCGGGATGCGATCGGATCACAGGTCGAACTGGTGATTGCGGGATCATCGCAACGACGAGTCAAGACCCTGCACGCGGGTGACGGACTGATGAGCCAGTCGAGCAAGTGGTTGCACTTTGGACTCGGGGACAGGATGGAGATCGAGAGTGTGCGCGTGCGTTGGGCGGGGGGAACGAGCGAAACCTTCAGCGGTGTCGAAGTTGGGAAGCGCTGGCACCTGAAGCAGGGGACGCAGCTTGCCAAGCCAGCCCCCCTGCGGACCCCGGCAACCATCGAGGCGGCCCCCCTCGAACTCCCCTCCCCGACGGAGGTAGCCCGCATCCGCCTTTCGCAACCTCTCAAGATCCCGGAACTCAGTTACCAGGATTTCTCCGGAGCGACGCAGAGCATCACCGTCCTTGCGAATCGACAAGCGGTCCTGATCAACCTGTGGGCCACCTGGTGCACACCCTGTGTCGCGGAACTCAAGGCCTTCGCGGCCGCGCAAGAGCAACTTGCCGCGGAAGGAATCGAGATTCTCGCTCTCAATGTCGATCATCTCGATCCGGGCAGCGAGAGTACTCCCGCGAAGGCCGCGACTGCGCTCAAGAAGCTTGGCTCTGATCTGCGGGGGGGAATGGCCGATCCGAAGCTGGTCAACCTCCTGGAGCAGTCCATCCTGAAGAGTGTCTACCGCCATCAAAAGATGCCGGTGCCGGTGAGCTTCCTCATCGACCGGGGAGGCTGGCTCAGTGCGATCTACAAGGGACCGATCAGCGTGGAGCAAGTCCTCTCCGATCGCAAGGAGTTGGGCAAGAGCCTGGAGGCTGCGAAGGCCGCCGCCATTCCCTTCGCAGGAAAGTGGGCGGACCAGAGCTTCGTCTCCAACCCCATCTCGGTCGCCGCTGCCTACCTCGAAGGGGACTACCTCGAGGACGCCCAGGAGGTGCTCGCGGAGTTCCTGGCGAAAAACCACGCGCCTCCGGGAAACCCCGCCGTCCCCGCTGAACACAAGCGCAACATGCAACTCGGCGAAGTCCATTTTCAGCTCGCAGAGATTGCGCTCCTCAATCGGAATCCGACAGAGGCACGGAGCCAGTACCAACAGTCGCTCACTTACCATCCCCGCCAAATCCCAGCCCTCAACAAGCTCGCCTGGTTGCTCGCCACCTCTTCAGACCCGAGCGTGCGTGACGGCAAGGAGGCCCTCAAGCATGCCTCCTTCATGATGCAGGCCCCTGGAATCGCCGACAACCCGAGCCTCCTCGGAACCCTTGCCGCCGCCTACGCCGCCGCCGGCCGCTTTACCGAAGCAACCAACACCACGACCAGGATCATCGCCATCCTGGAAGCGACCGGGTTGACCGGACAGACGAGCACCCATCGCGCACGCCTGAAGAAGTTCCAGAACCGTGAAGCGCTCTCCCTGTAGGAGAACATCGCAGCATCGCGGCCTTCCCGACGGAGTCACCTGCAACTTGCGGCAGGAGTGAAGTTCCAACCCACAAGCTCCAAATACAGCTCAACTTCAATCCCAGTTTTCAATGCTCCACGCGCTCGGATCGGTCTTCACTACGCAGTCATTTTTCGAGTGAGTGAGGCCAATAGACTCAGTGCAATCGTAGTGATTGGGGACCGGAGTCTATCTGGAGCTTTTACAAGAGTTCACTTCCTTCGACCGCCTCATCCATTGCCGGATGGGATCGCCGGGGTCTCTCGGATCGGCCCGCGACCCGTTGGTTGCGCCCGATATTCCTAGCCAATGATCTTGTGGGCTACCTCACCGTAGACATCGGTGAGGCGGAAATTGCGGCTGTTGTGCCGGAAAGTCAGCTGCTCGTGATCGATCCCCAAGAGGTGGAGAATGGTGGCGTGGAGGTCGTGGACATGGACTTTGTCTTTGACCGCGCGGTAACCGAACTCGTCGGTCTCTCCATAAGTGATCCCGGGGCGCACGCCCCCACCCGCCAGCCACATCGTGAACCCGAAGGGATTGTGGTCCCGTCCGGCACTCCCCTGCTGGGTGGGCATGCGCCCGAATTCCCCGCCCCAAACGACCAGCGTGCGATCGAGCAATCCGCGCTGCTCGAGATCCTGCAGGAGAGCCGCGATGGGCTGATCCGTCTGCGCACATTGTCGGTCGTGGTTCTCTACCAGCTTCTTGTGGGCATCCCAAGCTTCCTCGGGACCGCGATTTCCGCCGCTGTAAAGTTGGACCATGCGCACTCCGCGTTCCACGAGACGGCGGGCGAGAAGACAGTTCCGACCAAAGTCCGCGGTGGTATCCTGCTCGAGGCCGTAGGCCTGCTTGATGAATGCAGGCTCCGAGGAGAGGTCGGTCACTTCCGGGGCATGGGTCTGCATGCGAGCTGCCAGTTCATAGGAAGCAATGCGGGCCTCGAGTGCGCTCTGCGCCGGATCCGCCCTGGCGTAGTCTTCATTGAACTCGCGGATCATCTCGAGCCGGGCACGCTGTTGGGAATCGGAGACCCCCTCGGGATTTGCAAGGTTCACGATGGGAACTCCGGTGGGCCGGAAAGGAACGCCCTGGTAGGCGGCCGGCATGAACCCATTCGACCAGTTGAGATTGCCGTTCACGGGAGCACCCCTCTTATCTAACAGAACTACATAGCCCGGAAGATTCCGCGTGGCGGTTCCCAGGCCGTAATTGAGCCACGATCCCATGGAGGGATACCCCTGGAGGATGAACCCGGAGTTCATCTGGGTCAGGGCGGGACCATGGTTGTTGCTGTCCGCGTGCATGCCCCGGATCACGCAGAGTTTGTCAGCGTGCTTGGAAAGGTGAGGATACTTTTCCGAGATCCACATTCCGGACTGGCCGTATTGCTGGAAGGAATACGGCGAGGGAAAGGCGGTGGGCTTGGTTTCGTTGGTGAAGAAGCTGTCCTCCTTGCGGTATGCCGGAATCGGCTTGCCCGCCCACTCATTGAGCGCCGGCTTCGGGTCGAAGGTATCCACCTGGCTGGGCCCACCGTACATGAAGAGGAAGATGACGGAGTCGACCCTGGCAGGATGGTGAGGAGCGGGACCACAGTCCGCCGCAAGCAGATCGGTCAAGGCGAGCGAGCCGAATCCCGCGCCCGCGGATTGAAGAAACCTGCGTCGGCTAGTCCACATAGACAAAGGGGCTGCTGTTGAAGAGGACCACGCCGAGATCGACGAGGGTGATCTCCGGTTTCCCGAGGAATGCCCGGGCCTTGGCCAGCTCGGCAGCACTGGGCGCGCGGGCCCAGATGAGTTCCATCAAGCGCTGGGCGGGAGCATCCGGCTTTTCCCGCCGGGCACGCTCCGCCGCGTGGCCAGCCTGCTCGTTGACGAATGCATCGTTGAGCAGCGCCAGGGCCTGGGTCGGGGTGGTGCTCTCGAAGCGCTGGGCACAGCTTTCCGAGGAATCGGGCGCATCGAGCAATTCCATCAGGGGCATGGGAAGCTGCCGCTTCAGGTAGATATAGACGCTTCGCCGCCAATGCGTTGCGGTTTCCGTTTTCACCCTGGGCCACTGGTTGCGCATGCTCTGCGTGATGATCTCGGAGGGAATGCGCGGCTTGATCCCCGGGCCGCCCATCTTGCGGTTCAGCTTTCCGCTGCTGGAGAGGATCGAATCACGAATGACTTCCGCTTCGAGCCGGTGTTTGGGAAATCGCCAGTAAAGGTGATTGGCAGGGTCGCTGGCGTGGGCCGATTTGCGATACTCGCTGTCCTGCTGAAACGCGTGCGAGAGGCAAATCTCGCGGATCAACGGTTTGATCCGACCGTCCGAGTCACGCAGCACGATCGCGAGATGATCGAGCAGGGCGGGGTGAGTGGGCGGACTGCCGCTCACCCCAAGATTGCTCGGGGTGCCCACCAGACCCCGCCCGAAGAGATGCTGCCAGACACGGTTCGCCATCACTCGCCAGGTGAGCGGGTTTTCCGTAGACGCAATCCAGTCCGCCAAGGCAAGACGAGCGCTCGACTCGGTCCGCGAAAACTTTGCGGGGATCCCGCGAAGCACGACGGGGACACCCGCCACAACCGCTTCGCCGGGACTGTTCACATCTCCGCGCTCCAGAATCCGGGTGACCTTGCGCTGCGACTCGGGAAGGGTGCCGAGGGCGCGGATGCCGGAGCCCTTGGGAATCTTGGGCGCCTTCCGGGCCCTGGGTGGAAACAATTTCGGAGCTCCCAGTGCTTCTCCCTCGAGGGAGACGAAGGCATCGGCGGTGTTGTTGAAGACCGAGAGCAACGAGTAATAGTCCCCGGCGGTGAAGGGATCGGTCTTGTGGTCGTGGCACCGGGCGCACCCGATCGTTTGTCCGAGAAACACGCTGGAGACGGTCGAGAGAATCCCGTCGAGCTGATCAAGACGATAGGCCTTCAACTCCGCCGCACCGATGTTGGCTTCGTTGGACGGCCCGGTGCGACAAAACCCGGTCGCGATCCATGAGTTCGCGTCCCGGGGTGCAAGAAGATCCCCCGCAATCTGCTCGCGGATAAAGCGGCCGTATGGTTTGTCCTGGTTGAAGCTCGCGATCACGTAGTCACGATAGCGCCAGGCGTGGGGCCGATGAGTGTCCTGGTGCAGCCCGCTGCTATCGGCGTAGCGGGCGAGGTCCAACCAGTGGCGAGCCCATCGTTCGCCAAATCCCGGACGTGCGAGCAGGTCATCCACCACCGCGGCGTAGCGCTCCGGTGAAGAATCCGCTCGAAACGTGGAGAGCTCGGCCGGGCTCGGGGGCAATCCGGTGAGGAGAAGATGGACGCGCCGGAGAAGGCGATCGGGTGCGGCGCGCGGTGCGGTGCTCAACCTGTGGGTGGACAGATCACGCGTGACGAGCCTGTCGATACTCGATCCGCTTTCGGCGCGGAGCGGTTGGAAGGCCCAGTGTCCACCCTCGACCGCGGAGGACGTCGGGAGGAGGGCCACGGTGGCCAGCATCACGAGAGGGAGGGGGTTCATGATCGATCTGGGTTCGGCAAAAAAGTGCCCGAACTGAAGTCATCCAAGTGGTAGCGAGGATGATCTTCAAAGTCGAACACCGAAGAGAAACCACGGGATTGAGCAACCCAGGAGCGTGCGCCTGCCACCGGGAGCGGGCCGAATGGACCCTGTTCAATCCCTGGCCATGCTCTCGTTTTCTCCTTTGACCGAAAGTTAGGGGCGGACAAGGATCGTAGCATGCCCATGCGAGTCCGATTCTCCACTCTCACATTCACGTTCTCTCTTCTCACCGGATTGAGCGCCTTGGCAGCCGAGAACTGGACGGGCTTTCGCGGTCCGGGGGCACAGGGACATGCAGAAGCCAGGAACCTGCCCACCGAGTGGAGCGAACAGGAGAACATTGCCTGGAAGACCCCCCTCGAAGGCAGGGCATGGTCTTCGCCGGTGGTGTGGGGCGATCGCATCTGGGTGACCAACGCGAATTCGAAGGGGACCAGTCTCTCGCTGGTGTGCCTCGACAAGAAGAACGGCGACAAGCTCTACGACAAGGAACTCTGCGTTGTGAAGGACCCGCAGTTTTGCCACGCCTTCAATTCCTATGCCTCCCCCACCCCGGTGCTGGAAGACGGACTGGTCTACCTCACCTTCGGCTCTCCCTACACCGCCTGCCTCAATGCGAATTCCGGGAAAGTCGTCTGGGAACGCAGGGACTTTGTCTGCGACCATTTCCGCGGCGCGGGCTCTTCGCCCATCATCTACAAGAATCTTCTCATCATCCACTTCGATGGTGCCGATCACCAGTTCGTGGTCGCGATGGACAAGAAGACCGGCGATACAATTTGGAAAACGGAGCGCAGTGTTGACTACAAGGACCTCGATGCCAACGGGAAGCCGAAGCGCAACGGAGACATGCGCAAGGCCTACGCCACTCCGCTCATCGTGAAGGTCGATGGGAAGGATGTCCTGGTCGGCCCTGGCGCGATGGCACTCTACGGCTACGATCCGAATTCCGGTAAGGAGATCTGGCGCACGGAAACGATTGGAACTCATTCCAGTGCCTGCCGCCCCGTCGCCGGGCATGACATGGTCTTTGCAACCATGGGCTTCAGCAAGGGGATCCTGCTCGCGGTCCGGCCGGATGGAAAAGGCAACGTCACAAAGAGTCACGTCGAGTGGACCTACAGCAAGGCTGCGCCCAAGAAGCCCTCCATCCTCCTCCACGGAGACCTGCTCTTCATGGTGGATGACGGCGGCATCGCCGCCTGTCTCGACGCCAAGACCGGGAAGGAAAACTGGAAGGAGCGCGTGGGTGGGAACTTCTCCGCATCCCCAATCCTGGCCGACGGCAAGATCTACCTCTTCGACGAGGACGGGATGGGCACCGTGATCGAGGCTGCCCGGAAGTTCAAAGTCGTGGCGCAGAACGAACTGGATGCCGGATGCATGGGTTCACCCGCAGTGTCCGGAGACTTGTTGATCGTGCGGACGAAGAAAGCGCTCTACGGGATCAAGAAGTAGGAAGCAGAACGCGAGCCCTAGCAGGAATGGCGCTAGGTTAATGCGCCCGTAGCGGCTGCTAGGGCACCCCCTACTTGCCAAACGCATACAAGTGGTTTTGCGTCTGGATGTACAAGGTCCCGTTCGCGGCGACCGGACTCGAGTAAATGGGCATGAGAAACTCGATCACGCTGAGTTCCACCAGCTCCTTGCCTTCCTTGAGAATCACGAGTTCGCCATCTTCCGTTCCGATGTAGATCCTCCCGTCGACCACGAGGGTCGATCCCCAGATCCGGCTCAGGGAATCATGCATCCAGAGCAGTTCGCCGGACTTGGCGTCGAGGCAGTGGACCTGGCCGGCAAAGTCGCTGATGTAGACCAGTCCCTTGGTCACCGAGGGGGTTGAGAGGGAGCGGCTGATCTTCCGGTAAGTCCAATCGGCTTTCCCTGTCTTGGCATCGATGCAACTGAGCAGGCCCAGCCCGTCGCCATTCTCGGGATCCTGTCCGATCGTCACGTAGACCTTTCCGTCGGCAAAGACAGGCGTCCCCACGATCTCGCTGGGCCCCTTGAAGGAGGGATAGTCGCGCGGCTTTCCCTCGTCATTCGAGCGATACTCCTTCGCGTTGGCGTCACAGCGCCAGAGTTCCCTCAGCACCAGTTCGCCACTCGCGGTTTCCTCTGCCTTGAGATCAAAGGCGTAGAGAAACCCGTCTCCGCCTCCGAAGAACACGGCCGGCTTCCCGTCGATTTTTCCGATGCAGGGAGAGGACCAGTTGCAATGCATGGTGCGCTTGCTGATGCCGGCCTGTTCCACTCCGGCCAGCTTTCCAGACTTGGCCTCGAGGGAAATCAGGCATGGTGCCTTGGGGGCGGGGGTAGCTTCGTGATCCCCGTCCACGCCGTTTGAGGTGGAGGCGAAGATCTTGCCGTCGATCAGGGTCACCGAGCTGCTCGTGATGTTGTGCGGTACCACCCCCAGGGATGCGGGCATGTCGTAGATCCAGATGATGTCAGCGTCGCTCGGTCCCGGCTTGCGGGGGTTCTTGTCGTCGGGACCGGCCATATACTTGGCCTCGTCGGTGAAGCCCTGGTTACCGTCTGCCAATCCCTTCAAATCGAAACAGACGATTTCCCCGCGATTGGTGAGCACGTATCCCCGGTCACCCGCAAGCAAGGTCGAGGAACAAATCCCGAGGTATTCCCAATCGACATCGTCCCCGCCGGGTAGCTTGGGCACAGTGAGTTGCCACTGGAATTTGCCGGTCTTCTCGTCAAAAGCCATCACCACGCCCCGATCACCCTTGATTGCAGGATTCCTCGGTCCCTCATTGTTGGTGCCCACCATGACGAGACCCTTGCCGATGGTGGGGGTGCCATAGGCCTCCGATCCCAAGGTAACCACCCATCTGCAGTTCTTGGCGGTGCCCGGGGCGATGTCGGTGCCATTTTCCGCTTCTTCTCCAGCGCTGAACTCCACGGGCAATCCCGCTTCCGCGGAAATCATGTTTTTGCTCGGTCCCCCGCCCCACTCAGCCCACTCGCCTGCCAGAGCGCTCGAGGTCGCGATTAATAAAAAGGCCAGAACCTGGCGGGATTGAGCACTCAGATTATACATTTCTTTCTCGCTGATCATCGGGGGAGTCCGACTGTCTACGGGAGGCTGCTCCGTCCTCTTGCGGGGTCAAGACCATTGCGCCTCCCCGCCAGCCCATCCCGAACCATCCGGCCGCCCGTCCCGAACCATCCGGCCAGCCCGTCCCGAACCATCCGGCCAGCCCATCCCGAACCATCGCACTCCTGGAAAAAAGTACACAAAAAGACCCGCTGACATAATGTCCGCGGGCCTCTTGCTCGAAACATGTTAATCGATGATGTCTTTTCCCCTGCCTTTCGGCCCTGAAAAAGATGGGGTTTGGGAACTCGCCACGTTCTCTTTCCCCGATCACTGACATTTGGCGCCCAGGTTCACCCGTCGAGTGTCGCTGGCTGTCAGTTTCCCGACGCTACGCTGGTTTGCACAAACGATTGCAATCCATTTCGGCCCCGCAGCGGAGCCGGCCAGCAGTGTTTCCACCGCCGACTTTCGGGTGAGACTTCTCAGCCCGGAATTCACACACTTGCCAGTGCGCTTCGCCCGGACCCGGTTCAGATGCGTCTGAGAACGAGTGCATCTTCGCCACTTCCGCAAGGTCGGCACCGGACTGCTATTCGCTGGTCACGGTCGTTGGCCTCGCGCCACGGGTCTTGTCTCTTATCCCTCAAGTTGCGTTTTCCTTCTCAGCTGGACGACTCCATTTTCAGTGCCTCCCGCTGTTCGGATCTTATTGGTCACCGCAGTCATCGCTGGCCTTCCAGCGCCTTCTTATCGGTTCACTCAATCCGCGATAGTCCATTCCCTTTTTCACGTTTCCGGTTGCGACACCGGCACGATCTGGCGGCTGTTTTGTTCGTTCAAAACCGCCGGGTAGCGGACCCCCACACTGGCTCACAGTAGCAACTTTCGGTCATAGGATTGACCGACTGTGTTCGCCCTTAAATCCGAAACCTCGGACCTGAAGGCGTAACTCGGTTTGCGGCTGGTTTACTCGTCCCGCGCCATTTTGATCACGTCACGGGAAGATGCCGCTCACCGCCTGACTTCCTGGTCGTTAAACGCAGGGAGGAACGACCCTCCCCGAGGAAGACGGTGACATGTGGCCTGTAAATTCACTCCCCATAAAGACGAGTTCATTCGCAGGGGCCGGGAACGCCAGTTCCTCCCGACCGTTGCCCAAGTTCGCACTTGGGATTATCCCGGGGCACGTTTCAGATCGGCTTTCGCTTCCCCTTCTCGCACCCTGTTCTGTCAAAGAGCATGTTCCCGTTAAGGAACATTCCATACAAACATGGGGTGCAATCAGCTTCAACCTAAAATTGGTATAAATCGTTAAAAGCGAGCAAGTTGTGGATAACGAAACTTTAATTCACACCAGCTTCTCAGCGTGAACGAGTTACAATCCAACCGCTTTCCGAACAGTCCGGAATAGCTTCGCGAATCACAGTGTTTCTGAGCACTCCTGGCACATTTCCGCGTGAACCCTTCCCGTCCCCCGCGTCATTT
>JAYGGC010000152.1:0-18716 GCA_046581525.1 Roseibacillus sp. | reverse complement strand
GGCCGCCAGGGGTCGGAGGGAACCTTGCCCGTGAGGAGTTCGTAGAGGAGGACCCCGACCGCGAAGATGTCGGCGCGTTGATCGACTGCGTCCGGATTGTTGACGACCTCCGGCGCCGCATAGCCCGGGGTGCCAAAGACGGTTTCGTCGGGGTCGTACCCTTCGCCGACCGGTCGAGCGAGACCGAAGTCGCCAATCTTGGGCTGTGCGCCTGGTCCAAGGAGGATGTTCCCTGGCTTGATGTCGCGGTGGAGGATGCCGTGTTGGTGGGCGTGGGCGAGTCCGTGGGCGATACCGGCGACCAGGCGGGCGGCTTCACTCTGCTCGATGACCTTGCCGTGCGCGGAGTGGTGGAGAGATTTTCCTTCCACCAGTTCCATGATGATGAAGAGCATACCGTCCGCGTCACCAAAGTCGTAAACCCCGATCAGATTGGGGTGATTGAGACGGGCCATCAACTTGGCCTCCGCCTCGAAGCTGGCGCGAAACTGAGGATCTGCTCCGAACTGGCGCGGCAGGATCTTGATCGCGACCGACCGGTCCAAGGAGATCTGGCGGGCGGAATAAACCGCACCCATCCCGCCTTGGGCTATGAAACCAGTGATCTCGTACGCCGGGAAGAGCGGCTGAAGCTCCTCGAGGCTAGGCGCATTGAAGTCGAGATCGAAAGCGGGATCCATGTGGATAAGAACACGTAATTGTGCCTCTCGTTGCGTAACGAAGCAAGCGCAGGGAACTTAGCGTGGAATTGCCGAAATTCCAAGATTTGGCGATTATTTGAGGAATATCCCCAGGGTCACGGGACTTGCTCCGAGATTCAGGATCCCGAGCCGAAGTGTTCCAGGAAGGTCTTCCCGCTCTTTCCGCAGGCCTCGATCTCATTGTCGATGGCGCGGATCTGGCTGTTCAGGCCACTGTTTTGGGCGGTGGACTTCTTTTCTCCCAGGCCGGCGAGGTACTCGATCCGGATCTTGTTGGCCCGGCTCACGAGGGTGGCCTCCAGTTGTTGCTGCTCGGTGAGATGTTTCTTCACCACCTGCACCCCGCGGGGAGGGAGTTTGATGATTTCATTTTGCGCGATGGCGATCGTTCCGTCGGGTTGGACCTTGGCCTTCACCCGCGCCACGGCGGGGGCGTAGGTCCGCTCATCGTTGTCGCGGAGTCCCCGGTGCCAGAAATTGAGGTCCCACTTCAGTCCCTTTCCATTCTCTGCCAGAGCGGTTGCGTATTTTCCTTCGAGGATCTGAACTTTCTTGAGGGACTCGGCACGCAGCGCGGACCAGTCACCGCCCCCGGCCGTGGGGGCTGCCGTGGTCGTGCTGGAGCGGTCTTTACTCCACTCGATCACGAAGGCGGCGGCAGCCTCCGTATCGCTTGGATTGGCATCATCCCATCCACCGTCATCGCCAGCCACCAGCCGCACGGCGGTATCGACCGCCTCATTGCCATCAGGAGAGTCAGGTGCCCAGGAAGCAAAGGCCCACGGTTCGCCGGTGGCCCACGTCCAGGAGCGCCCGTTGTGTTGGCCTCCGAGCCATGCCCCGGCACCGGCCGGCAAGGTGCTGGAAACCGCCGCCATGAGATACTCGCCCTCGGTCTGGGCGCTGGGAACGGCGAGATGACCGTGCGCTCCCTGGGCGATGATGGCGGCCTCCTCCCAGCTCACCTGCTTCTCGATGATCAAGTAGCGTCGGCTCTCGAACGAGAGGACGCCGGGAGGATAGATGGGCTCGGGAGTCTCCAGGGATTTTTTCAGGCGCTCCAATTGGGCGGCGAGGCTTCCCGGGTTGCTGCCGTCCATGCGCCACTGGATAAAAAATGGATATTTCCGGCCCCCGGGCTTGGCGCGGATCGACCCGAGGTCGCTCAAGGTGGCTGAGTTTCCGGTGGAGGTGGACGGCTTGCGCACCGCCCACTTGGTGCCATCGACCCAACCCCAGGCCGTGCGGCCGGTAGCACCGCCCCCAAGCCACACCGTGGTTTTCTTGGGGGTCTTGGAGGAGAGCCAATTTTTCTCGCCCTCGTTGATGCAAGTGGCGAGGTGGCCGCCGTGGTCTTCGGCATAGGCGGCCGCGCGCTGCCAACTGAGCGGAGTTTCCACAAAGAAGAATCGTGACGAGCCGCGCACGTGGGTGGTTGGAGGAAACTCCTGGCTATCCCGACTCTCCTTGTCGAGCACGAGCAGGGATTTCTTCAAGCGGGCGAGAGCGTCCAGCGGCGTTTCCACCTTTGGCTCCACGGGCAGGTTTGCGGGATCGATGTCAGGGGGCTTCAGGGCTGCTGTGCGATCCCTCTCCTTCTTGACGCGCAGGTGCTCCGCGATGAGCTCCATTTTCTCCTTCTGATCCTTTTTCTCCTGCTCGATCTTCTGGTCCGCGATGTTCTGCTTCTGCCACTTGTAGGCCCGGCTCATGCCGTAAATGGCGCCGACGAGGAGGACGATGATGATGAGATTGCGGAGAAGACTCCAGTTCGGTCCGGTGGCAACCTGAACCTGTGGAACGGCGACCGGCGCAGGCGCTTCGGAATCGCCTTCGGTCGGCGTCAAGAGGGGGGCGACCGGAGCCTGGGCGACCATCGTGGCGAGCTTCTTCTCAAGGGCAATTTGCAAGACCTTGAGGTCTTTGCCCATCGCACCCGCGTCGGCGAAGCGCAGGGTGGGAGAGGGGTGGGTCGCGCGCCGGATGATCTTGTCGAATCGCGGGTCCACTTCCTCGATTTGCGAGGCCGGCATGTAGTTGGCCTCGGGGACCTTTCCGGTGAGCAGCTCGTAAAGAATGATCCCGGTTGAAAACACATCGGATCGCTTGTCCACCGCGTGCGAGTCCTTCATCACTTCGGGAGCAGTGTAGTCCGGGGTGCCGAAAATCAATCCATCGCCTTCCGTCTCATCGGCAGCCCGGGCCAGACCGAAGTCACCGATCTTGGGACGCTTCTTGGAATCGAGCAGGATGTTGGCGGGCTTGATGTCGCGATGCAGGATGCCCGCGTCATGTGCGTGTGCGAGCCCGTCACAGATCCCGTTCACAAGGCGGGCTACTTCCTTCTGCTCGATGGCCTTGCCGTGGGCGGAGTGGTGGAGCGACTTGCCGTCGACAAACTCCATCACGATGTAGGGCATGCCATCAACTTCCCCGAAATCGTAAACACCGATCAGGTTCGGGTGGTTGAGCTTGGCCATCGCCTTGGCTTCGTCCTCGAATCGCTTGCGGAAATCTTCATCGGCTCCGAACTCGCGGGGCAGAATCTTGATGGCCACGTCGCGCTCCAACGATTTCTGGTGAGCCTTGTAGACGGCGCCCATGCCACCCTTGGCGATGAATGCCAGGACGTCGTAGGCGGGGAGAAGCTCATGAAGCTCCTCGGGGCTCGGGGCCTCGAACTGGGGTGGAAAGGACATGGATTCGTAGGGGAAAGCGGCGCCGGGGACGTTTCTCGTGGAGAACATGTCCATGATTTCTTGAAAAGAAAAGCCATCAGTGGCCCCTTTCGGGCATGGATGAGGCGGCGATCTGGAGCGAACTCGGCCCTCGGGGATTCCGGCTGCTGGTGGCAGCCTTCTACCGGCGAATCCCCGGCGATGAGCTACTGGGACCCATGTATCCCTCCGAGGATCTCGGGGGCTCCGAGGATCGTCTTTACGACTTCCTCTGCTTCCGTTTCGGGGGGGTGCCCCGCTACCTCGAGGAACGGGGCCATCCGCGTCTCCGCATGCGCCATCGACCGTTCCGTATCGGGGAAGCCGAGCGCGACCGTTGGCTCGAGTTGATGGGGGCCGCGATGGTGGAGGCCGAGGTCCCACCTCCTGTCGCCGCACCCCTCGGGGAGTTCTTTGCCCAAGTGGCCGACTTCATGCGCAATGCCTGAAGTCGTTCCGCGTGCTCAGCGAATGATGATGGGTGAATCTTCGGGTTTGCGAGTGGGCTCCGGGTTGCCCGGCCTGCGCTGAGGGAAGCGGCGAGAATTATTCCCGTTCCCGTCGCCAATCTTGAGGGCCTGGGGCTTCTGGTAGTTCTCGTCGACCAGGTCGCCGGATTCCAAACCGATGATGGTGTAGATCGCTTCCCTGAGCTGGGTGGTGGAGCCGTAGGTGTAGACCTCGCGATTGTCCTTCTTGCGGCTGGCGTAGAGGACGTAGCCAAAGCACTTGTAGCCACTCTTCGAATAGGAACTTTCGTAGTAATTGTTGACTGCCTTGCGAAAGCGCACGGTGTGCCTGCCACTGGCGGGAACGACGAAGTCCTCCTCCTGGACCAGGAGAATCTTGTAGTGGGAGCGATCGCTGAGCGAGCGGCCGACCAGGATGTACTTCATGGTGCTCTCTTCCAATCCCTTGGCGTTGTCCTCGTTTTTCAGCTCCACCGAGAGCTGCAGGTTTTGCACGAAGCTTGAACTCCGGTAGAAGCTCGCACTACTTCCCTGCCTCTTGCTGGAGCGCACCATGTTGGGTGTGATGCGAAGCCGCGGAAGTTGCTCCGCGAGCCAGGAGGCCACGAAGGCCTGGTCCTCTTCACTCAAGGTGGCAATCTTGACCGTGGCAGTGTGCTTGTTCTCCAGGCGCAGGGTCACGTTGGTGGAGTCCGCGCGGACAATTTCCGCTTCAATCGACTTTCCCGCCGAGTTGGTAAAGGTCCGCGCCGGGGCGGTGGCGGTCGCTGCTACGACCGCGAGGAGCAGAGAGAAAAGCCTCATGGCAACAGTATTACGCGGGAGTCGCTTCTCCTCCATCATATTCTGTCCCGTTCCTGGCAGGCGTGGCTCAAGTTCGTCCCCCGATCTCCATCGCGGTAGATTTTTCAGGATTCCCAATCTCTCCTGCGCTCAGCCACATGGATTTCGAGGGTGGCTTCTGATGCGGTCAGCGATTCTGTGTCCCGGAGACAATATTCAGAGTTCCGTGGATCCGAGTCGGGATCCTGAAACCCCCACCGCCTCCCGTGAACCCTCGCTGGCCAAGCCGCGTTCTCCCGCGTAGGGTTCCCGCCCTTCCCCATGGACGTTGAGCCCACTGTCATCGGCATCGCCTTCTCGATTTGCGCAGCAATGCTCTTCTTTGGCGCGGTGCCCTATTACACCCTGCGCCATGTCGGTCCGGGCAAACCACCACCCCTGCCACGTGGCAGGGTGAGCATCACAGGCTTCGGCCTCGTCGATGTGATCGGCATCAGCATCTTCTTTGTCTTCTACGCGGCGCTTTGGGCGATGTCGCTGATGGTCGAGCCAGTGGAGCTTGGCAAGATGGAGAATATCCCCGAGCTCCTGTTTTCGCAATTGGCCCTCCAAGGGTTCATGATCGTGGTGGTCGGAGTTCTCATCTTCTGGCGGATGAACTTGGCGGACGCCTTCGGGCTCCGCTGGAAACAGTGGTACTGGGTCTTTTGCGCCCCGCTGGTGGTCATCGGCATGTGGGCGTTCATGTCGCTTCTGGAGGTGGGCGGTTACAATCAGTGGATCCTGGACCTGGTGGGTGGTGACGCGAAGCAGGACACCGTAAAACTGTTGGCTGAAAACAAGGATCCGCTCACCCTGGGCATCATGGCCGTGGTGGTCTGCATCGGGGCACCCTTGGCCGAGGAAGTGGTCTTCCGGGGCTATATTTACCCCGCCATGAAGCGTTTCACGAATATTTCGGTCGCCGTCATCTTCACGGGAATCCTCTTCGGGGCGGTGCATGGGAATCTGGGCGCCCTCTTGCCTCTCACCGTGCTGGGGATCATCCTCGCCTTGGCCTACGAACTGACAGGCTCGCTCTGGGCACCGATCGCGATCCACTTCTGCTTCAACGCCGCGACCACCGCGATTCAGATCATCATGAATCTCAATCCGGAACTCCTCGAGAATCTGGAAGAAAATGCCGCGCTTATCGGACTTGGGTGAGGACGCCCTCGTGGCCCGCCTGACCTCCCTGCTCTCCTCCGGGCCCGCTGTCCTGGCCGGGCCGGGAGACGATTGCGCGGTGGTGAAAGGTGGCGCGCGCAATGAAGTCGAATTGCTCAAGACCGATTGCCTGGTCGAAGGAATTCACTACTCGCGAGAGACGGCTCCTGCAAAGGTTGGTCGCAAAGCTATCGCGCGTACCTTCAGTGACTTCGCCGCGATGGGTGGTTGGCCACGCCATCTCCTCGTGACGGTGGTCCTGCCACCGGAATGTGAGGTGTCTTGGGTCGAGGGTCTCTATCGCGGGATGAACAAGTGCGCGCAACAGTTCGACTGTGCGATCGTGGGTGGTGAAACATCATCCCTTCCGAAGAAGGCCCCTGCCATGATCTCGGTGGCCGCCACCGGTGTCGCCAAGCGTCGACAGTTGACGATGCGAAGTGGGGGCAAACATGGTGACGCTCTCTTCGTCACCGGACGCCTTGGTGGATCCCTGCGTGGTCGCCATCTGACATTTACGCCACGCCTGGTGGAAGCGCGCTGGCTCACTGCCAGGTTCCGCCTGCATGCCATGATGGATCTCTCCGATGGGTTGGCCAAGGATCTTCCGCGATTGGCAGCGAGTAGCAGCTGCGGGTTTCTGTTAGATCGCCCAGCCGTGCCGCGCACGCGAGGGGTGACTCTCGCCCAGGCGCTTGGCGATGGAGAGGACTACGAGTTGTTGTTCGCGATTTCCGCGCGCGCCTCCAGGCGGCTTGAAGAAGAGTGGAGCGCGCAGTTTCCGAAGCTCAAGCTGACTCGCATCGGTTCTCTAACAGATGGCGACCCCGGTGAGTTGAGCGGCGGTTGGGATCACTTTGACTCCTGATCGCGCTCGCCCGGCCCCCGTGAAAAACCAACGGGTTTTCATTTTGGAGCTCTTTATTATCAAGAAAGTTTTAATAAATGCTTTTCTCCTGTGGAGGATGCGCTAAATAGGATGCCTGTAGTTACCCGACTGCCCTTACAAAAATGAAGAGCCTGCTCCTTGCCCCGGCCTTGGTGTCGTTTGTCAACACCGATCAATTGGTTGAACCCGTCGAGACGAAACCCATCGTCATTGAACTTGTTGCAATCGCATCGGTTGAAGATCCACCCATTGTTGAACTCGCACCGTTACCGGAGTTTGTTCCGGTGGTTGTGAAGGAAGTTGATGCCGATCGAGTGCAAGGATTGCGCGAGGACTTGGAAGAACTGGCGGCCAGTTTGAGGGCGATCCAGGGGGCGGTGGAGAATGTCGCGCAACAGCGTGATCAAGCGCGGGATGAAGTGCGCGCCTTGGCGATGGCGAATCACGAGATGCTCAAGGAGATGAAGGCTTTCCGTCACGAGATGGAAATGGCGCGCAAGGAAACGGAGCAGTGGAAAAACCGTGCGGACGAGATGGAGAAGCGCGCGAACGATCAGGCGCTTGCGAACGCAGAGATGCAAAAGTTCCGCGCCGAACTCCAAGGTGCGATGAATGACTTCCGCGCCATGAGGGATGACATCGCGACGGTCCGCGGGGAGTTGCAGGATCCCATTGAGCGAGCCGACCTGAAGGAACAACTCGCTGAGGCGGCCGTGAAACAAAACCGCCTCAGTGACGAAATCGAGATGGCGCTCATTGCCCGCGAGAAGACGATCCTGGAAGCGGCCCGCACGAGAAAGGAATTGGAGGGCAAGATGGCGACCCTGATGAGGCAGGCGCATTCCGCGAAGGAGATGCGCGATGAGTTGCGCACCACCAATGCGGTGAAGATGAAGGCCCTTGCGGACGTGGAGGTGCTTCGCAAACAACTGCAGAGATCGGAGGACGCGCTGGAGGACACCGCAGTGGAACTCGAGGTGGCCCAGGATGGAAACCTCGCCTTGCAGGCTGAGAAGGCGGCCGCGGTGGAATCCCGGATGGTGGCCCACCACGAACGGGACGAGGCCCGCTCAGAGCTGGGCGATCTCGAGGAGCAGGTGGAGGAGGTCCGCAGGGATGCCGAGGATTCAAATCAGGCAGTTGCGGAGGTGACGGAGGAACTCAAGGAGGCTGAAATGGCTCGCGAGGCGACCGGGCAGGAGCTCGTGGAAGCCTCGGGTGCCCTGGACAAGGTGCAGGAGGAGGTCGTTTTCCTCAACAAGGCCAAGGGGGGCCTGGAGGAGTTGCTGTTCAGGAAGACCGCGGAGATTCGGAAGCTCAAGGGAGAGCTTCGCAAGATGCACGCCTCCCGCGAGAAGAGCTCCAAACCGCCCAAGAGTCCCACGCCCAACGATCCGGAGAAGGGCAAGGAGGCCACCGCCCAGGCTCTCGCCGACTGACCATCTTGTGCGCCTGATTTGAGGAGGGCAGTGCCTTGGGGGGCGCTGCCCTTTTTTTGTGGAGAGGGGGAGGGAATGGTGCACGCTCGACACCGCGCGAGGCGTTGCTCCTTGCGTCTCGTCCTGTTCCCTAGACTGGTTGACGGCAACAGTCTAGACGTAGGGCAAGCTGCTCCCCACCGTCGCGGTCTCCTCCGCGTTGTCCAGCAGCTCCTGGATCGGATCCCAGCGGCCGCTGGTCAGGGCTTGGCGGGCGGAGGCGGGCATCGTGATGGCGAAGGAGCTGTCACGATAGGAGACGGTCATCGCTTCGAGATCGATCGTGACTTCCGTGTCGGGAGCGTTCTCGATGGCGGCACTCAGGGCTTCGATGTCTTCGCGCGCAGCGGTAAGGCAGGGCATGCCCAGGGTCGTGGAATTGCCGAAGAAGATTTCGGCGAAGGACTCCGCGAGGACCGCTTTGAACCCGGAGCGGAAGATTGACTGCGGAGCGTGCTCGCGAGACGAGCCGCACCCGAAGTTTGCTCCGCTCAACAGGATGGCCGAGCCCGCGAAGCGCGGATCGTCGAGGGGATGACCGGTAGGATTCCCTTCGGTGTCGAAGCGCACGTCGTAAAAGTGTTTGCCTGCGAGATCGTCGAAGGTGACACACTTCAGGTAGCGCGCCGGGATGATGCGATCGGTATCGATGTCGGTGCCCGGAACGTGGACGGCAGTGCCGCGGATCGAAGTTATCTTGGAAAGTGCCATGGAAAATCGGGAGGGTTACTTGTCTTTTTTCTCAGGGTCGACACCATCTTGATCCTTCTTGAGGATCTTCTCAAGCTGGGCCTGGAACTGCGGGGCGTATTTCTCGGCGTGCTTCTGGCCGAGCTGCATGGCAGCCCCGAAAATCTTGGGCATCTCCATGAGGGCCTTTCGTCCGGTGGGAGTCTTGTAGAAAAGGAGCAATTCGACGAGCTCGTCCTCCTCGAAGATCTCGTTGTAGAGATCGATCACGCCCTTCTTGAGCGCGGGATCGGACATCAGCTGGTGGAAGTAGGCTGAGGCCGCACTCTCGATTTCCTTGATTGCTTCGGGGGGAAGGCCTTGCTTCTTGAACTGTTCAATGACGGGTTTGAAGGCGGCCTCGGCGGCTTCCTGGCCGTTCTCTTCGAAGCGCGTTGCCTTGAGGAGTTCCTCAGCGGGCGTGAGTTTCTTTTCGTCCTGGGCGGTGAGAGGCACGAGGATCAAGGCGCCCATCGCGAGCGCTAGAGGGAGAGCGTTCATCAATTTGGTTGTTGAAGGTTGGGGCTGCGTTCAGGCCGCAGCGGATTCGGGATCGACATCGAAGACTTCCCGGGCGTCGGCGACGGCGCCGGTGACAGCGGCGGCGCAAACCATGACCGGGGACATGAGAATGGTCCGGCCGATCGGAGAGCCCTGGCGGCCTTTGAAGTTGCGGTTGGAAGAGGAGGCGCAGACCTGGTCGCCCACCAGCTTGTCGGGATTCATGGCAAGACACATCGAGCAGCCGGCTGCGCGCCACTCGAAACCCGCTTCCTCAAAGATCTTGTCCAGGCCTTCCTGTTCGCATTGCACGGCCGTGATTTGTGAACCGGGAACCGCGATCGCCTTCACGCCGGGGGCAACCTTGTGTCCCTTGAGGTACTTGGCGGCTTCGCGGAAATCACGCAGGCGCCCGTTCGTGCAGGAACCCAGGAATGCCACGTCGATCTTGACGCCCTTGATGGGGGTGCCCCCGGGGAGCTGCATGTAGTCCAGCGCTTCGGTGTAGCTCGCGCGCTGGACCTCGTTCTCCGCGTCGGCCGGATCGGGAATGGTTTCGCTGATGCCCACGCCCTGGTCGGGAGAGATTCCCCACGTGACGGTGGGCTCGATCTCGGCGGCCTTGATGTTGATCACATCGTCGTAGTGCGCATCGGCATCGGACGCGAAGGATTGCCAGCGTTCCACTGCGGCGTCCCACTCTTCTTCCTTGGGAGCGTGCGGCTTGCCGCGCAGGAACTCGAAGGTCTTCTGGTCGGGATTGACGTAACCGGCACGGGCCCCGCCTTCGATCGACATGTTGCAGACCGTCATGCGCTCCTCCATCGAGAAGTTGTCCAAGGTCGAGCCGCCGTACTCGTACACGTAGCCGATGCCGCCCTTGGCGCCGAGCAGGCGAATGATGTGGAGGATCAGGTCCTTGGCATACACGCCGGGAGGAAGGTCACCATCCACGGTGATGCGGCGCACCTTGAGAGTCTCCAAAGCAATCGTCTGGGTGGCGAGCACGTCGCGCACCTGGGTGGTTCCGATCCCGAAGGCAATCGCTCCGAAGGCACCGTGGGTGGCGGTGTGGGAATCTCCGCAGGCAATCGTGGTGCCGGGCTGGGTGATGCCCTGCTCGGGTCCCACCACGTGCACGATGCCCTGCATCCCGGAGCTGAGATCGAAGTAGGTGATTCCGAAGTCTTCCGCGTTCTTGCGAAGGGCCTCCATCATCTCCGCCGCGATCGGATCGGCCGGGGCGTCCTGGTTCTTGGTGGGCACGATGTGATCGACGGTCGCAAAGGTGCGGTGCGGGTACTTCACCTGCAGATTGAGATCGCGAATCATGCCGAAGGCCTGTGGGCTTGTGACCTCGTGAATGAGATGGGTTCCGATAAAGAGTTGCGTTCGGCCATCGGCCAACGTGCCGACGGTGTGAGCGTCCCAGATTTTTTGATAGAGGGTCTTTCCCATGGCGTTCCCGCTTCAGCGGGGGGGAGGGACGGTGCTCCGGATTGTAGGCGCGAGCAAGTCGCAAGTAGGTCAGGCTGATATTCGTTGATGTGCCGGGGGGCCTGGCCAGATAGTGACGGCATGTGGTCACTCCTCGATTTCGCCTACCTCTTGGCTGAGCTTGCTCTCAGCGTCCTCACGACCGTGCTGGGGGGAATGCTCCTGGGCTCCCGCGCGAGAGCGGCGGGGATCCTGTTTCTTTGTGGGGGAGTCCTGACCCTGGTCTCTCGTGCGATTTGGGCGGTATTGATGTTCAGGGTGCGGAACGGGGGCTATTTTGGTGAATTCGAGTACGTGACTGTAATTTCGCGGGGCTCCTGGGGCTTGGGGATCATGATGGAGGGTGCCGGACTTCTGGTGCTGGTGCTTATCTTCCGCGCGCAGCAACGGCGGCTGCATGAGTTGGAAGGGATCTCCGCCACGATTTCGGGTGGGCCGTCGGGCGGCTGAGCGTCGATGAATGGGCACGCAGTGATGAGCGGGAGATTCGCTCCGGTTGTCGCTTGGCAATCTGCGGAACTGCGGCAATTTTGAGACATCGCCATGATTGGAGTATTTGGATATGTCTGGCTCGGCTCGTTCGTGGTTGCGGGCGTGATCTTGTTGGCGGGATCGATCGTCCCCACGAACCGAAATCGGAGGCTGTCGGACTGGGCCATGCTTGGTGGGATGGTCCTGACTTTCCTCTCCCTGGTCGGACTGGCGCTCCTGGTCTTCGTCTTTGAACCGAGCTACCCCCCCTTCGGCGGGGGTTACGGCTACGAATTTTGGCAGAGACTCGTCATGGCGGTCGCCTTTGGGACATCGGGCGGCCTCATCATCTTCAGTGCAGGGTTTCTTCTCTCGCGCTTCGAGGCGCGGCGCCAACGGATCCAGGAGGATCTCCTTCGCCCGGCGCTGCCCGGGAGCGTGGTTCGTTAGGGATCCGGCTCCCTTTCGGAGGGGGGGTAGCAGGCCGGGGAAAGAGCTGCTTCGGCCCTGCCGAAATTAGACGTGAATTGCGGCCGGCCGGCGGTATCCTGTGAGCACGATGTTCGAAGTGCGGGACAAACCGCAGAAGGTTGAGAAGGCCCTCCTGGTTCGCATTTGTTTCGACAAGCGCGAAGAGGATGAGTCGCGTAGTTTGCTGACCGAGCTCAGGGAGCTGGTGAACACCCTGGACATCGAAGTGGGCGACACGGAGCTGGTGCGCACGCGGGAACGCCACAGGAAATTCCTGTGTGGGACCGGCAAGGCAGCCGAGGTCTCCGCTCATGCGCGCGAGATCGGCTGTGACTGCATCGTCTTTGACAACGAGCTCGCCCCGAACCAGCTGCGCGAGTGGGAGGAAGCCGCCGACATGACCGTCATCGACCGCGAGGAGGTCATCCTCGATATCTTCGCGCGTCGAGCGCAGACGAAAGAAGCGCGTCTGCAGGTGGAACTGGCGCGCATGGAGTACGCCCTCCCGCGCATGGCGCGCATGTGGGTCCACCTCGACCGCGAGGGCGGCGGAGGCTCCGGTGGTTCCGCGGCGGCCCGGGGGATGGGGGAACAGCAGATCGAGGTCGACCGCCGCCTGGCGCGCAAGCGCATTGACCGGATCAAGTCGGATCTCGAAGTGGTGCGCAAGCAACGGGCCACCCAGCGCAAGGAACGGCAGAAGAGCGGGGCTCCGCACGCGGCGATCGTAGGCTACACCAATGCCGGGAAGTCGACTCTCCTGAATCACCTCGCAGGATCCGAAGTGTTCGAAGCGGACATGCTCTTTGCCACCCTCGATCCAACCACGCGGCGGATCGAACTACCCAACGGACAGGAGTTGCTCCTCACCGACACGGTGGGATTTGTGCGCAACCTGCCGCACCGGCTGGTGGAGGCCTTCAAGGCGACCCTCGAGGAAGCGGTGCTCGCCGATTTTCTGGTACATGTTCTCGATGCCAGCGATCCCGAGTTGGAGCGGCTCTCTGGCACCACACTGGAGGTCATGGCGGAGCTGGGTGCGGCGGACAAGCCGGTGCTCACCCTGCTCAACAAGGTGGACCTGGTGGAAGACCCGGCCCGCCTGAGCTTCCTGCAGGCGAAATATCCGGAGGCAGTCACGATCTCGGCACGGACTGGGGCGGGGATCGAGGCGCTTGAACACAAGTTCATGGACTACCTCTCCCGGCACGTCACGAGGCGGCATTACAAGATTCCACAACATCGCGGGGACCTTGTTTCGCTGCTGCACGCCGAGGCGAAAGTCTTGAATACTGCCTATGAAGGCAATGACGTGTTGGTGGAAGCGCTGGTGAGCAGCGAGATGGATGGCCGCTTGCGGGGAATGGAGGGAGTCGCGATTCTCGAGAGGGAATCGTAGCCAAGCCCCACACCATCAGTGAGCTACGGGGCACGCTTTTTGCGTGTGTATGCCGAGCCGAAATGGCAGGAAGGGGAGAGGGCAGAATGTGCGGAAGATTTTTCGCAAATTCTCGGAAAAAAGGAGGCTCTTAAACGTCTCATAAAAGAACAGGGAACTCCGCACGCGTACTTGGCAAAACCGGATTTTCTGGCTACACTTTCTGCCCGCAACTTCTGACATTCTCCGCGCCGTTATGACTTCCAAGGAATTCACCCTTCGTTGGGTTCTCTCCGCCCTTACTTGCCTCGCCCTTGCCGTTGACGCCCAAGTCGAAAATCCGCTTGGGCCCGAAGGCTTGCCGGCCGAACCGGTGGAGCTGGCAGCCCGTTCCCCCTCGTCCTCCCCGCAGTTGCCGGCTGATCCGGTGAGCGAGGCGCCAGGTCGAGGGGTGGTGATCGAGGCCGAGATCGCGGACGAATCGGAGCTCGCAAGGGCGAAGGTGCGCGATGCGAAGGCTGACGCCAATGTCGAAACCGCGCTCGATCGCGCGACCAAGCCCAAGGATCTCGAGACCGCGGTGCGCTTGCAGATCTTTCTCGATCAGAAACGCTTTGGCCCTGGCTTCATCGACGGCAAGCCCGGGAAGTTCACGACCAAGGCGGTGCATGCCTACAATCGGAGCGTGGGCCGCGTGCCAGACGACTGGAGTGCCTTGCTTTCAGAATTGAACGGGCAACTCGGGGAATCCTTCGCCACTGCGATCGTGCCCGAGCTGGCCTCGCAGTGGGTCAATTCAAGGCTTCCCCGCAGCTATGCCTTGCAGGCGAAGCAGAAGCGGATGGCCTACCGGAGCTACCTTGAGTTCATGGCCGAGCGTTATCACACCTCGGAGAGCTTCCTCATCGAGCTCAACGGCACCAAGAAGGCGAATGGCGCAAGGCCACGCAGGGCGCTCAAGGTTCCCAACGTCGAGCCCTTCATGATCGAGAAACTGGTGGAGGGCCGCACGCACAGGAGCGACGAGACGCTGAGCGCGCGAATCGTGGTGATCGACACCAAGGGACGCAACCTGTTCATCTACGAGAAGGGGGAGGCTCCGAAAGTTCCGGGCGCTGCGGTGGTGGTGTCGGAGAAGGAGGAGGACTTCGAGCCGCAGAAGCTGATCGCGATGTTCCCCATCACTCCCGGCAAGGTGCAGTACATCCATCGCGGGGAGTGGGCGATTGCCAATTGCTTCGAGCTGCCGAGCTGGCGCTATGACAAGCAGTTCCTCAGGACCGGCAAGCGCAGCAAGGACAAGAGCAAGGTGCTCCAGATCCCTCCCGGACCAAACGTCCCGGTGGGGATCCTGTGGTCCGGGTTGACCAAGGCCGGCATCGGCATTCACGGGACCTCGAGCCCGCGCACGATCGGGCGCTCGCTCAGCGCGGGGTGCATTCGCCTCGCGAATTGGGATGCGGCGCGATTTCCGGAAATTGTGCGGCCCGGCGCAAAGGTTCTGATTCGCTAGCCCTTCATGGTCGACAAGGGCACCCCCTCCCAACGTCCATGAAGATTCGTGGCCTGTTCCTGCTGGTGCTCACCCTGATGTTTCCGGTGTGCTTCTATCTCGTGAAGTCATTCGGGAGTCAGAAGAGCCCCGAGGCCATTGAGGCGGCCAAGAAGCAAGGCGTCGTTGCGCGGGTCTACCTTCATCCCATCGTTCTGACTCAGGTCGATCGGCGGGTGGAGGAAGATCTCTGGAGAGAAGGGCGCTCCTTGGAGGACCTCAAACCGGAGGAACAATTGATACTGCGCCGGGCGGCCCTGAACACCCTGATTGATTTGCACCTGCTGCGAATGAAGGTGCGCTTCAACCAGGGCAAGGTCGAGGTGACGGACGCGGAAATCGAGGCCGAACTGGACACCTTCGCGAAACGATTCGCCAGCGCCGAGGAATTTCAAGCTTCCCTGAAAAGCCAGGGTTGGAGTGAGAAGGAATTGCGTTACCGCATCGCCGCGCGCATCCAGCAGGAGAAGTACCTCGAGCACATGATCGAGGTGGAGGTCACCGAGGAGCAAGCGAGAAAGTGGTTTGAGGAGAGCAAGGACCGCCTTGCCTTGCCGGAGCGGGTGCGGGCGCGGCACATTTTCCTGTCCACCCTCAATCGGGAACCGGCCGCTGCGAAAGCCCTCCTGGAAGCTGCCCGGGGAAAGATCGAACGGAAGGAAGCGGAGTTCGGAGTACTCGCGAAGGACCTTAGCGAGGACGAACGAAGCAAGGCCAAGGGCGGGGACCTGGGCTGGATGCACGCCGGGCGTCTTCCTGAGGAATTTGCGGCGCCGCTTTTCCGGTTGGAGGTGGGACGAGTGGCGTTGGTGCAGAGTAAGATCGGCTACCATCTGGTGGAGGTTCTCGAGAAGAAACCGCGCAGCGAGCGCAGCTTTGAGGAAGCGCGGGCTGATGTCGTCGCTGCCCTGGAAGCGCTGAAGCGCACCGAAGGACTCAAGCTCTACCGCCAGAGCCTGCGCTACCTTGAAAGACACCAGGTCGAGATCTTCCCCGATGTGCTTGAACGCGGACTCGATCTTACCGTGAAGGACTAGCCGACCGTGCTAGCTGCGCAAATTGCGCTCTGGATTGCCCGTATTCATCGCTTGTCGGAAGCGAGATCGGGCTGGACGAGGAGTTCCTCAGATTCGCCGCGGTCTCCCTCCCACGCCACTGCACTGCGAGAAAAGATGTCTTCGTTGCTTCCATCCACGATGCGGTGATGATCATTCAAGCGGGAGACTTTGATCGTTCCGTCGATGAGCAGCATGATCGCCTTGCCGTTCCAATGCTCCGGGTTGAAGTGGTCCGTCCCCGGAAGGAACGGATCAAGGATGAGCGGACGGGAGGTGCCGCGGGTGGTTGACTGATTGACGACGTAAGCCCAGTGACAGTCGCCGGCCTGGAGGATCATGTCGGCTTGTGGTTCGCCGTCCCTGGCGACCTTGCCGTCCGGAGGTCGCCTGCTCGCTACTGGTGAGTCCTTGATCCAGAAGTGGATCTCGCCGGCGATGAAGAGCTGACGGAAATAGTCGTTGGAATACTCATCGCCGAGTCCGCCCTCGAGCACCCGCTCGCCAGTGTCATCGTTGGGATATTGCCCGTCAAAATCGGTTGCGAATCCATCAAGCGCGAACTTGACCGAACGGACGGTGTTGATCGCATCCGCCATGGTGGCGCGCTTGAGGGCACGCTCGATCTGGACCTTGCCGATCATGATCAGGGCGAGGGCAACCACCACGATTGTGGCGATGAGGGTGAGGCGAGCTTTGTTGAATTGGCTACCCATGGATTTGAGTCAATTGGCGGGTTCGGGTTGCACGAGGAGGACCATGGGATCCAAAACCAACTGTTCCCCCATGCCGCCCTGCCAGATGGCGGAGTCGGACGAGAGGTAGCCGTGATTGGAGGGGTCGAGGATCTTGCCGTCTGAAATCCGCATGGGGAGGGCCTTGGCACTGCCGTCGATGCGCAGAACGATGACCTTGCGGTTCCACAGCTTGTCGTCCCACTGGGTGGTTCCCGGCAGGAAGGGATCCATCAGGAGCGGGCGAGCCTGGTCGCTGGTGTCGGTCTGGCCCGTCATGTAGGCCCAGTGAACATCGCCCGGCTCGAGGATGAGGTCCTCGCTGGGCCTTCCGTCGGCCCCGAGAACCTTGTCGTCCGGGGCCCTCTTGCGGGCCACTGGTGATCCCTTGCTCCAGAAGATTCTTTCCGACTGGGTCTCGCCCGCGATGAGGAGCTGGCGGAAGTAATCGTTGGAGAACTCGAAGTCGCTTGGCTTCATTCCCAACTCGACCGCGGTGATTCGATCGGGATACTTCCCGTCGAAGTCGATGGCGAAAACATCGAGGGCGAGTTTTACCTGCTTAATATTGTTCACGGCCCGAGCGAGCCCATTGTGGTGATGGTGTCGGCAGCTCGGCGAGCCCGCTGCGATCATGATCCCCAGGATGACAGCGAGCACGGCGAAGATGGTCAGCTTCACGGGCTGGCTTTGCTTGGTTCGTTGGTTCATAACAACTTATCTGTTAGATAATAGAAGATGGTTCATTGGTTTGGTCCTGCCCCATGTGGCATCCCGGCGGACCGGCGATCCGGTCGCTCCCTTGGTGGTCCCGCGCGCAGATCGGCGCTGGGCCGAGCTACTCCCTTCCCAACTCGGTCAGGAAATTCCGGCCGAGCCGCGGTCGCTGGCGAGGGAGGGTGATTCGGCCCCCATCAGCGAGCCGGCACTGGAATTCAGCAGTGCGGCCCTGGAAGGTCTGGGCCCACGCCTGATCCGCACTGGCAGGGCGTGAGAAACCGATGGGGCAACGGGGAGACTGTTGCATAACCCGGTGCCGGAAACCGGCGCCATCCGGGCGGGCGAGGGAAGTCGGCATGCAACGAATCTGACCGGCCCGGGGGGCTCTACCAAAAAAAGAATGGCCGACGCGTAAACGCCGGCCATTCTGCTGAGATTACATGCGGGGAGGTTCCCTTAGTTGTTCCTCTTCTGGGGTTGAATGAGGAGAGTGGAAGCCACCTCACCGCTACCCTGCCAAGCAGTGGCATTCGAGGAGAGCATATCCTGATTTGATGCATCGAGGATTTTATCATCCGAAAGGCGCATGCGGACGGCCTTGGCGCTCCCATCGATTCGCATAACGACCACCTTTCCGTCCCAGAGATCTCTGTTGAATTGGTTCCCACCAGACTGATAACCATCGAGGATTAGAGGTCGGGCACCTTTGCTGGTGTTATTCTGATCCCGCATGTAAGCCCAGTGGCAATCGCCGGCCTGGAGGATGAGGGCTGCCTCAGGCCTGCCGGTCTGAGAGATCTTATCATCCGGTGGACTCTTCTTTGCGATGGGTGATTTTTTCACCCAGAAAATGAACTCGGAATCCGTCGTGCCCGCCAAGAAGAGTTGGCGGAAGTAATCGTTCGAAGAGCCCTGTCCGGTTCCTCCTTCCACGACCTGTGGTCCGGTGTCGTCGTTGGGGAACTGGCCGTCGAAGTCGCTGGCGAAGGCATCCATCGAATATTTGACCTGCTTCACATTGTTGAGGGCCTCCACCAGGTCAGCACGCTTCAGAGCCTTGAAGATCTGAGGCGTCGCCAAGGCGGCGAGCGCAACAATAATCGCGATCACCACGAGGAGCTCAACGAGAGTAAAGCCTCTGCGGCTTTTCCTTGTTGTAGTTTTCATTTCGTTTTCGGGTTGCTTGTTTTGTTTTCGTTCTATGTGCGCCCCACCAAAGCGAGGCACGGTTTTATAAGAGGGCATGATAGTCACACACCCTTCGCTGGAACCTAACTTCAAGCCTTCACTCGGCAAGGGCAAAAATGTTAGGAAGGGTTAAAGGCGTTACCCAAAGAGGTTAGGTCCTCAGCGGATGGCCCGTC
>JAYGGC010000022.1:0-1620 GCA_046581525.1 Roseibacillus sp. | reverse complement strand
GTTGAGGTCGTTGGGATCAAATCCGAAGGCGATCTCCTGCGGATCGGTGGCTCCGTCGTTGTCGGTGTCGGACTCATTGGGATCGGTGGGGTCGTTGCCGAACGCGGTATTGGCTGAGCCGGTGACCTCTTCGCCGTCGTTCAGTCCGTCCCCGTCGCTATCGGCCACCAGCGGTTGGGTGGGAGCCATCCCGAAGGGATTGAGCGCACCGCTGACTTCGGCCCCATCCTGGAGTCCGTCCCCGTCGCTGTCGGGGTCGTTGGGATCGGAACCGAGGATAAATTCTTCGAGATTGGTGAGCCCGTCGTTGTCGAAGAGTCCGTCGTTGGCGCCCTGGTCGGCGTCGGAGGGGTTATCCTTGTCCAGCCCGGCAGTGTTGTTCTCGTAAAAGTCGGGCATCCCGTCGTTGTCCGAATCGGTGGGGTCGATCGCTTCTCCGATGGGCACCCCGGCCCCGCCATTCCAGAGCAGGGCGACTTCAGCAGCGGTCAGGGCTCGGTTCCAGATCCCGAGATCGTCGAAGAGACCCTCCCAGGTGCGGAAGGGGATGACTTCTCCACCCGCTTCGGGATTACCTCCGATGAAGAGGCGTTCCGGGGAGTCGGCAATGTTGGGACTGCCCGAGGCCTCGGAGATCAACTCGCCGTCGCGGTAGAGTTTGACTCCCACGCCGCTCTCCACGATTCCGACATAGTGATGGAGCACGTCTCCGTCGAGAGGGTGGAGGAGGGAATCGCCCACCGCGGAGAACCCACCCGCACTGAAGGCAGGCCCCACATCCAGGCCATTGCTGGAGAAGTGCCAACTGGGTCCGTCGCCCTTGGCGAGGATGGTCTGGTTGGCGACGCCCACGAAGGGGGAACTCACCCACAGCGAAAACGACATGCTGCTTCCCGTGAAGTCGAAGGTGCTCTCCAGGCCACCCGTGATTTCCACGTGCTGATCGAAGGCACCCGCCGCAAAATTGTTGAGATCGAGGCCCTGACCGAATTTCCCGGGGCTGAAGAGCAGGTCGGGAGTGCCGGTGCCGGGAGAGAGGGTGCCGTGGGCGCCAGTGGCAGTGGCATCGAGGAGATCATCATCGAAGGGCCAGTAGGAAACCAAGCCGTTGGAGAGTTGCGCGGAGGAGTGGGGAGCGGCGAGCGCGGCAAGGACGGCCACTAGCACGACGGGGAAGGCAGAGCTGGATATCTTCATGATGGCTAAGACTTAGGTGCAGCCGTATCGAGGCTGCAACGACTCTCCCGATAAGGAGATTCCCTGCGAACACGAGAGTCAACCCTGCTCTGTAGTCCAAATCGAGATTTCGAGGTGTGACGCACAGGGATTCTTGCGATCTGCTAAGAAGTTCCTTTTCCCAGCCGGGCTTCCTGGAGGCTGAGGGGCCGGGGTAGGGGTGCAGAGATCATACGACGCCTTCGTGTCAGTCAATAATTGCTGACTGCCCTTTTCCGACCCCGCGCGGTCGGTGGTTGGCCCGCTAGCGCTTGAAGGCGATCTTTTTCGCGGCGGCGAGCTTCTTCTTGAGCTTCGCCTCGTCGGCCTTTGATCTGGTCCCCTTACTCCTCGCGCACCTTCACTCCACCCGCAGGACCTGCACTGCACTGATGAGGGGCATGC
>JAYGGC010000261.1:0-8541 GCA_046581525.1 Roseibacillus sp. | reverse complement strand
CTGGGTGTAGTCGGAGAATTCGGGGTTGTGGGTGACCATCACGATGGTGGCGCCCTCCGCGTGCAGGCTGGTCAGCAGTTCCATGACTGCTTCGCCGTTCTTGGAATCGAGGTTGCCGGTGGGTTCGTCGGCGAGGAGGGTCACGGGATCTCCGGCCAAGGCTCTGGCTACCGCAACGCGCTGCTGCTGCCCACCCGAGAGTTGGGACGGGTAGTGTTTCATGCGATGCGACATGTCTACTTTCTCGAGGGCGGCGGCCACGCGGTCCTTGCGCTCATTGAGAGGCATGCCGCGATACTTCAGGGGCAAATCGACATTTTCGGCGACGGTGAGATCTCCGATCAGGTTGAAGCTTTGGAAGATGAAGCCGATCTCCCGATTGCGAATGCGGGCTCGCTCGGAGAAGGAGAGGTTTGCCACAGGGTTTCCATTCAGGAAATACATTCCACTGGTCGGCGTGTCCAAGAGGCCCAACAAGGACAACAAGGTCGACTTGCCGCACCCGGAGGGCCCCGAAATCGACAGGAACTCGCCCTTGCCGACTTCGAGATCGATCCCGGACAAGGCATGGGTCTCGACGTCGTCAGTATGGAACACCTTCGTGAGACCGCTCAGCTGAATGATTGGTTTGCCGGTCATTTCAGTTTGAGTTTGTCGTTGTCCTCGTAGGACGACATATCCGACATCACCACCTCGTCGCCGGGTTCGAGTCCCTTCACCACTTCGATGGTGGTGACCGAGGCCCGGCCGAAGGTGACCGAAACGCGCACTGCGAACTCGTCGTCGATGATTTTGAAAAGACCGACGGTGGAATGCTCCTGCCCCTGGACAGGACGCCCGACGTAGATGACATCCGGCAGACGTTCCAACTCGATCACTCCGTCGATGCTCAGGTCCGGCCGCGCACCGTCGGGCAGGTCACCGCTCAGTTCCACATCGACGGTCACCGTTCCGGCCACGACCGACGGATCGACGCGGGAAACCTTCCCGGGAATGATCCCATTGCGGGTGTCGATGGTGGCGGGCAGGCCGATGACCACATCCTTGGCCTGCGTTTCGGCAATCTTGATGCGTGCCATGAGTTTGCTGGGCTCGACGATCTCTGCCAGGACGGCTCCCGGCCCAACTCGTTCACCCACCTCCATGGTGCGGCCGGCAATGGGCCCGATCTGCTGGACCACGCCACTGATTCCGGCGCGGACGATGAGGGAGTCGACCTCGTCGTTCTTCAGTTTCAGGGCGGCTTCAAGTTTGGTGATGTCGCTCTGCTGCACCGCCAACTGTGCATCCGCGGAGTCGTCGGCAGCATCGAGACTCTTGTTTTCCAGTTCCAGTCGACGCTCCAAGTTGGTTGCCAGGGCCTGCGACTTGTTCATCGTCAGTTCCGGAATGAATTTCTTTTCGGCAAGCCTTTTGTCGGCCGCCGCGTCTGCCTTCGCAAAGTTGAGCTGGGAAGCGAGTTCCGCAATTTTCACTTCCAGGCCGAGACGGGATTCCTCGAGTTGCACTTTGAGCAGGCTTAGTTTCGCCTGTGCGCTCTTCAGTTGAAACTTCAGTTCAAAGGCCTGTTGTTTCAACTTCGGATTGCTCAATTCGAGGAGGATGGTGTCCGGTTCCACGATGGCTCCGGGGAGGGTTTCGATTCGCACTACTCTTCCGCCAACCTCGGTGGGGACTACGAGAATATCTTCGGGAATGAGGGTCCCGTTTCCGCGCACCTGTCGGATCATCTCGCCCCGTTCCACTGTATCCAACCAGATCGTCCCGCGATCAACGGTAGGGACCGCCGGTTCCAGGCGGAGAACGAATACGGTCACTGCGAGCGCCGCAAGAACGACCGCTCCGATCATGATGAGTCGCCGGCGCTTTCGCCGAGCTGCAAGTTCAGGTCTTGATATGTCCATCGTTACTTGGGTGTAATTGTGTTCAGGTAAAGGGGGCGACCTCGTTCTAGTCGCTGCGGAGGCACACCGCCGGACTCACGCGCATGGCGCGCAAGGCGGGTACCATCGTGGCGGCGATTCCAACCACCGTGAGGACCGCGGCGACCGTGAGAAAGGTCGGAAGATCGGCGGGGCTGACATTGTAGAGCAGGCTTGAGAGCACGCGAGTCAGCGCCAGAGCCCCGAGGAGGCCGAGGACCACTCCAGTCAGGGTGAGGCGCAGTCCCTGCTTGAGGATCATTCCCAGAAGATCTGCGCGCTGAGCGCCGAGGGCGAGGCGGATGCCCATTTCGTTGGTGCGCTGCGCCACAGAGTAGGAAATTACTCCGTAGATCCCGATACTGGCAAGGACCAGTGCCGCAATGGCAAACATGCTGACCAGGAGGGACCGAAATCGATCCGTTGCGGTGCTGAAGTCGAGGTAGGCCTGCATGGTCCGGAACTGGTTGAGCGGTTGATCGGGGTTCAAGGCGCGCACTTTCTGGGTGACCACCGGAGCGAGGGCCAGGGGATCCGCCTTGGCGCGAACTGTTAGAAAGACCGACTGGGCATCCGGTCCCTGCCACTGGGCGTAGGGCATGTTGACTTCAGGTTCCGGATCGCGCGTGAGACCAGCATTCTTGTGGTTGGCGAAGATTCCGACGATGCGCCAGTCCCGGCCGTAGTAGTTGAGGTGCTTGCCGAGCGCATCCTCCCCTTCGAAAGCGGAATCTGCGAGGGCCTCGTTGATCATCATGACGCGTTCGGATTCCCAGGTGTCGCGCTCGCTCAGAGGACGACCACGCACGACTGGAATGCCGTAGGTCTTGTGGTGATCCGGAGTCACGGAACGGAGACCGGCGCGGGGCCGTTGGTTGGGAAGGGGCGGCGGCTTGTCGGATCGGGAGTAGGTATAGGGCCAACCTTTCTGAGTGGCCAAGACAGAAACCGCGGAAACCGACTCGACCCCCGGAGTTGCTCTCATTTCATCCAGGAGGCGGCGCAGGAAGGCCACCCGATTCTCGCGTTTCGGATAAGCCGCTCCAGTCATGGTCACTTCGACGGCGAGCAATTTCTCGGCATCGATGCCGGGATCGATTTTCTGCATCGCTGCGAAGCTCTGGATCAGGAGGGCGGCTCCAATCAGGAGGACCAGGGCCAGCGAAACCTGGAGGACCGAGAACCCATTTCGAATGTAGTGGTGCGAGCGGTCGCTCGTTTGCCGGTTTGCGCCCGTGCGCATGGCATCCATGAGGTTGGGTCGTGAGGTTTGCAGGGCTGGAGCAAACCCGAAGAGCACGCCTGTCACGAGCGACAGCAGCACGGTGAAGGCCAGCACGGACCACGCGATTCCAACATCGCTCGCCCGCGGGATCGCGCCGGCATTGAATTTGAGGACTAGTTCCAGTCCGAGCCACGCCAGGAGGACTCCGGCAATCGCGCCGGCGATGGATAAGACCGCACTTTCGGTGAGCAGTTGTTTGATCAGGTCCCACCGCTGGGCACCCAGGGCGGCGCGGACGGACATTTCCCGTTGCCGGGTCAGGGCGCGCGAGAGCAGGAGATTGGCGACGTTGGCCACCGCGATCAGGAGCAGGAGGGCGACCGCGCCGGTGAACATCGTCAGCGAGGAGCGAAACCCGGAAACCACCGAGTCGAGGAGTGGTTCCAGTTCGATGTGAGGACCGATCTTGAGCTCGCCGCTGTACAATTCGAGCCCCTTGAATTCGTTGTAGATGCGCCATTGAAGCACGTTCATCTCCGCTTTCGCCTCTGCGAGAGTCACGTCTTCTTTCAGGCGTGCAATGATGGACATGATGTCGCCCCCACGTCGGTGGACGGACGCTGGCATGTGCGCGATGGAAACCCACACGTCAGAATTCGGGTAGCGGAACCCTTCCGGCATGACGCCGATGATCTCGTAGATGTGGCGACCATGGTTCTCGAGGGCGATGGTCCGTCCGATGATCTCGGAGTCGTTATCGAAATGGGTAGTCCACAGGCGATGGCTGATCACCACCACGCGACGAGAACCGGGAATTTCCTCCTCCGGAAGAAAGCTCCGGCCGAGCTTCGGTTGCAGCCCGAACACCTTGAAAAAACCGTTGGAGACAAACCGGCCTTCCAGGCCGTAAGCCTGCTCGCCGTCGGAGTAAATGAAGCTCCTGGTTACCGGCCCGCTGTGATTGGCCGCCAACCCGATCGCTTCGAAGACGGTATTCTGTTCCCGCCAGTCCATGAAGTTCGCGGGCGAGGTCTGGTCGTGATAGCCGTAGGAAAACCCTTCCTGGAGATCTCCTTCCCAGACAAGAACGATGCGATCCGAATCCGGATAATCCAGCGGTTTGAGGAGCACCCCGTTGACGATCGTAAACACGATCGTGGTTGCTCCGACGCCGATCGCGAGGGTGAGAACCGCCACGGCCGTGAAGCCGGGATTCTTGCGCAAGAGACGGAGGGCGAGACGAAAGTTGTGCATGTTCAGGCGAATGCGCAGCTCATGCGCTGATCACATTCAGCGTCCCTCCTGCTTCAGCTTCTTGACCCAGCTTCCGTCAGCGTTGATGAAGAGAATTCCCATGTCGCGCCAGAAACTGAGGCGGGAAATGGTGTGGTTGACGAGGGCGCCAGTGAGGTCGTTCTGCGAGTCGACGAGGTCGTTCTGTGACTCGACGAGGTCACGGGCGTCACCCCGCCCGAGTTCCATCAGAAGCTGTTGTTCTTCGAGGCGGCGTTCTGCGAGTTCGACGCCGTGTTCGCTGATTTCGTATTGGCGGCGAGCCTGTTCGAGGTCGCGGATGTCGTTGTAGACCTGGAGTTTGACGCGGTCAGCCTCGAGACTGAGGTCGCGCCCGGAGCGCTGGTGCGCGATCAGTGATTGGCGGAAGGCGTTTCGCTCTTGTTTTTTGTCCGGATCAAGATCGAGTTTGAGGCTGGCCGACCAGTCGTTGAGGCGCGGTTCGAGGTCACCGTTGACCGAATTGGTGCCGACCTTGACGGAGCTCACGAAGTCGACGCCGGGAAGGAGATCCCGGGCGAAGACCTCGATGCGGCGAGCGGTGTCCTCATTCCTGTCCCGGAAGTTTTTCAGATCGAGGCGGGTGTTGAGGGCGACCCTGGCGGCATCCTCGCGGGAGAGGGAGGGGTTGATGATCTTGAGTTTTTTCAGTTCATCGTCATCGAGGACAATGCGGGAGTCGATGGACAGGCCGAGTTCGATTTTGAACTCATCGAGGCGTTGGAGGTAGTTCTGGATGGCATTGATCCAGGCGAGTTCGCTTCTCAGCGCGGCTTGGCGGAGTTTTCCGAGTTCGGATTGCTTGGCCCGGTCCTCATCGACGAGGGCGCGTTCGCGTTTGACGCTGAGTTGGAGGCTCTGGTAGCCGAGCCAGTTGTTTTGGGCTGCATCGCGGGCCTGGATGAGCTGGTAGTATTTGCTGGCGATGCGAACGACGAAATCTTTTCGGAAGCGCGCAAAGTTGCGAAGAGAGTAGAGGAGATCTCGTTCCGCCTGGGTGAGGGTCTCGGTGACGGCCAGGGTGCCTGCTCCGCGGAGGAGAGGTTGGCTCAGAGTGGT
This sequence comes from Roseibacillus sp., assembly GCA_046581525.1. Lineage (GTDB taxonomy): Bacteria > Verrucomicrobiota > Verrucomicrobiia > Verrucomicrobiales > Akkermansiaceae > Roseibacillus_B. The sequence continues at coordinate 3,042 of JAYGGC010000261.1, read as the reverse complement.
GACCAGGGAGGAGCCACTGATAGTGCGGAGGTCTCCATTGACGAAGCGGAGGAAATCGACGGTGAGGTCGGAGGAGATGCGCCCGCCGGTTTTGAGCAACCAGCCAACTCCTGCACTGGCGCGAGCGGTAAAGGTGCGGTCGACGACGATACTGTTGAGGTTGTTGCCGACCGCGGTCCGCGTCTCGCCGAAGGTGGCGGAACCTCCGGCGCCCAGGATCGGAGTGAATTCGTGCCGAGCGAGAGTGAGGTCGAGGGCCTGGGTATAGAGAGCCTCCTTGCGCTGGAGGTACTCGCGATTGTGGTGGACGGCGAGGGAGAGCGCGTCGGCGAGGATGACGATGGTGGCGCCCATTTCCACCGCGGCGGCGTCACCCAGATACTCGTAGGTCTTCCTGGATTTGGGGAAGTGGGCGAGGGAAGGGGGTTGCGGGGCATCGATGGTAAAGTCTCGTTCCATGTTCGGGACCGCTGCGCCCTTGTGTTTGATGATCTGCGAGGTCTCGCGATCGGCGGACTCGAGGAAATGACTGCGAGTACAGGAGGAGAGGAACGCAAAGGACACCAAGGCGGCGGTGAGGACCACCTGTCTGAGGGCACCGTACCCTGCCGGGGACTCGTTGTAATTCTTACCCAACATTAGCTGGAGCTCAGGACCTCCACCGCATTGGCGGCGCCAATCTCTACGATGACAGACGGCCTCCCGATCCGTTGGCGGTTGGGACGAAAAGAAACGAATTGGGGAAGGGTGTTCAAGGGTGGGCTAGGGCTTGGAGGAGTCCCCAGAAAGTAATCCGCACGAACCGAGGAAATTCGGATTAATTTCCGGTGAAATGAGCGAACCTCGATCCTTTGGAACGTCTCATTGTCAAGACTGCCTAGAGTCTGGTCGCGAAGCTATTTTGCTTTGGGGCGGGGCCGCGGATTCCCGTCTTTGGATCCGAGAAAGTGTTTGGCGTTTTTCGGCAGCCACTTTTTCAACGCCCTCTTGGCGTCGGCATGTTCAGGATCATGCGCCAGATTGTTCCACTGGTTTGGATCGTTTGCGGCGTCGTAGAGTTCTTCGCCGCCGTCGTCATAGTGGATGTAGTGATAGCGCTCGGAGCGGATCGCGTGATTGTTGCCGTGCCAACCAGGTGAGTGATTGATGATGGCGGGGTAGGGCCATGCTTTGTTCGGGTTTCGCACCAGCGGGACCAGGCTGCGCCCCTCGATCACGTCGTTGGGAGGCAGGCCGCACAGGTCGAGCAGGGTGGGATACAAATCCACCAGGCTGACGGGACGCTTGCACCGCATTGCCTTCGCCGGGGCGACGGCGCCCGACAGCTTTTCGGGCACATGAATGATGAGCGGGGTGCGGGTGGTCTGTTCCCAGAGGGCGGACTTGGCGAACTTCTTCTCGCCCACGTCGTAGCCGTGATCGCCCCAGAGGACGATGATGGTGTTGTCGCGATGCGCGCTCTTTTCCAGCGCGTCGAGAACATGGCCGACGCAGGTATCGGCAAAGGAATCGGAAGCCAGGCAGCCCTGGACCGCCTCCATCCACTTTCCGCTCTCCCGGATGATTCGGCCATTCTTCTCCGCCATCCTCAGGCCAATGGGAGGGATGTCATCAAAGTCATCCACCTTGTGCGGGGGCAGTTGGATCTTGTTGAGCGGGTGCATCTCAAAGTAATTCTTAGGCACATACCACGGCAGGTGCGGGAGATAGATCCCGCATCCCAGGAAGAAGGGCTTGTCGTGGTTCCGCTTGAGAAACCGGGCCGCTCCGTCGGCCGTCTTCCAATCCGCGGTCGCTTCGGTGGGTTGCTCGATCGGTCCCCAATCAATCAATCGTTGCAGGATGGGATTCGAGAACTGTTCCTTCAGGCCGTGCTGGTAGCGCTTGGCCTGGGGCGGAAAGGGAGTTCCCATCCTGGTCGAGTATTGTTCGTCCCAGGCGATCGGATCGGAGAATTTCCCGTTGGGCATGTGGTACAGTTTTCCGCCGCCCCAGGTGGTGTAGCCGTGCTTGCGGAAGTACTGGGGCAGGGTGACCCAGTCCTTGAACCTGGGAAGGTCGCGGAACCAGGCCTTGTTACCGTAGATGCCGGTGGTGGAGGGGCGCAGGCCGGTCATCACCGCGGTGCGGGAGGGACTGCACAGGGGCGCGGCGCAATGGGCCTGCTCGAAGAGCACCCCCTTGCGGGCCAGTCGATCAATGTTCGGGGTCCTGGCCTGGGGATGCCCGCCCAAACATCCCACCCAGTCATTCAGGTCATCGACCGCGATGAAGAGGACGTTGGGTTTCCCCTTCGAAGCATTGGCGGAGAGCGTGCGGTCCGCGGCCCAGGCGCTCGTCGTTACCACGAAAAGCACCGCGGTGAGCAAAGCCATTCTGGCAATTATGGTGTTGGCGAGGTGGACCGGCATTATTTCTTCGGGGGTGACCAGGTTGGGATTTCGGTTCGTGCAATTCCGTAGCGACGCCGCTCATCCTGTCTCCGCGCGAACTCGGCAATTTCGGAATTATTTGAGCGAATCATCAAAGAGGCGACTCTCCAATCTCAACCATCACCCTTTGGCTTCCCGGTCCCGCCGGATCTTCGAATCGAGCGCAGGAGCGAGGGGTTGCCCCTCGTTGGAACTGGATTTCGGTGAGCAAGGCTTGAAAGAAATATTCGGGGAAGGAGGATACTAACCCATGAGAGACTGGGTTCGGACCTTGACCATCGCGGCGATTGTGACGCCCACACCGCTCCTCGGCGAGCATGTCTGGGTCGAGGGCGAGTCGGGAAAGGCTGAAAACGTGGTCCCGCACGGCTGGTATCGCTCGGTTCGGGCACAGGATCTTTCCGGAGGCGACTGGCTGGCCAACTTTGGGAGCAAGGGCCCTGCCTTCGCGAGCTACGAGGTGATCGTGCCGGTGGCGGGCCGCTACACGTTGTGGAGCCGGGCCAATCCGATTGGCGCGGTCTTGCACGTCCAGGTCGGTGGGGATGATGGCAAGTGGGTGAAGGTGCCGATCGCGGAAGAAAAGTACGATGTGTTGAACATCGCCTCC
>JAYGGC010000144.1:0-12270 GCA_046581525.1 Roseibacillus sp. | reverse complement strand
CGAGGTCGATGCCAAGAAGACCAAGTACACCTTTCCGGCGGAGGGCACCAACGTGAAGAATGAGCGCGACCTTCCGTGGATCGCAGAGACCTACGTGCTGGATGGCAAGACCTACAGCGTGGTGCAGATGAACCACCCGGGAAATCCCAAGGGCACGAAGCACTCCGCCTACCGCGACTACGGACGCTTTGGGTCCTTCTTCGAGAAGGAGATCGAGAAGGGCGAGAGCCTGACGGTGAACTACCAGTTTGTGATTGCGGACGGCGAACTTCCTGAGCGGAAGAAAATCGAGCAGGCTTGGAAGGCTTACGCGGCCAGGAAGTAAGTGCTCGCAGCTCCCTTGGGGAGATCGTGTCGACGAATTGGATCAAGCCGGTGACGGATTTACCGGTGTTCAGAGCGCGCTCAACGACGTCTCGCAGGGCTGGCGGGCCCTTCCCGGTTGCCGGCGAGGAAATCCTCTTGCGGACCGGGATCTCCCCGGCGGAGTCACGGAGGCCCGGAATCGTTTTCTTTTTCCATGGTTGGAATCCACCAAGGCATGTTCTGGACAGATGGCGGGGGGAGAGGCAGTAGTTAGCGCGATGAAAGGACTGCGCACGATTTTCACTCTGAGCCTCGCCTCCTTGGCGGGGGGTGGGCTCTCAGCCGAAAACTGGTCGAACTGGCGAGGTGAAATCGGACACGGCGTGGCACCCAAGGCGAGTCCACCGCTCGAGTTCTCCCCCGACAAGAATGTGGCGTGGAAGGCTCCGCTGCCGGGACGCGGGTGTTCGACGCCGGTGGTATGGGAGGACAAGATTTACCTGACCTGCTCGATTGACGGGAAGGATGGCGTGATGGCGTTCGACATGAAGGGCAAGGAGCTGTGGCGCGAGACACTTGGCAGGGAGGTGCCACCCCGTCACCGCAATGCGGGGAGCGGGAGCAATCCATCCGTGCTCACCGACGGCAAGCAGCTCTTTGTTTATTTCAAGTCGGGAACATTGGCGGCTCTCACGATGGAGGGAAAGAAGATGTGGGACAAGAACCTGCACGAGGAGTACTCCGAGGACGGGCTCAAGTGGGATCTCGGAACCTCGCCCATCTTTGCGGGGGGAAACCTGGTGGTGGCCCTGATGCACAATCACAATCCGTCGTTTCTCTTGTCCTTCGACAAGGCGACCGGGAAGGAACTCTGGGCCACCCCCCGCGACTACAAGGCTCCAAATGAAGCGCAGGACGCCTACACCACGCCCTTCGTGGTGGAGATCGAGGGGGTGGAAACGATCGTGACCTGGGGCTGCGATCACCTGACCGGCCACGAAGCCAAAGGCGGCAAGGAGCTGTGGCGGCACGGAGGCTTCAATCCCGAGCAACTCGGGAATTGGCGCGTGATCGCATCCGCAGCCGCGACCGAGGGAATCGCAATCGTGCCCTTCGGGCGCGGTGGCTTTGTCGCGGGCGTGAAGATGGGCGGGAGGGGCGACACCACGAAGAAGAACAGGCTCTGGACCAAGGAGCTCATCGGGAGCGACTCCTCTACCCCTGCAGCCTACAAGGGACTGTTCTTCGTGCTCACCGACAAGGGCAAGACGCGGGGGACCCTGACATGCCTCGACGCCAAGACCGGGAGAATTCGGTGGGATGCGAAATTCCCATTCTCCGCCCCGATCTACTATTCATCTCCGCTCATCGCGGGAAACAAGTTGTACTGCGGCCGCTCTGACGGGACGATTTTCTGCGGAACGATCACGAGCAAGGGACTGAAGGATGTGAAGGTGAACGAGTTGGAGGAGCCCCTGGTGGCCTCGCCGATCGCGGTTGGGAACCGGTTGTTGGTGAGGACCCATCATCACTTGTGGTGCTTCGAGTGAGTGACTCCCGGCGGGCTCTCGCGTGAACGAACCGCTGCGAGCCGGGGCCGCTACTGTTCCTACCGCTTCGTGCTGCGGTTCTGGAAGGGATACGACTCGGCGATGGCGAGGACCAGGTATTGGATCTTGTAGTCCTTGGCCGTGAGGGTGGCGAAGAGGTCGTTGATCACCGGTTCGTCGTAGTACTCGAGGGAGCGGCCGAGGGCATAGGCGAGCATTTTGCGGCAGAGGTTGCGCGCGAATTTGTCCTGGGCACTGCCCAGGAGCTTCTTGAGCTCGGCGGGGGTCGAGAACGTGATGTCGCCGGGAAGGACCGCGCTTGAGTCGACCGGTTTGCCATTCACGCCCTTGGTGCGCCAGCGACCGATGGCGTCGAAATTCTCGAGCCCGAAGCCGAGCGGATCGATCTTGGCATGGCAGGCGGCGCACATGGGCTCCTTGCGGTGCTGCTCAAGTTGCTGGCGAAAACTGAGGCCCTCGCTGGACTTGTCGTCCGCTGGAAGTTCGCCGGCGTCGGGGAGGGGTGGCGGAGGCGGGTCGCCCAGCAGGATCTCGAGGATCCACTTGCCGCGCTTCACCGGGCTGGTGCGGAGGGGAAGAGAGGTGGCGGTGAGAACGCTGCCCATTCCGATCACCCCGCCGCGGTTGGGATTGGTGAGCGTGACCTTGCGGATTTGCGCGCCGCTGACCCCCGGGATGCCATAGTGCCGGGCGAGTTCGGAATTGAGAAAGGTATAGTCGGCATTGATGAGGTCGGTGGCAGGGCGGTTGGCGCGGAGGAGGTGATCAAAAAAGTATTCCGACTCGTGATACATCGCGGCGCGAAGGCTGCGCGTGAATTGAGGGAAGCGTTTCTGGTCGGGTTCGACGCGATCGATGAGAGCATCGAAGCCCAGCCACTGGCCTGCGAAGTGACGGGAAAGCGCCTTCGACTTTTCGCTGGCGATCATGCGGATCACCTGGGCGCGGAGGACCTTGGGGTCGCGAAGTTTGCCGACCCTGGCGACTCGGAAGAGTGCGCTGTCGGGGACCGAGGACCAGAGGAAATAGGACAGGCGGGTGGCGAGTTCGAAGTCGTTGAGGGGCCACTCGGATTTGCCGGACACGTCATGCTGGATGCGAAAGAGGAAGCTGGGATGAAGGAGGAGGGCCGTGAGTGGTACCCTCATGGCCTGCTCGAACTTCTTGCCTTTGGAGGTGGCTTCGGTGACCGCCGCGAGGAGGGGAGCGAGGTCTTCTTCAGTGAGAGGTCGGCGGTAGGCGAGCGAACCGTGGTAGGTGAGGATCTTGCGCGCAGCATCCTCGACCGTCACCTTGCCTTCCGGCTGGGCGAAGAGGAATTGCTGGCGAAGGGCGTCGTCCTGGTAGAGTGTGTCGATGACGCGATTGGCCGCGTGAAGATAGTTCTCCATCAATACGGGAGGCAGGAAGAGGGCGTCGGCGGTGTTGTCGAAGCCTTCGCCACCCGCACCATCAGCGGGAAAATTGCGGCCGGGCTGGAACTTGATGCCGAAGAGATCGCGCACGGTGTAGTTGTACTCGTTGCGATTGAGCCGGCGGATGGTGACCCGGCCGGGGTTCCTCGGGACCTCCCCGCGGTCGACTCGACCGACAAGGTGATTGAGGGTGCGCAGGAGCTTGGCGCGCTCGGCGTCGGAGGGATGCTTTTTTGCTTCGAACGGCGGCATGTCATCGCCCTCGACCTGGACGATCACCTGGCGCAGGAGGCGGTGGTTGCGAAAGGCGTCCTCGGTGGTGAGGAGTTCGTGGAGGGCAAGGCCGGCTTCCTGCTTGTCCGCGCCGTGGCAGGAGAAGCAATACTTCGCGAGGACCGGGCGCGCGTCCGTGGCAAAGTCGATTTGCGCGGCGGCCGGAAGGACGAGGAGGACGCTGGCGAGGAGGATTCGCACGGCGAGGAGAGTAGGGACGCGAAGAGGAAGATCAAGGCGCGGTGGGGTCTCTCCACCGGCGAGAATCACTATTTGAGAATCTCTTTGAACCACGCCGCAACGACCTCATTCCACAGCTGATAGCCAGCTTCGTTCAGGTGAAGGCCGTCATCCTTGAACAAGGGAGGCATCGGTTTTCCGTCCTGGCCAAGCATGAGGGTGGCGGTGTCGAGGTAGTGGAGGTGGGCATCCGCCCCGGTCAGCTTCCGAATGGCGTCGTTGGCCTTTTTCATCTCGGGCCACTTGTCCCAGCGTTTGAGGCTGGGCTTGATCGGGACGAAGGCGAAATGAGCCTTGGGGAGCTCGGCGCGAACTCTTGCAGCGAAGGCTCTGTAGTCGGCGATGACCTGCTCTGCGCTCTCGCCGTTGTTGATGTCATTGTCGCCGGCATAGAGCAGGATGGCCCGGGGGCGATAGGGCAGCACGATACGGTCGAAATACATGAGCGAGTCGGAGAGCTCCGAACCCCCAAAACCACGGTTCATGGTGAGACGATCCGGGAACGATTTCTTCAGATTCCACCCGCGAATACTTGAGCTGCCAAGGAAGAGAATGGGATCCTTGGGGGGCGCGCTCGCCTTGTCCTTCTCCTCGAAGGCCTTGATCGAGGGTTCCCAGTCCTTGGGTTTGGCGTAGGTGATGGGCACGAGGGAGAGGAGCAGAGCGGCAGCGACGGTGCGGGCGGTCATGGGCCGACGCTAGAGAGTGGGACCGGCTGCGGCAAGCGACTAGCGGCTTGCATCCTCTCTGAAGTTCTCCAGGGCCCTTTGATAGTGGGCGCGGCCATCTTCGGAGGCCTCGTCGTTCCTATGTTCCTCGAGGTTTTTCTTCGGGCCCTCAAGCCCTTCCCCTGCCATGAAGTCACACAAGAGATCAGCGCTCTCCGGCGTGAGTAAGGCATCGCCGGGCCAGAGGCCGTTGCGCCAGCGGAGTCTCTTGCTGTGCTGAAAACTAATGGTTATCACCAGTTGTTCCTCGCGATAGAACTCAAGCCGGGGATCTCCATTGCAATTGCACGAGAGTCCGGAGTCCGCGTCATTCAGTTTGATGCCTTTCATGAGAGCTCCAATTCTATCGGGATCCGCGATTTCGAAATGCGTCTTCTGGTTCTCAAACATGTCTCCGGTCCGGACGCGCAGGCGATCGATGCGGCCGAGCTTGCTGAGAAGGGTCTGTTGCCAATCGGCTCGGACGATGCAGTCGGGAGGTGCGGCCTTGCGGAATGCGCTGATGCGATCCTTGTCCAACGCGACGGGAGTTCCCAGCAGCCGCAGGTCACGCAAGGCGGGTAGTTTGGCGGGATCGGGAAGTTGGTCAGCTTCCGTTGCGGAGGCCGAGAAAAGGCGAAGATCAGGGCAGGCGGCAACGGGGCGCAGATCGGTGACCTCACTGTGGTCAATCTTCAGGACGCGAAGGTGAGGCATGCTGCGCACGAAGGTGAGGTTTCCAAGGCCTTTGGTTCGCCGGATTTTCACAAAGCGCAGAGCTCCCAAATTGGCGAGGGCATCGGGGTTTGCCAGCGAACCGTATTCGATGTCGAGATTGCGAAGTTGCGAGGCGTTTTCGAGGAGGCGAAGGTCGAAACGATCCGGGGAGTAGAGCCTCAGGTAGCGGAGCTCCGTGAGGTCCTTCCAGCCGGCCGCAACCATTTTTTCAGGGACATCGAAGAGCTCAAGGTATCGGAGGTTGGTTGGAAGCGGGGGTATCCTGGTCGCTTTTCCCCGGGCACCGTTGAGATCGATGGAGAGGACGGTCTTGCTCCAATCCACGCCTTCGAACGCGGCTTCCCATTCCTTTGGGGCGGGAAGCTCTCGCAGCACAATCCCCCACAGGTGCCCCCTTTCCGCCGGTGTCATCTTGGCAAGTGGATTGATGAGAGGAGCGTCGTCACGGTCACCATCCCGCTTCAGTATGACGCCGACACATCGTTCGGGTTGGTCGTCGATCTTGCAGAAGCGCTTGGTCTTCTCCTTTCCTCCGATGCGAAACTGGTAGTGACCGGGTTTGCCGAGGACGAAGGGGAAGCTCGATGGTCCGCTGACATCTCCCGGCGCATAGGCCCCCTTGCGCTCACCAAGAACCGGGAGGATGTGGGGATCGAACTCCCTCCCGTCCATCGAGAAGCGGTACTCGCCGGCAGCGGGCAGGGGCGCGCTTCCGAAGAGGGCCGCCAGGAGCACGAGGCGCGGGATCATGGTAGGCAGCTTCAAGCTGGAAGATTCAGGTGTCAAGTTGGGGGAAGAGTTGGCCTTGCTTGGTCCGAGGACTTTCGGGCAGGCGCCCCCTACTCCGGCAGGCGGAACGCCCGTCCTACAATTGCCTTAAAGCAATCGCGCACCCTGCACCGGCCGGGTCGCAAAGAGCTGCGGGTGGTGACCGGTTTCCTGTTCGTAGCCGACTGAAAGCTGGGCTCCAATTTCGCGAATACGATCGGCGCGGCAGAGCGTGACGGTGGATCCGCCGAAACCCGCTCCGACCATGCGGGAACCGAGGACCCCACCTTCGAACCCGACTTCATTGGCGAGCTCGACCATGAGATCGAGCTCCTTGCAGGAGACTTCAAAGTCATCGCGCAGTGAATTGTGGGAGGCCGCCATGAGTGGGCCGAGCGCGGCGTAGTTGTCCTTGCGCAGTTCCCCGGCCGCTTCGGCGGTGCGCGCGATCTCGCCCACCACGTGACGGGAACGCCGGTAATTCACATCGCCCAACTCCTCCTTCTTCGTTTCCACATCCGAGATCGCAACTTCGCGCCAACTCTCTTTGCCAAGGATCGCGAGGGATTGCTCGGTAGACTTGCGCCGGGCGCGGTACTCGCCGTCGGCGAGATCGTGCGAAACCATGGTGTTGGCGACGAGAATGCTGAGATCGTTCGAGTGGAAGGGGACCAGTTCCGGCTCCTGTGACTGGCAATCGATGAGGACGAAATTGTCGGTCTGCCCGAAGGCGGAGGCGAATTGGTCCATGATCCCGCAGGGGACGCCTACGAAGTCGTGTTCGGCCTGCTGACAGAGGAGGGCCTTTTCCTTGGTGTCCAGGACGGTGTCGACGAAGCCTTCCACGATGGTCGCGAACGCGAGTTCGAGGGCGGCGGAGGAGGAAAGGCCACCGCCGATGGGGACACTGGATACGATCGCTGCGTTGAAGCCGGGGACGGGCCAACTGCCCTGGAGGCGAAATCCTTCCAGTACGCCCCGCAGGTAGTTTGACCACTTGGGATCACCAACTTTCTGTTCGCCCTCGAGAGAGATGACCGCTTCCTCTTCGCCTCCCGTGCGGATGCGTGCTTCCCTCGAATTGTTGAGAGCAGCCGCGATGACGACGTGCCGGTCGATCGCGAGAGGGAGCACGAAGCCGTCGCAATAGTCAACGTGTTCCCCAATCAGGTTCACGCGGCCGGGGGCGGCTGCCACGAGGGAGGCCTCCTGCTGGTAGAAATGTTTGAGGTAGACCTTCGCATCGATGGAGAGATCGGCGAGGAGTTGGTTGGGTTGGAGCGGCATGGGGGGGAGCATCCGGCGCGCGGACGCACTGGTTCTAGCGGTCGCGGCGGAAAGCGACAAGGCCAAGCGCACTCAGCCGGCGCAGTCCCCAGTAGTAGCTGGCAGGGCGCCTTGAGCGGGAGGAGGTTGGCGCTGGCGAAAATTTTCCTCCGCGAATTCTAGGACATGCCCTAGACCGCGAACAGCGCGTAGAGAATGAGGACGAGGACAATGAGTCCGATCCCCACCGGCTTGGCGTGCTTCCAGGGGGTGAGGTCCACGACCTTGGCGTCCTGCTGCACGTAAGGAGCGGTGCGCCTCACGGACCGGCCGAGGACATACTGGAGGAGAATCAGGAAGGCGAAGACCGCGCCCATGTAGTGGAAGCCGGATCCAAAGATTGCCTTCAGCCAACCATCGTCACCGCCGGTGAAGAAAGTGCCGATGAGCATGGCAATCACGCCGATGACAATGGCGATGATGGCGGTGATTCCGGCCGAGGTGCGGTTGAAGAACCCAAAGAGCATGATGGCGAGGATCGGGATGAAGTAGATCCCGTTGAGGGCCTGGAACATGTTGAAGAGTCCGTCCCGGCCATGGAAAATGAGCGGTGCGGCGATGATGGCGAGAACCGCCACCACTGCGCTGCAAATGCGGCCCGAGCGGACCAGCTCGTGTTGGGTGGCCGCCGGCTTGATGATCTTCTTGTAAACCCCGAGTGAGAAGAGGGTGGCGCTGGAATTGAGAACGGAGTTGAAGGTCGAGAGAATCGAGCCCATCACGACCGCCGCAAAAAATCCGGTGAGCCAGTTGGGAAGAACCTCGCGCACCAGCATGCCGTAGACGTTTCCGTCCTTGACGGCGCTGACATCCACGTCCGGATCGTTGGCAAAGATCTGATAAGCAAGGAGACCCGGAAGAATGAGAATGAGCGGGGCGAGGATCTTGAAGAAGGAGGCGAGGAGAACCCCCTTCTGGCCTTCGGCGAGACTCTTGGCGGCGAAGGTGCGCTGAATGATCTGCTGGTTGGTGGTCCAGTAGAAGAAATTGAGGAGAAGAACGCCGGTGAAGAGGGTGGGCCAGTGGAGGGGGTGGCCTTCCCCTGCGATCGATTTGAGATTCTCCGGCTTGTCCTCTTTCAGTTGCGCGAAGGCGTCGGCGAAGGAGCCATCGCCCGCGGCCGCCCGGAAGGCGAAGAAGGTGATCATGAGACCGCCCACGAGGAGGCCCACGCCGTTGAAGGTGTCGGAGACCGCCACCGCGCGCAATCCGCCGAAGATCGCGTAGGCGGAGCCGACGATGCCGATGAAGATGATCACCATCCAGATTGTGGCGATCTCGCTGAGGCCCAGCATTTCCTCGAGGTTCAGCATGCCGTTCAATCCTTTCGCGCCGAGGAAGAGCACGAAGGGAAGGAGGATCAGCATGTAGGCGATGATGAAGATGAAGGTGGTGAGCGCGCGCGTGCCGGGCCCGTAGCGTTCCTCGAGAAACTGCGGGACGGTGGTGATCCCGGACTTGAGGTAGCGAGGGAGAAAGAACAGCGCGAGGACGACAAGAGAAGCTCCGGCGATCACCTCCCAGGCCATCACCGCGAGGCCATCCTTGAAGGCCCCTCCGTTGAGTCCGACCAATTGTTCGGTGGAGAGGTTGGTGAGCAGCAGTGATCCTGCGATGACCAATCCCGTCAGGCTGCGCCCGGCGAGGAAGAATCCCTCTTCGGTGTCGTCAAGCCGCCCGCGTGTGAGCCGCCAGGTGAGCACCGCGACGAGACCGGTGAAGAGGAGGAAGGAGATGACGGTTAAGGGATCCATGGTGGAGCAAAGGCGGAAGTCGAAGGTCTTGAAGTCGAAGGTCGAAGGTCGGGAGAATCAAAAAACGCACACAAACTGCCAGAGGGGCAGGCCCTTTGGTTGGGAAGGAGATTGGACCTTTCACAGTCCGACGTTCGACGCTTCCCCCCTACCAGCTGAATTTGCTGACCATGGTGTGCTTGTAGGTCTCGCCGGGCTTGAGGATGCAGCTGGGGAAGGCGGGGTTGTCCTGCTTGTTCGGGGAGTCGGGAAAGAACTGGGTCTCGAGGCAGCACGCGGTGCGGTGGGCGTATTTGACGCCGCCCTTGCCGGCAGCCTTCTGTTCTTCCGGATTGAGGAAGTTTCCGCCATAGAATTGAATGCCGGGCTGGTCGGTGCTGAGCTCCATGGTGCGGCCGCTCTTCGGGTCGCGGAGCTTGGCGGCAAAGCGGACGCCCTCGCCCTCGCGGAGAACCCAGCAGTGATCGTATCCCTTGCCAAACTGCAACGGGATGCTGGGCGCGTCAATGCGCTCCCCGATGACGGTGGCGGTGGTAAAGTCGAAGGGAGAATCCGCGACGGGTGCAAACTGGCCAATGGGAATCAGGGTCTGGTCGGTGGGCAGGAATTCATCGGCCGCCAGAGTCAGTTCGTGGTCATTGATCGTGGTGGTGGGGTCGCCACTGAGGTTCCAGTAGGTGTGCTGCACGACATTGATTGGAGTAGCCTTGTCGGTGGTGGCTTTGACAGTCCACTTCAGCTCGTTCGCATCGTTCAGGGTGTAGGTGACCGTGAGTTCGAGATTCCCGGGGTATCCCTCCTCACCATCCTTGCTGGTGTAGGTGAGTTCCACGCCGCCCTCGATGGTTTTGCCACTCCAGACCACTTTGTCGAATCCGACAGTGCCGCCGTGGAGGTGGTTGGGGTCGTTGTTGGTGACGAGGGTGTACTCTTCGTCGTCGATGGAGAATTTTCCGACCGCGATGCGGTTGCCGTAGCGCCCGACGGTGGCTCCGAAATAGGAGGTGTTGGTGAGCCAGCCCGCGAGGTCGTCGTAGCCGTGGGTGACATCCTTGACGTTGCCCTGCTTGTCGGGAACTTCGAGGCTGGTGAGGATGGCGCCGTATTCCGTGACCTTGGCGATTATGCCGTCCTTGTTGCTGAACGTGAAGATCTTCACGTCCTGTCCGTCCTTTTTGCCGTAAACTTCCACTGTAGTTTCCTTGATGTTATCCGAACCCGGGTTCTTTCCATTCTCTTCTTTCTTTTCCCCACAGGCGGTGAGGAGGAGGCTGACGAGGGAGAGAGAGGTGACTGTGTATTTCATTTGCATGACGCGTTGGAAGAGCGGACGAAATGAGGGGGCGGTGGTCAATGGGTTATTGGTTAACCGTTATTAGAGACCTCACCGGGACGGGGAAGAATGATCTTCGGGCGACGCAAAATCGATCGGGACGGGAACTGCCTGGAGGGGAGCTCTTCCTGCGAAGTCGTTTTTAGCGGGTCGCCGTTGCGGGGGTGATCACACGATCGGGAATGCTGCGCAGTTTCATGCGCTTGTCAGCGGGGTCGAGGTAGAGGAGCGAGCGGCGGTCGTTGCGATAGGCCCAGCGCGTGGTGGTCATGCGCCGCCAGCGTTCGCCGTCATGATACTCAAACTCCACCGACATCATCTTTCCAGGGACGTCGATGGGTTGCAGCGCTTGAACGGTTCCGGAGGCGGAGAGCGCCGAGCGTCCGCCAACCCGGCAACGCACTGGATAGGGAGAGAAATTGATGAGCTGGTAGCTGCCGGGAGGGAATTCGGACTTCGACCGGTCGACCACGAAGGTCCGGTATGCGGGGCCATTGCCTCGCTTCCGAGGGAGGAGCACCACGAGGGGATCGGCGATCAATCCGACCTTTGCCCTGGCAATGACGGTCCAGGACTTCACGCCTTCGCGGTCGGTGATTTCCTGGTGGATGGTGACTCTTCCATTGATTACCGCGGCGTTGACCGGGCCGATCATGTTGGCGCTGGAGAGGGTCACCCCCCGATAGGAGTTTCTGTCGATGCGCACGAACACTTCTTGGAGACCGGGAGCGTAGCGGAAGTAGAAGAGGGTTACGGGCACCTTGCTACCCTGCGCGCGGATGGCCCCGGAAAGGGAGGTCAGTGTGCAGAGCGTGAGGAGGAATACTCGCATGAGTCGGTTAGAGTTCGTTTTTGGCGAGCCAGCGGAAGGAAACAATTTCGAAGCGGCGACCAAATCGTTCGTTGACGCCACCCGGTTTCAGGTTGGCTGGCTCGGTGAAGGGAAGGTCGCGGGAGTCGACATAATTGGGGGTGCGCTGGACGACGGCCTCGCAGACCATGCGCACGGTGTGGCCCCACTCGTTGGTCGCTTCCCCCATCGCGCGGATGCGGAAGGTGTCCGAGCGCACGGTGACGAAGGGGGCGAGGGGAGCGAGCAGGTCGGCCTGGTTGAGCGCAGCGGGCGCCCCCGTACGCCGGTGGACCTGAAATCCTGGTTGATCCCGGACATCGTGATCGCGGCCTGCAGGGCACCCTGCAATCCAAGCTCGGAATCTTCCACCCGGCGGTTCACGAATTCGGCGACGGATTGGAACGGGCCGCGGAGTTTGACCTGTTCGAAGATGGCAGTGGCGAGGCGCGTGATGTCGTCGTGATCGAGTCGCCGGTAGCGCGACCACCAACGTCTTCGTCGATCCGTCCTCGCCGCCAGGAGCGGCTCTGTATCAATTCTGGACTTCAATCTGAATTCGCTCAATCCTCTCGCAATTGATCTGCCCTGATCTCATGAGAAAACCCACTTTTTCCCGACCACTGACCATCGCCGCTGCCACCATCGTCGTGGCGCTTCAGCCCGCCACCGCCAGCCTCGAAAATGGACTGGTTTCCTACTGGGCCTTCGATGGTGATCTCTTCGACAGCACTGCCACCGGCGCACACGGCACCCACTTTCCCGGCACCGGCACTCCCGACCTGCTCTTCAGCCCCGGGAAATTCGGTCAGGGCCTCGATCTCAACAATTTCGCGGCTGGCGCATTCGATCAGTACGTGGAGATCACGGGTGGCCTCGAGAGCACCTTCGACTTCACGGGCGCCAGCATGTCGTTCTCCCTTTGGTTGAGTTCCCCCTTCATCGGCGTCGCCAACCAGACCATCCTCGCCAAGGGCGACGGGCCCAGT
>JAYGGC010000068.1:0-2413 GCA_046581525.1 Roseibacillus sp. | reverse complement strand
CCGTAGTGTCCGAAAACTGGAATCGTTGGTAGTTCATGGCTTCACGCTGCATGCCGGGAGGATTGGTGGAGCAATTCGCCAAGCCGCTCGTGGCAGTTCACCCTCCCCATTTGCCCATCCAGACTCCGACAGCTCCATGTGCGGTTCGCAGAGGACCTCAAGCCACTCGGGCCGCGGTTGCCATCCTCAAGTCAAATTCGACAGATGGTCATTTTTGAATCCTTGGGCACGTGCTCCTGCTGGTTGGTCCAGCCCGCCAGAGACTTCGCCACGCAGCCTGATCACATCCGTTGGTGACGTCTCGCCGTCTCCAAACTCGTAGCCACGATCGAAATGCGTCCTCAGCCCCTCTCTCTCAACTGACTGGCAATCAGCGCATTCTGTTGTAATCGAATTTCTGGACACTACGGGGTCCAACTACAGCTTTGCGTTTGCCATGATGAATCGCAGACGCACCACTTCCGCTATTGCTAGGAAAATTGATTTCGGGGATTGGGTTCATGGGGCGTGTGGAGGAGGGGCTGGAAGGGGTTCGATTCCTTGTAGCACGTCAGTCAAATTCACTCGACGATTGCTTTCGCGTCCACGCGGGATACTCGGCCTTCAGGAGGTTGTCAGGCCAGCGGCCGCCGATCCACAAGTGGCCGATGCGCTTGGCGTGGCTGAGTTCCGAGAGTTCGTATTTCACGACGCCCTTCTCGATAAACATGGGCCGGTTGGTTCCGATATCGTAGTAGCGCGCCCAGATCGGCGGGGCTTCCGGATCCACAACGATTTTCCGGTCCACTCCGCCGGGGAGAGACTTGTCCTCGAAGTTGAGGACGCGGACCCCGGTGATCTTGACCTCGTTGAACCATGTTACCGCGCCTTCGATCGCGGCGACCACCTCGGGCGAGGGGCTCTCGATCGACATCAGGTAGCGCACCACGCCGACGCTCTCGGCTCCGGACAGGGACGGGTTCTCGGAGATGCGGCCCTGGGCCGGCTCGAGCGTCCGCTGGTCATGCTGCTGGCACCAGGCCGTCTTCTTCCCGTCCACCACGATCTGGCACTTGAGAATGCACTTCTGCCCCTTCGCCACCGCCACCCGACATTTCTCCTGCAGCCTGTCGTCGGCGAGGTCGTAAGGCGGCCGGCGGTGCACGACGTTGTCGAGGATCGCAATGGCCCCGATCATGGCTCCATCGTTGAAGGTGATACGGCTCGAGTATCCCGGCCGGAGCGGATAGAACTGCGGCCAGCCCCCACTGGGATACTGCGCTTCCAGCAGGTAGCGCACCCCCTTCAGGAAGCCGTCCTTGTACTTCCGCTGACCCGTCGCAGCGTGGACCCTGGCGAGGAAACGGATCTCGGACCAAGTCGCGTCGTTATCGAGGGTGCAGGGATACTTGCGCTGCTCCAGCGACTTCTTGTGCTTCCTCTGCTCCTCTTCACTACGGACATCGATCGCAGCATTTCCGGAGGGATGGATGCTTCCGTCGTTTTTGTACCAACCGCCGAAATCCGACTGAAAGTAGAGGACGTTGTCCCCGATGCGCCTTGCCTCGGGAGTCTTGTGCCAGTCTCCTTCCTGGTTCGCGCAGTCGCGCCACGAGAGGGCACCAGCAGACGGGGCAAGGAGGCAGAGGCACGCGGCGGGCCCAAGGAAGAGCATTTGTTGTGATGGGCGGAGCCTCACGGGAGGAGAATGTGGCACGCTTCAGCCCCTGGCTCACTCCAAATCCTGAAGGACTGTGTCCCTGTTATTGCTAGGGAATTGCGTTTCTGACCCCGGCGTCTCCGGTGCCTGTGATTGCTAGGAATTTTCTAGCAATACCAGCAACTGGGACAGCCATGGGAACATGGAGGATCACCGCGGGCTGGCAGCCAATCTTGATCGCCCCATGGCCGGATTGATCAAGGATCTCAAGCAACGGGGAATGCTGGAGGAGACTCTCATCGTTGGTTGCACCGAGTTTGGCCGCACACCCTGGCAAGACGCCAACCCGAATGGCCGCGGTCACCACGCCAAGGCCTTCACTTGCTTCCTGGCTGGCGGCGGAGTAAAGGCCGGCACGTCCTACGGCAAGAGCGATGAAGTTGGAGACGGGATTGCGGAGAACCCAGCCCACATTCACGACTTCCACGCCACCATTCTCCATCTCCTCGGGCTCAATCACGAAGAGCTCACCTACCGTTACGCGGGGCGCGATTTCCGACTCACCGACGTAGCTGGCGAAGTGGTCGATGGAGTTTTGGCCTGACCTCGATGGAGTTCAGATTTGCTGAGCAACATTTCTGTGCGACTTCCAGCAGCAAGCTCTTTCGCGCGCCGAAGCGGGAAGACCCTGGCTGGAATCGGCAGGGGCGTCTCCGAAAAAGGGAAGCAGTTCCCCTCTCGCACTTCGTCATCCGGAATCGCAGAAATCAGGGT
>JAYGGC010000275.1:0-2265 GCA_046581525.1 Roseibacillus sp. | reverse complement strand
CAGATCGTCGGAAGCGGGTCGGAGTTCGACTCTCCCGGCGGGAGTTTGACGATCTCGACCTGGGTGCGCCTCAGCATCGCCTCGAATGCGGAACCCAACATCGTGGGCAAGGGAGGGGACAACAACTGGCGCCTCACCCTCAATGCCGGCAGCAGCGAGCTCATCTACCATGGCGGCTCGGCTCCCATCTCGGGAGGAGGATCGATCGCCGGCCCCTTCTGGCGCCACGTGGTGGCGATCTCGGAAGCAGGGGTGGCGACCCGGCTCTACCTCGACGGCCTGCTGGTGGCAGTTGGTGGTCCGCCCGACCTCGGCAGCAACGGTCTGCCCATGGAAATCGGAGGTAACCCGGAGCTCTTCGACATGAACTGGAACGGACTGGTGGACGATGTCGCGGTCTGGAACCGCGCCCTCACCACCGGGGAGCTCCGCCAGATCTGGAACGCCGGTCTCGGGGTCCCCATCGCCGATCTCATTGTCGGGACCGACGGGGACAACGACGGCATGAGCGATGCCTACGAGAGCGCCCACGGACTCAACCCGGCCCTCGATGATTCCGCCCTCGATCTCGATGGCGACGGGCTCACCAACCTCGAGGAACACGACAGCGGAAGTCACCCCAACAACCCCGACACCGATGGCGATGGGCTCGATGACGACGCCGAAACCGTCGCCGGCACCAATCCCCTCGGTCCCGACTCGGATGGTGATGGGCTGAGCGATGGCGAGGAACTGGTGCCGGGAACTGACGGATATATCACCGACCCCTTGAATCCGGATACAGACGGTGACGGCTTTGGCGACGGCAGCGAAGGAGGTCACGACCCAACCGATCCAAACGACAAGCCCAAACTGGAACGTGACTTGGTCGCCTACTTTCCTCTCGACGGAAATCTGCTCGACATGAGTCCCATTAATCCCGGTGCCCACGACGCCACCTTCTTTGGAACTGGTCCGGCCAGCTACCGAGCCGCAAAGCTCGGCGATGGAATCGATCTCAATGGCTCCAATCAGTATGCCACGATCGGCGGCCCTGAGGGCGACGTCGAATTCGTGGGCGGAGACATGGCGGTGTCGGTCTGGTTCAGTATCCCTGTTTTCACCAAGACTTGGCAATGTCTCGTCGGCAAGGGGGAGGGTCATTCGTGGCGTATTCACCGCCATGGCGGCAACGCAAACATGACCTTTACTGGAGGCAACGACGACATTCAGGGCGGCGACTTTACTTCCACACCGTCGGTCGCCGACGGTCAGATGCACCATCTCGTGGCCATCGTAGAGCACGGCGTCTCCAGCCGTCTTTGGATTGATGGGCAGCTCGTCGGCACGAGATCCGTTACCCTCCCCAACCTCGTCAGTCAGAACAACAACCCGGCTCGCATCGGCGACAACGCGGGCGCCACCGGCCGCTATTGGCAGGGGCGCATCGATGACCTCGCGATCTGGGGTCGAGTTCTCGATTCCGAAGAGGTGCACGCCATTTGGAATGGTGGTAACAACGGCCTCTCCATCAAGGATCTCATTGACGATCATCCCACTGCCGCCGTCGTCCTCACCAGTGCGACCTTCAATGGTTTGTCCTTCGAGTTGGAGGTAGCAGGCATGGATCCGGCCGAGGAGTACATCCTGCGCCGGACGATCGACGGAGAGACCTTTACCGACATCGGGGCGCCCTTCACCGGTGGCGACACGCACACCTTCCAGGATCCTTCCCCGCCCCTTGGGCAGGCTCTCTACCAAGTTTGGACCACCAACTGAATCCGCTCAATCCTCTCGCCATCGATCTGCCCTGAGCCCATGAGACAACCCACTTTTAGCCGACCACTGACCATCGCCGCTGCCATGATCGCTATGGCGCTTCCGCCCGCGAGCGCCAGCCTTGAAAATGGCCTGGTTTCCTACTGGGCCTTCGATGATGATCTCTTCGACAGCACTGCCACCGGCGCGCACGGCACCCACTTTCCCGGCACCGGCGCTCCCGACCTGCTCTTCAGCCCCGGGAAATTCGGTCAGGGCCTCGATCTCAACAATTTTGCGGCCGGCGCCTTCGATCAGTACGTGGAGATCACGGGTGGCCTCGAGAGCACCTTCGACTTCACGGGAAGCAGCATGTCGTTCTCCGTATGGTTGAGTTCCCCCTTCATCGGCGTCGCCAACCAGACCATCCTCGCCAAGGGCGACGGGCCCAGTTGGCACTTCTCCAGCAATGGCCTGGATGCGGAGCCTGCCTTCAGTGCGGGTGGGTTCTCCGCGATCGGTGATTTG